>JAITRU010000019.1 GCA_031288225.1 Holosporaceae bacterium | reverse complement strand
GAAAAGCTTTCGGATAATTTGTTCCGAGGAATGCTGTAACGCTGTGTTTCCGTCGCATATGGGCGTGTGCAATACCTGAACCCGGTGTTATACTCAATCACCGTAGGAAATTGGATTTTTATGCACGAAAAACCAGCAAATTTCCGATACTTAAGTTCGCTTTCTCAGCGTGATTGAGTATACCTCAGAAATAACAGATTCTTCAGCGGCACCAAAGAATTTCGAGAAAGTATTTTGGGATTTTTCGCCGAAACCTGGCCACCTAGGCATCTCCAGGTGAGCTCTCGCTCCAAGGCTTCCCAAATCATCAAAAAATCCTCTCTCTCATCTTGGTTGGGTATATACTCAATCACCGTAAGATTTCAGACGAAAAATGCTGTAATCACAATAAAGACTCACCAATAAAATCCAATTTCTTACGGTGATTGGGTATACCGTATTTTCATAATCTACGTTTCAAGGTAGTTCCTGCCTCAGGATGGTATTCTTTGATCAATTTTCGACAGTCCCAAATGGGATTTGGCATTATTCATGAAATCTAAAGCGCCCTGCAATATATACGTTGCTGCCGTTTTATCAATGACCTGCTTACGTCTCCGGCGTGACATGGAAGCTTCTACCATTATTCTATCCACAACACTGGTGGAAAATCTTTCGTCCCATTTTGCGTATTTTGCAATGAGTTTGGTGGACAAAGCATTACAAAACGATAGAGAATTTTTGCATTGTTCACTATGAGTGTTGTTCATATGCAGCGGCCAACCAAAAATCACCAATCCAACTGCATAGGATTTCACATGGTTAAATACCGATTGGCAATCATGTTCCATAGCGCTTCTGGCAACGGTAGCGAGACCTGTGGCTATTTTTATTCTTCGGTCAGATACGGCAATGCCAACAGTTTTTTCTCCAATATCAAGCCCAACGACAATATTTTCGGTACCTAGCAATTCCTGTACATCAATATCTGACATATCTACTAAAAAAAAATTCCCCATATTAACCCTTTGTTTATTTTATTCAATTACAATATCATTTATGTCAGATTATGGTTATAACATGCTATCAAAACAATCTTTAGAAATACTGCTAGATCTAGTAGAAATTAAATTAAGCACAATCATTGTGCAAGACAAGGATGATGTTCGTGAGATAAAAAAACTGAGAAATTGCCGAAGCGAGCTATTGATGTCTCGGAAGATGCACTCAATACGTTCAGAACCAGCATTCCAGTCCATGGCAGGTCAGGAAAGCACCGCATCTCAGTCATTGTAACGCATTATTCTGTGTACCCAGGGGCTGAATCGCTGGTCACCAAACATAGCAGCGTCGGGCAAAGAGCCTTGCTTCTATATTTGATGAGCGCAATTATACATGAACTGTTTTGAAAGTGCGTTTGTTTGTGCAATGATTAGCCTGATATTTGAGCGAAAATACCACATTATAAATGCACTTTCAAAACGGTTTATGTATATACTCAATCACCATAAGAAACTGGATTTTACTGGTGAGTCTTTAATTGTGATTGCAGCATTTTCCGTCTGAAATCTCACTGTGATTGGGTATATACTCAATCACGCTGAGAAAGCGAACTTATGTACCGGAAATTTGGATTTTTTTTGTTTTCAACAGTTCCACTCCCAAATGTCCAATGAAATCTCTTTCATGCGAAAACACTGCCCCGAATTCGCCATTTGGCATAAACTAAAATCCGGCAAATGAATTTTTACATAATTATTTTTTCCCATTCTGAAATCAGTTTTTCTAGATCATATTTTGCGTTCGCTGGACTAGTGGACGGGAGTTTTATGACCTCCATTCCAATATACTTGATGAATAACTGATACGCTTTTTCTCCGTTTGCGTAGATGCGTTCAATATTGGCGTTATCAAATATTTTAGACAAATCCGCAGGTACAGCATTTTTGATACTGCCATCGCTGGAGCCAGCGATATCACAACTTTGCAGCACATCCGCAAGGGCGATCCTGTTTTGGATAAGTATTTGTTTTTTATCAGCAATTGTTTCTGGAAAATGACCAGTTTGGGTAATTCGAGCAATTGCTTTCCAAAATCTATTTTGCTGATGTCCGTAGTAAAAACCGTATTCTCGAGATTTTACGGATGGAAACGTCCCCAATATCAAAATTCTGGATTTTTCATCAAAAATCGGGTCAAAGGGATGAATTAACTGCATTTGATACCGTTTTTTCCATCTCCAGAAGACGCTTTTTTATATGCAGACCACCGCCGTAACCGGTCAGATTCCCATTTGATCCGATTACCCGATGGCATGGAATAAAGATCGGAATCGGATTTTGGCCGCAGGCTACTCCCACTGCTCTGCAGGATTTGGGATTATTTGAGTTGTCGGCAATCTTTTTGTATGTCCTCGTTTCCCCATAGGGAATTTTTTTTAGCTGATCCCAAACCGCCATTTGGAAATTTGATCCGCCATATTCAAATTTTAGGTCGAACTTTGTTCTTGATCCATTTAAATACTCCTGAAGTTGAGCAAATGCTTCTTTGATTATCTCTGTTTCTGCGTTTTCTATGGCAGCATCCGAACATTTCCCAAAACATAATCTTGTTACGGCTTTTTCATTTGCATAAATTGCGATATTTCCAATTACTGTTTCCCGAGAAAAGCAGTTCATTTTGCCTCCAATTGAGATTCGCAAAATTCCCAATTTATGCATTCTCCAATGATCTTATTAATATATGAGGCACGATCGTTACGGTAATCAATATAGTATGCGTGTTCCCATAAATCGACGACGCAAATTGCTTTTTTGTTTGTTCCAATGAGCGTTTCTGCATTCTGAGTATTAACGAAAGATAGTTTTTCGTTTTCCAAAACGAGCCAGCACCAACCGCTACCAAACATTGTGTTTGCAAACGATATGTATTGATTCAAAAACTCATTAAACGAATTGAATTGATTTTCTATTATGCATCTCAATTTTCCCAGTGGCCTATGTTTAGATATTTTCAGACATTTCCAATAGAAATCATGGTTAAATAACTGGGCCGCATTATTGAAGATTTTTTGATCGATTCCTCTGGATTGGGAGATAATCTCCTTTAGATCTTTATCTGCAAATTTCGTGTTTTCTATGAGAGAGTTAAGCGTTTTCGCATAACCACAATGGTGTTTTCCATGGTGATAATCAATTGTTTCTGTGCTCAAAATTGGAGCAAAATCCGTATTTTTATGTGCAATCTGTGCTTGAAAATTGTTCATGATAACTCCGACCTAAAATCATAATTTTAGTGTATACTCTCCGCAGAGAGTTAACAATGATCTACACATCCTACTTCGCATTTATTCCCAAATTGCCGATGATATGATCAAAACATGTCCACAACCTCCAGTGTTATAACTTCTTATCCTTTTAGCAATTCTTCACGCCGTTCGCAGCAGGTCCAATATCTAAATGTTTTACATCCTTTAGAAGTTTCTTCATGACCAGATGCTCCAGAAGTAGCACCGGAATGAGAAGACCGATCCGTAGCGGCTCAAACAGCATAATTGTCGGTATACCGACATCGGCATAAACCGGCTGAAACAGGAGGGAAAACAGTAAAAATGAGCGCCTATGAAAAAATTGGTTGCGATTCCGGAGATTGGAGAGAAAACCATCGAAATAAACTCCAGGGATTTACTGAATATCACCGACGCAGCTGTACAAAAAATTACGAAAGGATAATTAATGGGTGCATGAGAATGTATTCGGCGGACTTTTGTGAAGTCTGTGCTATGCTGGATCTGGACTTTGGAAACGCCGAATCATGATCGACCACAGTTGGCGATGCTGTTTGGTGAAATTGTTGAATAGTAGAAGGATTTTCATGCGTGCATTTACTGCATTGCACGAAATCGATAAAAAACTCATCTGTAAAATTGTTGGTTTTACCAACGATGAATACGAAAGTTTTGTGAAGCCGGTGAATTAGAAAAAATGAAGCTAGAAAAGACGTTGACAAAACGTATCGAAGTTGTTCCGTACAATCCGGACTGGTCCAAATTTTTTGAGGTGGAAAAAGAAATAATTTCTGCGGTGCTCGGCGATAATTGCGTCGCGATTCATCATAGCGGATCAACGGCAGTTCCTGGACTGGCCGCCAAGCCGAAAATTGATATCGTCGCAGTGGCCAAGGATCGCGAAAAAGCGATAATCGGTCTGGAAAAAGCCGGATACATCCACAAAGGCGAGTGGAATATTCCTCTGAAATGCGGATTTACCAAAAGAGGTGCTGTAAACGTAAATCTGCATATGTTTTTCGATGAAAATCATCCGGAAGTCGAGCTAAATTTGAAATTTCGCGATTATCTGAGAAGTCATCCGGATGCACGCGATGAATATGCTGCGCTTAAAACGAAAATTCTGGAAAGCGAAGATGCTCACCAAAAATCTGAGAGATCGCCGCTTCCCATTTACACCATAAGAAAAAGAAGTTTCATCGATAACATAATAAAGAGTACAGGATTTAATCGACTGCGGGTTTTGAAATGTGCAACTGAGGAGGAATGGGATGCGGCAAAAAAATTTCGGAAAAAATATTTCGATCGGATAACTGTGCCGGAGTCGATTCCCGGAAATTTCGACGATACGAATCATGAACATTTTGTCCTCTATCGTGGCGTGGAAATTATCGGGTACGCTGATATCTTTATCGCTTCAGAATCGGAAGCCGAATTATCTGTTTTTGAAAACCAGGACCGGGAAGCTTCAGAGTATTTCGATAATGTGATAAAAGAATGGATGGAAGTGCAGAAATATAAAAAAGGTGTTTTAAAAAATGAAATTGTCAAACCTAAGAACGGATTTTAGAGACAGAATTTTAGATTTTGCCAGCGAATGCGGTGTTGTTAGTGTGAAGGTTTTTGGATCGACCGTCCGTGGAGATGCAACAGACAAAAGCGACATAGATCTTCTTATTTCCGCCAAAAAGACCGCAAGTTTATTGGATATTGGCCGTTTTAAGTGGAAAGTTGAAGAGCTTTTACATCGCAAAGTTGATATTGTTTTTGAAGGGCACGTACATCGCAGCATTGCTGACCAAATCATGAAGGAAGCTCAACCGCTATGAAAAATGATTTGTTTTACCTAAACCATGTCGTGGAAACAGCTGAAATAATAACCTTTTATGCCAACGAAGTTTCTTTAGATGATTTTCTCAAAAACAGAATGCTGTGTGATGCTGTGATGCGCAACTTGCAAATCTTATCTGAATCAACGCAAATACCCAATCACGCTGAGAAGTTGGATTTTTATGGGCGAAAAACTCGCAAATTTCCGATATATAAGTTAGCTTTCTCAGCGTGAGTGGGTATATACTCAATCACCGTGAGATTTCAGACGAAAAATCCTGTAATCACAATAAAGACTCACCAATATACATAATCTACTTTGAAAGCGCATTCATTGGCGCAATAATTAGCCTGATATTTAAGCGGAAATACCGCATTGCAGACGCACTTTCAAAATGGTTTATGTATATACTCAATCACCGTAAGAAATTGGATTTTATTGGTGAGTCTTTATTGTGATTACAGCATTTTTCGTCTGAAATCTTATGGTGATTGAGTATATACCACGGTTTGGTTCTCTCTATCAGTTCATTGGTCCGGGGATGTGTTGGTTTGGGATCAGATTTGCATTCTCGGCAAACTCTGTCAAAAATGTGCGGAGAGCATACTTTTGATGCGGTAAGTTCATGAATTGCTGGCCATTGTCCGTTAAAATTGCGCGAATTTTATCGATGACAATTAGACCAAATATGCAAGTATTTTTTCCAGAAGATTATATACCACCGCTGACATGCCAATTCTATATCCCAAAATTGATGATAATTGTGAACAAGTAATTTCGATGCCAATTATTATAAAGAAACCGAATGGCTCAATTTTTAGCATTTTTCTAGCAATGCTCTCCGGAACAATAGCGGCCATTATTCGGCTGCCATCCAGTGGAGGTATCGGAATGAGATTGAACAAACAGAGCGTTAGGTTCACCATCATAAAATCAAAACCATAGTGCATTATCAAGTTATTTGTACCCACAGTACAACTAAACACCCACGCTCCCAGAGCCGCCAGCAAAAGATTACAGAGAGGTCCTGCGGCCGCCACCAGGGCCATATCCATCAACGGTTTTTCAAATTTTCGAGTATCCACCGGCACAGGCTTTGCGTAGCCAAATATAATTGGGGAATGGCAAAAATACAGTAACGCAGGAATCAAAAAGCATCCGTACAAATCAAAATGTGTGTGCAACTTAAATCTTCCGGCTTTCTTCGCAGTATCATCACCCAAGGCATAGGCAACTACGGCATGTGACATTTCATGTAGCGCGATCGCAACCAATAACAGCAAAATTATCAACAGCGTATCAATGATTGTTTGCATTACTTATTCGTCCATCAATTATTTTTTTTTAAAACTATCGAAGCTGATAATTTTTCCATCTTCGTTTGTCGATGAAGAATTTTCTGCATCCTCATCGCTGGTTTTTTCATCGCCGGTGGTTGGGGTATCATCATCGAACGACGGCGTAAATTGCAAAGCGAAATTGACCGAAGGGTCGATGAAAGCAGTTATGGCCCCATATGGAATTATCAATTTTTCCCTAACATTATTAAAACTGAGATCCACAGAAAAATATTCCCTGGTGATTTTCAAATTCCAAAACTGGTGTTGTATCACAATGGTAATATCCTCCGGGTGATGCTGCTTGAGGTAGGAAGGAATTTCCGTTCTTGGATGATCCGTCCGGAACTTTATATAAAAATGATGATTGCCATATAAACCATTTATGGATACGCTCGTAAGCACGGAACGTACCACTCCCATAAGAGCATTCTGAATTAGTTCCTCATAATTAAAATGATTCACGACAGCACCTTTATAATGTTCTCATTATACTATTTATCAAGATATTCCCCATTGATATCTAAAGCCAAAAAACAAATGGGGCGAGCGATCGGGATTGAACCGACGACCTCCAGAGCCACAATCTGGCGCTCTATCCGATTGAGCTACGCCCGCCATAGTAAAAAGCATACCAAAATAAAGAACATTCACGCATAAAAAAAACACCGGATCGCATTCTCACAACTCTTGTACATTTTTATGCTGCAAAGGTCAATAGTTGAAAAATGGTAGCTCCGCATATATGTATTGTCGTACCGAGATTTTTTAGCATTTTCGATTTTTGCCGAATTTATACCGCTTCATGGTAAGAAGCAGGGAATCATACATTGCGCCTGTGGATCATTGATGAAACACACCTGCAGCAGCAATCACGGACTCGTTTACCGATACTACACCTGCTACAATCAGGTGAAGTACAAAAATTGTCCGTCGCAGCATAAAAATATTCCGGCAGAACCGGTGGAACGCAGCGTTATCGAAGAGGTTCTGAAGATCATCAAATCTCCCGAAGTGGTCATAAATTTAAATCGCCTCGCCGAACAACGCAAAGATCTCAGGAAAGACGATCTCATGACAGCTCTAAAAAATCTCAACGAAGCCTGGAGCTATCTCTACCAAGCCGAGCAAACAAAAATCGTGAAAATTCTCGTAGAACGTGTGGAGATAAAGGAGAACGGAATTAAACTGGACCTCAATCTCGACGGATTCGACAATCTGTTCGTGGAATTAGCATCATGAGTGCTTGCAGCACAGGCGTTGATGCTATCGTTGCCAGAAATGTACATAAAAACGAATGGAGGAATAATAT
>JAITRU010000007.1 GCA_031288225.1 Holosporaceae bacterium | reverse complement strand
GAAATAGAAAGTCTTTTTCATAAACTAAAAAACGAAAAAAGAAGAGCAATTGGCCAAGAAGAATTGTTCTAGCTGCGTTCGAGGTGGGGAGGGGAGCCGCCTCTCCCACCTAGGGTGGGTTCCGGTTGGTCTTTGTTAGTCGTGGCCTGCTGTGGTGGCAGTTTTCTCTGCCGCCACATTTTTCGAGACGTTGCATAGTGAGGTTTTTCTTGCAAGAACGAGGAAGAACATAGCCCAGGACCGCAGTGTACTTCTCGTACATGAGGATCTAGCAACGGATCTGACGAAGTCAATTGTGAGAAAAAGCCATTGGCAACGGCCTCTTTTTTTGCCATTTTTTCGGATCGGAATTATGGAACCAAGTTCAGGAATAAATTGGTCAACATTTCTTCCAATCCGATTTTACCGAGTTGTTATGCTGGCTATTTCGTGTCGTACATTTTCAATGCCGTCTGATCGTTTTGCGCTGCTGGAGATGATTAGGGGAAAAACTGCGGGACGATATGCAGTTCTTTTGGTAATATCTTCTTCAATTTCAAAGCGATGCGATGCTTTGTCGATTTTTGTCAAGATAATTTGATAAATGACGGCAAAACTGTCAAGTATATCCATCATTTCTTCATCGCTTTTTTTTAAACCATGTCTGGCATCTATGAGAAGAAAAACTCTCCGCAGGTTTTGGCGATTTTTTAAATAATGGAATAATAATTGATTCCAGGATTGTTTGGTTTCCTTAGAAACTGCAGCGTAGCCGTAGCCAGGTAGATCCACCAGTGAAATTTTATCGGCAAGATTAAAAAAGTTGATCTGCTGAGTTCTGCCAGGAAAACGTGACGTTCGGGCAAATTTTTTCCTGTTGACGATCGCGTTTATGAGGGAAGACTTTCCAACGTTGGATCTTCCGGCAAAAGCCACCTCCGGGAGAAAAATGTCGGATGGAATTTGTTCCGCAGTGGCAGCTCCAGCCACGAATCTACATTCGGAGTTGAATAAACTATTAACTGACATCAAAAAGCTTCCCCGGAGATGCACTGTCTCAGCCGAGATTTGTTGACCTTGGCTACGATTACGTCAGCAAATTTCTGCGGTATTTCCATAATACTGATCCAATCTGGGTATCGACCTTCTGCAATCATGCCAGCTAAACTGCCTGCAGTAGCAGGATTGGCATAGCACATTGATCTTGATATAAAAATGTAAGAAGTTTTTGTTTGCAGTAAAATTTTTCCAACCACATCCTCGTCATATGGACTTTCTATAATGGTAAAGAAGGATAATATTCCCTGCTCCTGCCTGTGATAGGGAGCAGCCACTACTTTGTGCTTGGTATAATAGAGCGTCATTGATGATTTGCCTAAATATGTCAAGATGGTGACGGGGGTTTTGCTTATGCCATCCAACCATCGGAAAAAATCATCTTCTTGCTGGTAATTTTTCTTCCGTTCCAGGCAGAAATCGTAAAAATTATCAGCATTGGCCAAGTACCCGGAAAGTATCGAGTGATATTTGTGCACAAAATCAAAGGATAGTGGTAAAATAAAAGCCACCAACGACAACAGATAGCGCGGAATTTTTCTCAACAAGGATCCGCCAATTATCCAATCAACCACAATTGGTATGCTAAAAAACGCAGAAGTAGAACGCATTCGATCAGCCATGGATGCAAAAATCATGTAGCAGGCGGCATTTAACAGCAAAATCCACCAAAACGCATTGGTGGGGGAGGGGAGGCCGCTCAGGAGATCTCGTATTTTGTGGGATAGAGCAACAGTCGTGACTAAAAGATAGAGACAAAATAAGATGGACGGTCTTTTCCCAAATTCAAATGGGGATTTTAGCTCGTCAACATTGGTGTGTAGCCAAACATTTTTCAATTGCTCACTAACTCCAGCTTCCATACCTTGGAGGAAATTTGGAAATAAATATAAAAAAACGGCGCAAATCAGCATGCCAGCACCAAGGGATACCCACAAACGATATTTTTCGGCATTTTTCTCAAAAATTTGCTGAATGACAGCAAGATAGACCGACGCAAACATATATAGGACGACATGCACTACGGAAATTTTGTCGTACTCGATGGGAGATAGGGCAGTGAATGCAGGAGCCATGATTAAAAATAATACGACCGAATACCAAGGAGAAAAATTTTTCAATGCCATCCCGGAGGAGGTTGCTAGAGCCACCAGAGAAATTACATGAATCCAGTTCCAGGGACAAAGCAAAAATACAATAACGCCTATGGCACAGGCAGCCATCACATTTTTTCTACGAAGTACTTCCAATTTTTTGGGTTCACTGTGAAGTAAAAAGAAAAACAGCACAAGTTCAGTTAGCAGCAGAAATATCAACATTTCCGGAGAGATCCAAACGCACAAAGAAGTTACTAGAGCCGCCTTTATCACAGTGGCGCCATCGCTGAAATTTGAAGTAACGAGTTCGGCGATATTGTGCATGTAAATTACCAAGAATAGCAGAATAAATGCGTGGTGGTCAGGACGACCGAACATGTTTGTATAGTTTATGACTGGATGCACAGCAAATACTAATGTTGTAATAATCGCTGTTGTTCTGGAGGTTATCTTTGCGAATGTTTTCAATAAAATCGCAATGGTGACGCCCTTGACAAGGGGAGATATGCAAAAACCCACATATTCTACGGCTTGTTCCAGAGAATTTGTAAAAATGCTCACTACCCAGGATGGTATGATGAGGAAAAAATCGTAGAAACGGGTCCAGTGCATATCGCCGCCAAATGGAACATTGGCCCGTGCAATTACCGAATTGGCCAGATCATGGTGAGTAAAAAAATCGCGAATTCTCACCAAAGTGATGTAGTCGTCGGTGTCGAAAAAGCGCAAACGCGCATCGCCAAAAAATACAGAGAAAAAATGAGTCCTGGCATAGCAAATGAAACTGGCCACCAAACCCACCAGCATTAACACAAGCTCACATACATTTTTTCTCAGCAAATTCATCATGATGTAAGGCTCTGCCAACTCAAATTCAAAATCGATGCCGAAACAAGCGCCCCATTGTAGCATAATTTTGTAAGATGGAAATATTATAGCAAATCTCATTTTGGATTGTCCAAATGGCTTCTAGAACACGCTCTATGGCAGCCGCTGCCAGGCGGATAATAGCTAATCGATGATGAGATTTGGTATTAATTTTCTACTAAAGTTTGTCGAAATTTTGCACGGGAAAGCAGCTAGTTCGCTCAAAGCAGAGAAGATGGCATGCGCGTGTAACGGGTAGACTTTGATACATAAACTGTTTTAAAAGAGCATTTGTAATGTGGTATTTTTACTCAAATATCAGACAAACCATTGGCGAACGATCGCACTTCCAAAGTGTGTCATGTATAATCACAATAAAGACTCACTAATAAAATCCAATTTTGCTCAGTTTTCAGCAGTTTCGCTATGTATTATGCTTCATTTATTTAATAATCAAAATTATGTAAAATCATCGGGAGGGTTTTGGCTTAACGCATTGCATTATTTGCTCGCGGGCTGTATCATCAATCCGCTAATTGCTGCAACAATTTTCACATGATGCAGAGAATTTGTTCAATGAAAGTCGCCGGATGTTTCTCAGAGTATTATTGGTATTTTTGCTGCCGTTATTAGCGGCAATGTATTTTGATTTCCATGTAACATTCAATGCTCAGGGGAAATCTGTAGAATGCCATCCGGCGCTCGTGGTTCTGTTGTTTGCCTTGATCTATGGGATGTATTTGATACTAAAGTCCCTTTGCTATAAGTTCATTTCGTTATTTTCATCCGGTAAAACAAAAATTGAAAAAGGTATCGATAATTTGCAGCTAGCCTTTTCAGCTATCCTTCTAAAGGACAAAAAATTGGCAGAAGAATGCTTAACTAAAGCGAAAAAACATCTTGGATGTATGCCACTGGTTTCCTGGCTGGAGGGACAGTTGAAAATCCAGAACAATGATATTCACGCTGCCAAGGCCCTGTTTTACAGCCTCTGTGAAAAGGAAAAAAACACCACCCTCGGTGCCTATAGTCTATGCCAATTGGCCATGAAGGACGGCTCCCGCAGTGATGCCATCAACGCCATTAATGCAATCATTCGAATTTTTCCAAATTCCCCGGAGTTGTTGTTGAAAGCCATAGCAATTTCGCTTCGGGGAAAGGAATTCACGGAAGCAAGGAAATATCTGGCTCATCTTGAAAAATCCGGAAAAACAGTCCATGCAGTGGCAGCGGTAATTAATTACGAAGAAGGCATAGATACTGGAAATCCAAGTTTTCTGCACAAGGCTTTTGATCTAAATCCTGCTCTTAGCAATAATGCCCTCTGCCTAGCCGATCACTTAATGGCAAATGGTGAATATAGGGAAGCCAGACACGTGTTGATTAAATCGTTCCATCATTCTCCCCATTCGGAGATTTTTGACAAATACATTTCCTGTGGAGAGGATCTCTCTAGCATGGATTCCATGAATTTTGCAAAAAAAATAATAAAGAAAGCTCCGGGTTCATGGATGGGCTATTATGGGCTGGCTAATCTAGCGCTGGCGGAAAAAATGTTTCCGTTGGCATTTCAGAATTTTTTGCTGGCTTACCACCGCGAACCCTATGATTTTATCGTTGAAAAGTTGAAGGAGGCAGCCGCTCTGGTGAAGGATCCCAAACCTCCTGCAATGCAGGAAATGCTATCCTCTCCATTGTCACCAAAACATGTTGATTTTGTTTGGAAATGCGGATACTGTGGCAATCAGGAAAAAATATGGATGCCGGTTTGCAATAATTGCGACGCTGTGGCTGAATTCGCATATGGGGAGGAAGAAAAATCCACAACCATGCACTGCCTTTACCCAACGCTATTATAGGATAGTTATGGTATTAATCTTCTGATAAAGTCAGTACATCCCATATACTCCATCACGCTGAGAAGTTGGTTTGATGACTGGTGGAGAGGGATATTCTAAAATTTTCTTTGCCATGTCCAGCATACGGTTTGCAAAGCCCCACTCGTTGTCATACCAAGCCACAACATGAGCAAAATTTCCAGATATCACCTGGGTTAGCGAAAAATCCACGACGGCGCTGAGAGAGCAGTGATTAAAATCCGATGATACCAGCTTCTCCTCCGTATATCCTAGAATATTAGGCAATTTCTCGCAGCTATATTTCACAATGGCATTGTGAATATCATCAACGGAAACATTTTTCACCAGCGTAAACGTGCAATCTACCAGCGATACGTTAGGAGTTGAAACCCGAATCGATAGCCCGGATAATTTTCCCTTTAATTCCGGGAAAATCAACTCTATCGCCTTTGTCGCTCCCGTGGAAGTTGGGATCATATTTAGTGCCGCAGCCCGCGATCTACGAAAATCACTGTGGTCAGCGTCTACCAACCTCTGATCGCCGGTGTAGGAGTGAATGGTGGTGACAAATCCATTCAGGATTCCAATTTCCTCATGTATTGCCTTCACAATTGGAGCCAAGCAATTTGTTGTGCAGGAAGCATTAGATATGATAGTATCACTGGGCCGCAGAGTATCGCAATTCACACCAAGCACAGCGGTTCTATCAACATCATCATCGGCAGGAGAAGAAATTAGCACCCTTTTAGCTCCGGCGGCCAGATGCATTTGGCATGATTTTCGACTTTTAAAAACCCCCGTACACTCAAAAACTAGGTCTATATCGTTCCAGGATAGAGCAGTTGGATACTCTTCCGAAAAATATGAAATCCTGTTTCCATTCACGAGAAATTCATTTGGCGAAATTTTTGTAATTTCTCCATGAAATTTTCCATGCACCGAATCATAGCGCAGCAAATGCATAGCCATATCCATGGATTGCAGGTCATTTATGGTAACTATTTCGTAATCATGGTTGTTGCCGGATTCAAAAAAAGCGCGAAAAATCAGCCTACCGATACGTCCAAATCCATTAATAGCAACCTTTTTCATTGATTTTTCACCTGTTCTTATTGCTTATCCACACATATCAAGTTCATCAAGTTTGCGCATTATCCCTTCGTAAATATTTATTGCCGTTAGCCCAAAATATCTGTAAGCGTCAGCACAGGAACAAGATTTTCCGAAATCGTTCACACCAAAAAAAAGATCATCGCGTCCCAAATACCGATCCCAACCAAATCCATTCGATGCTTCAATGCCTACCCGTAATCCACTGCCTAGGACATGGAACCTATAGGCCGCATCCTGTTTATTTAACAAATTCCAACATGGAAGACTAGTGACATTGGTTGTTACTCTAGAATCGTCCAACATCTTCTTCACCTCCAACGCAATGCTTACCTCAGACCCAGTTGCAATTAAAGTAACCATTGTGCCGGCGACGCTGCCATTCTCGTATATTAAATAACCACCATTTTCACAAAGATTAACGCCACCGCTAAACCGCACGCTCAGCAAATCTTGTCTGCTCAGGATTAGAGCAGATGGAGCTTCGCTTTTTAGGGCACATTCCAGGCATTCTAGCGTTTCCAATGCATCCGCTGGACGAAATACATTGAGGTTGGGGATGCCACGCAAAGATGTCAGTTGCTCAACGGGCTGGTGGGTAGCTCCATCCTCTCCTACTCCAATGGAATCATGACTGAAAACGAATATTGTAGGCACATTCATCAGAGCACTCATGCGGATGGCAGGCCGCATGTAGTCGCTGAAAGCCAGGAATGTACCACCGCAGCAGCGAATTTTTTTCCCGATTGCGATGCCATTCATGATGGCTCCCATGGCGTGTTCTCTCACCCCATAATGAATATAGTTACCGGAAAAATCGTTTTTCGAAATTGGAGTCATGCTCTGATCAAGGCATCCGGTTGCCGAGCCAAGGTCGCAGGAACCTGATAACAGGAAATTGGATTCCTTCATAAGCTGTGACAACACCTCCTTAAAGCTAACGCGAGTTGCCTCAAAAGGCCGTGATATGAAGTAATCTTTCTTGATTTTCTTGATGATTTTTGTCATTTCCTCAGACCACCCAAAGCACTTCGACCCGTATTTTTCGGACTGAGTTTTTTGCCACTCCTCACATGCTTTGTGGCTGCGTTTACCTATTATTTTCCAGGTCTGAGCTAAATATTCCGGGACCTCAAACGGACCATAATGCCAATCCAATTTTTCCCTGGTAGCCTCTATTTCCTGTTCCGTCAAAGCACCATGATGAGCTTCCGGAGAATTTTCTCGAGGTGTTCCATAGCCTATGCGCGTTTTTAATGCAATGAGCGAGGGCCTTTGGTCTTGCCGAGCACTTTCGAAAGCTGCATTGATCTCATTTTCGGAATGACCGTTTGCCGCTAGTGTATGCCATCCGTAGGATTCATAGCGCTGCAGTATGTTTTCACTGCTGCTGACACCAACCTCTCCATCAATGGTAATATTGTTATCGTCAAACAACACGATGAGACGCCCCAAAGATAAATGCCCGGCAATGGCACTGGCTTCGGCTGCTACTCCTTCCATCAAATCACCATCTCCTACGGAAACATAGGTATAATGATTGATGCAGTCGTCTCCAAGCCTGGCATTTAGCAACCTTTCCTCCAGTGCCATGCCAACGGCATTGGCTATCCCCTGCCCTAGCATGCCAGTTGTAATTTCTATGCCACAGTCAAGATCATACTCTGGATGTCCAGCTGTTTTGGAACCAAGTTTTCGAAAACTTTGCAGCTGATTCAATGACATATTCTTGTAGCCAGTGAGGTATAGCAGCGCGTACAATGCGGAAGATCCATGTCCGCCGGACAACACAAAACGGTCTCTGTTGGGCCATTGGGGATTTTCCGGATTATAGATTAAAAAGTTTTTAAACAAGCAAGTGAGACTATCTGCCATTCCTAGCGGCATACCAAGATGGCCGCTATCGGCCTTTCCCACCATATGAATTGAAAGGAAACGAACAGCATTGGACAAGCTTTTGAACATGAATCAGTCCTCTGAACACGACAAAACACAGTAACAAACATGTAAATAACCGTAGATCGATTACGTGTAAATCTATGCTAATTTCACTCGCTGTGCAACTTAATTGTTGTCATACGGCTGAGCTATAAAATTAACTAAAAATTAATATGCCCTGAATATATATTATTTCATGATTATTCGAAATATGATTGTATCAATGCTATGCTGCGCATTTTTTTCATGGCCAAGTCACAGTCTTGATTTTTTTAAATCCGAAACAAAGTTAAGCCTTGAAAAGGTTATGTTTGAGGTTGATCAAGATGTAAATAATAACGCAGCCATAGAAGTGCACATCGTGATAATTTACGAGGAAAAATCTCAAGATAACAAAATTGGCCTAACCCATTCATTGAAGAACACTGATTCTACAAAATATTTTTCAAAAGATTTCGTTGATCAGCTCAAAAAAGACAATCCCAATAGGCTAGTAATATACAAATTTACCTTTGCTGCGGAAGCTCGAATAACCAATTGGGAGGAGGTAAAATATGAAAACGATCACATGGTTCCGGTTTGTGGCTTAGTATTTGCAAATTATTCTTGTGGCAGCAATGCTGGAGGGAATAGTCAAAATAATAGTGGCAGTACTAGCAACAGTGCAAATTGCTATCGAGCAGAAATACCTTCGGAATGTAAAAAGATGAAAATTATTTTGCATAAATCGAATTTTACACTTAAGTATAGAGAAGAAGATCCAGATGAGGATGAAGAGGAAGAGGTCAGAAGATTAAGGGCAGAAAAAATGCAGGAAATGGGAAAAAAAGAAAAAAGTAAAAACAATGATACCAAAAATCAATCTGATAATAATGCTAAGAGCAAGAATGATGAAAAAGCAAAAGACAATGCCGGCAATCCAGCCACAGACTCAGCAAAAGCTCTAACATCGATGCTACAGAATTAGATACTGGGGCCGTTGAAAGTTGATCAAAAAATGCCATCCCGAAGCGGTAACCACCCTGAAGCACAGATTGTGAAAATTTTGGTCCTTTCTGTTTTCAATAGTCCCCAAATCGATCTCACCAACAATAACCTTGCTGGATTCTTGCTGAAATTCCAGGCTGGAAAAAGATCCGACGGGTGCTAAGATACTCATTGCATCAATGTTGAGTTTTTGGTGCCTATGTTCTAAAATAAAACCCGCAATATATCAAAATGGGATGTTGGGCATGAAAAGAATATGCATAGTTTTGGTGTCTCTTGTTTTAGTACAATGTGCAGCTCCTCCGTTCGCCTATGGGGTCGATGATCTGAGCGAAACGGTCAGGAATATGTATGGGAAATTGGAAGAATTGGAAAAAAAAGTTATCGACCAGGAAGCCCAGATCAATGCCCTGCGAATAGAGTTAAAAAAAAGCAAAAATGACCAATCCGCCAGAGTAGCAACGGAGATCATCCTAAAGAAAACGCCGGAAGAAATTATTCAGATTGCCATTGATAAAATGTCCAGCGGTGATACGGAAAATGCCCGTCATCTGCTGAATGCGTTTATAAAAAACAATCCCCAAAACATCTATGTGGGAAAAATGGAATATTACATTGGTAATGCCTATTTCCAGGAGAAAAAATATAAAGAAGCCGCAGACGCATACCTGGGTAGCTATGAACACAATTCCAATGGTAGTAAGTCAGCAGAATCCTTACACAAACTTGCCCAATGTTTAGAAAAATTATCCAAGATGGCGGAATTGAAAGAAAAAAAGGATGAATTGTTGGCAAGATGCCAGGTAACGGCTAAAAAATTAATAAATGACCACCCAAATTACGATCAGATTGCCAGCGTAAAACGAGAATTTGGTATCCCATAAATGCAGGAAATTACAGAATTTCAGCGGGGCATATCTCCGGTGCCAGCAAAAGAAAATGAAACCGTCTCCGATGGTTATCACGACAATCGTGGTAGCTGTAGTGACGGCGCCGATGTCGTTTTCAATTTTGGCAACAATTTCGTCAGCACGTCGGATTCTGAATTCTTTTTTGCTCACGAAATTGATGAATTAATTAGTGTTGCAATGTGCGACAATAAATTCGCTGGTACTTTAATGTGTCATGATAATAGTTATGCCCCTAGAATTTGCTGTGCCGTATCTGGAGGTCCCGATAGTATGGCTCTGCTAACCTTGGCTAGAGATTGGGCGCAACAGCATAAACACATTCAAATAATATGTGTAACGGTCGATCACCAGCTGCGTCCAGAATCCAACAACGAAGCTCGCTTCGTAGAAAATTTCTGCCATCAACGGAATATTCCACACGAAATACTGGTGTGGCAGCGTAGTTCAGCTGTGAATGTTCCCCAGAATAGGATGGAAATCCTTGCCCGAGATGCCCGCTATAGTTTAATCCGTGATTTTTGCCACCGCCAAAACATAAACGTTGTATTAACCGGGCATAATTGGAACGATCAACTTGAGACTTTCAAAATAAGGCAGTTCCGGGGAAGTTCTGATCACGGATTGGCGTGTATGAGCCGTGTAAGATCACTGGATCACGGTATAAAATTAGTACGTCCGCTTTTGCACTTTTCCAAACAACATTTAGCAGATTTTCTTTATAATCAAAACGTATCTTGGCAGCGGGATCCAATGAACGACTGCGATAAATTTATACGATCCGTCATTCGCAAACAAATTTTCGGCTATGATCAAATGCAATTGCAAACTGCTTCGAATCGAATAATGGCACTGGGAAAACAGCGTCGCTCCATCGAGATAAATGCCGTTGAATTTTTATGTAACAAAGATATTTGCTGGCACACGGAAAATGAGAATATTTCGCTCAATCTGCAGGCTTTTGTCACTGAAAATCCGCAAATTCAAAGGGAAATTCTAAAAAGGATTATCTGGAATGTTGGAGGGAAAGAATATCAAACGCGAATTACGGAGGCTATGTTGCAAAAAATTCTGGCCGGAGATGTTAATACCATTGGCCGTTGCCTCATAAAAATCAAAGGTAACGTTGTTCATATTTTACCGGAGCATAGAAAATCCTATGGATATGAATTATCAACAAAAAATTTCGCTCAAAAATCATATAAATCCAAACTCGGATATTGCAAATTCAAATGTAATGAATTTAAACATGGATTGCTTTACGCCAATCAAGGTCGTAGAATCCCCGGGAAAAATGTTGATTTCGTTCCCAATAGGATTGGTCTGCTGGACGTGTTTGTTGTTTAGGATGAGTTAGTTTCTATGGTAAAAAAACGAATAAAAGATAGTCATAAAAACATTGCTTTCTGGGTTATAGTTGCCACGTTTTCCTATGTGTTATTCCATGGATTCTTCGGGCCCAAGAGCGAAGTTCTAAACATTTCCTATTCTGACTTCATAGCGGATGTGGAAAATGGGAAAATCACGAATGTTACCATAAAGGGACAGGTGATTGACGGTATTACCAAAGATGGCCGAATGTTCAGCTCCTATGATCCACATGATCCAAATTTGGTAAGCAGGCTATTGGCAAAGAATGTATCCCTGAGAGCTGGACCAAGTGAAAGCAGTGCACCCCTGTTTCATTTTTTGTTTAGCGGATTATTGCCGTTGCTAATTATCCTAGGTTTTTTGTTTTTCTTTATGCGTCAAATGCAGTCCAGTGGCAACAAGGCGCTGGGTTTTGGCAAATCCAAAGCGAAGCTTTTGAATGAAAAAGCCACAAAAATAACTTTTGCCGATGTTGCTGGAGTAGATGAGGCCAAGGCTGAGCTGGAGGAAATTGTAGATTTCCTCAAAGATCCCTACAAATTTAGTCGATTGGGCGGAAAAATCCCCAAAGGCGTGCTTTTGGTTGGATCTCCAGGAACCGGAAAGACGCTGCTGGCCCGTGCCATAGCCGGTGAAGCAAATGTGCCATTTTTCAGCATATCTGGCTCTGAATTTGTTGAAATGTTTGTTGGTGTCGGCGCCAGTCGCGTAAGGGATATGTTCGAACAAGGGAAAAAAAGCGCACCATGCATTTTATTCATCGATGAAATAGACGCTGTTGGCCGTCATCGGGGATTTGGTTTGGGCGGTGGCAATGATGAACGAGAGCAAACACTAAATCAATTATTGGTAGAAATGGATGGCTTTGAAGAAAATAGCGGAGTTATCATCATATCAGCAACTAATAGGCCGGAGGTACTGGATCCGGCTTTGCTGCGACCTGGAAGGTTTGATAGGCATATAGTGGTTCAGGCACCTGATTTGAACGGGCGAGAAAAGGTCCTTAGGGTTCATTTAAAAAATGTTCCACTATCCTCGGACGTCGATCCTCTAGTGCTTGCCCGCGGTACGCCGGGTTTTTCGGGAGCAGACTTGGCAAATCTTGTAAATGAAGCCGCTTTGTTGGCAGCAAGAAGAGGAAAACGCACTGTAGGTATGGATGAATTGGAGGAATCCAAGGACAAAGTCATGATGGGAGCAGAGCGCAGATCCATGGCCATGATGGAGGATGAAAAAAAGCTCATGGCATACCATGAAGCCGGTCATGCCATCGTTGCAATTAATCTTACGGAGTCCGATCCCATACACAAAGCCACAATAATTCCGAGAGGTAGTGCCCTGGGAATGGTGATGCGTCTTCCGGTTGCCGATAGATTATCCGTGTCCCGTGTGAAGCTGGAGGCTGATATGGCCGTTGCCGCCGGTGGAAGAATAGCCGAGGAATTAACTTTTGGACATGAGAAAATCACCACCGGTGCTTCCTCCGACATCGAAAATGTTACACGCATTGCTAGACACATGGTGGTTGATTGGGGAATGAGTGATAAGCTAGGATTTTTATCCTATGCAGATGAAGGAGTCCATGAAGTTTTTCTTGGCCATTCTAGCTCAGCTAATAAAAATATATCGGAAGTTACTGCCCAGGAAATTGATGCGGAAATACGAGCTATTGTAGATAGAACATACAAAAAAGCTGAGATCATCCTAAAAAATAATCTGGAAGCTCTAAAATTGCTTGCAGATGGTCTACTGGAACATGAAACATTGTCCGGAGAAGAAATAAAAAAAATAGTAGAAGGACAAAAGGTAGAGAAAAAAAATAAGAAAGAAGATCATTTTCATACATCCGAGAAAACGAAAATGCCAACCGTGAAGATTGGTGAACAAGATAAGACAGAAAAGGGGAAAAAAACATCCAAAAACTTTAATCTGGGGAAAACAGGAAAAACAGCTCATAAACAATCGGAGTAGGGTTTTGGTATAGTGAATGGATACATCAACCAAAAATAAGATATTATATTTTTTCGGCGGGTCATTTTTTTGCATCACAACGATATGTCTGTTCTTTGCCTATGCTTTTTTCAAAAAATCCCAATATGTAGCCAATGGCGAAACCATTGTTATCGATGGAACAAAATCTAACAATGAAATGTCATTGCTGATTTTTAAAAAACGCATTGCTAGCAGGTTGGTTATTGCAAAAGCTGCCGTTTGCGCAGCAAAAATTCTTGGATATTCACCAGAAATTGGTGAATACTCTATTCCGGACCATGCTTCTATTTTTGATACCATAAAAATATTGGCTTCCAGCCGATCTGTGGTGCGCAAACTTACCATTCCCGAAGGATTTTCGGTGGCGCAGACTATGCAGCGTCTCAATGAAAATAGGTTTTTAATTGGCCAGATAACGCAGATTCCAGAAGAAGGATCCCTTTTGCCAGATACATATTGTTTTAAATATCCGACGCAAAAGCAAACAATTATCTCCTTGGCGAAGAATGCAATGCAGAAATTTTTGTACAAAGCATGGCAGAATAAGTCACCCAACTGTGCACTAAAAAGCCCCTGGGAAGCGCTAATCTTAGCTTCCATCGTGGAAAAAGAAGATAGCAAAGATCGAGCACTGATTGCTGGCGTTTATTTGAATAGACTTGGCAAAGGCATGCGCCTACAGTCCGATCCTACAACCATTTATGCCATTACTCGCGGGAAACCGTTTGGGAGAAAATTATTGCACAGTGATTTGAAAATACAGGATCCATTTAATACTTACAGATTCAAAGGGCTCCCTCCAACTCCCATAGCAAACCCTGGCAGAAAAAGCATTCATGCTGTATTGCATCCGGAAATTACGGATCATATGTTTTTTGTGGCAGACGGGTCTTCCGGGCATGTCTTTTCAAAGACATTTGATGAACACAAAAAGAAAATATCCGAAATAAAAAAAACACTAGTAAAGAAAACGCCTGACAAAAATCTTGACAATGGTGGCGGCAACGCTGCTATATAGATAAATTACTTTGAAAATGCGAGTTTCGTGTAAAATAGGTATAGAAACTGCAATGATTATACTCAATCACCGTAAAAAATCGTGCCTGTCGAGAACTATGGTTTTTTGCTAATTTATACCATTCCTCATTATTAATTAACGATTATATATTGATAATATTTGTCAGCGATAGTATATTATTTGTGTATTTATTTGGAGGGGATATGTCGAGAAAATCAGGATTACTGAACGAAGATGTGGAGAAATCAGCAAAATTGGCACTACAAAAATGTTCGAAAGAGAAGCTTGTGCTAAAGAAAGCTGTGTAGCAAGGGTTTACGACGTTACTGATACTACTCTTCAAAGTTGGATCAAACATTTTCACGAAGATCGTGAGCGATTGAAAGCGCCTGCGAATCGTCACCGGAAAAGCATTTTGAACGATGATGACAGAGCGGTCATTTCCGGTTTAATATACATGACCTGCTTTGAAAGTGCATTCGTTAACGCAATGAACAGCCTGATATTTGAGTGAAAATTCAACATTGCAAACGCATTTTTAAAACAGTTTATGTATATACCCAATCACCGTAAGAAATTGGATTTTATACCAAATCCCATCATCGATTAGCTATTGCCCGCCCGGCAGCGGCTGCCATAGAGCGTGTTCTCGAAGCCATTTGGACAATCCAAAATGAGATTTGGTATTATTGGTGAGTCTTTATTGTGATTACAGCATTTTTTGTCTGAAATCTCACTGTGATTGGGTATATACACTATTCGCTATGATGGTTCGATTTATTATGCGCTAATGTGCTGGTAGTCTAAATATGCAAGAAAAGGAGTATTTGCAATGAACGCATACAGCACAGATTTGAGGGCAAGAGTGATAGAATACGTCGAAAACGGCCACACCCAAAGGGAGTCAGCGGCGAGATTTGGAGTATCGGATCGCACCGTGTGGGCTTGGGTTAAGTTACTCTTGCCTATGTCACAACCTAGGTTCATCATGCTTTAATCCTCCTCATGTACGAGCATTTCGCTCCACCAACCGTCCGGTTATCGCAAGTTTTGGAATTCCTGACTGCATATCGAATAAAATTCGACGGTCTCGCCGGTTAAACCTCAAAACCATGAGAAAAATTACGTATCTCTTCCTCATTTTGCAATGATTAACTTAATAATCTTAATTCATTATAGGGAGCTGTTGAAAACTGATCAAAAAATGCCATAGTGAAGCGCTAACCACCCTGAAACACAGATTGTGAAAATTTGGATTTTTTCTGTTTTCAACGGTCCCTTATAGGGGTATGCAATACATGGGCGGTCTCAAGTCACCAATTCCTTCTCACAAGCACCAAATCTTCCCCAAAATCTATCAACTCAAATTCATTTTTGCAGAAAGCCTATTTTTCGATGATTCACATTTGTTTCTTTTTGTAGTAAAGTGCCTTCATAGCTGAGGCGGGGTAGCTCAGTTGGTTAGAGCAGCGGAATCATAATCCGCATGTCGGGGGTTCAAGTCCCTCTCCCGCTACCATGTTTTTGTGGACGGCTGGAGAGATGACAGAGTGGTCGATCGTGGCGGTCTCGAAAACCGTTGTGTGGGCAACCGCACCGGGAGTTCGAATCTCCCTCTCTCCGCCAATTTGGCAATAGACATACTGGAGAATTTGTTGTTGCCTACGCCTCTTGAGATCGCTGAAATGCGCTACGTCAGAGATCTTCAACCCATTATCATTGTTTGCCTAATCCTTATTTACAATCCTTAATTTTTTCCTAAAACATGCTATTTTCTCTCCAAATTCGTCTCCATTCTCCATAAAACCGTACCTGGAGAATTGGAAAGTACAATCTCCGCAGTCATTGCTACCCAATACCTTGCCTGTCAAACCCTGATTTTTCTGAAAAAAGGTTTAGAGAATGCGTACCGATACCGAGAGAGATGCGAA
>JAITRU010000018.1 GCA_031288225.1 Holosporaceae bacterium | reverse complement strand
ACGAAATTATTCCTCAAACACCAGCGGTATCTTCATATTCATACTACTCGAGAGATGCAAGATAAGAGGGATTGCCCTATCCTCCATTAGTAATGGATTGAATATTTTGATTCAAAGCTTGGCACAGGTATTCAGCATTTTTAATCCGATTACCTGAATATTTTTCCTTAAAAAGTATGAATCATTTCCCGGAATAATCACAAATAATTTCTCTAATTTAAGATCATCCATTGCTGACATCATTGATTGGGTGGCTTTGGGAACCAAGGAATATTTAATTTCAAAACCGATTTTTTGATTATCTTTTACGACTAGCAGATCAAGTTCTGCTCCGGCATTTGTTCTCCAAAAATACACATCGTTTTTATCGCTCGCGAATTGTTTTATGATCTGATGAATCGCAAATCCTTCCCAGGACAATCCGCATTTTGGATGAAGTTCGATGCCGTCGCTAATTCCCAACAAATAGTGAAGAATGCCACTGTCTTTTATGTAAATTTTGGGAGCTTTGATCTGACGTTTGGAAATGTTCTCGAACCATGGTCTTAGGAGGGTTATCACAAATGCATTTTCCAGTATATCAATGTATTTTTTTACGGTGACGCTTGAAATACCGATGCTTTTGGATATATCCGAATAATTCACGCCACTGCCGTGACTTTGAGCCAATATTGCCAGCAATTTTCGCTTTTCCAACTGCTCCTTGATTTTTGGGAATGGTGTTTCCTTGTCTTGCTACCGAAAAACCACCTACAAAGCCGAAGCCGACGATCTTGTTGCAGCCGGCTACGGCTATGATTTCGGCGATTTTAAAAGCTACGCGCTTCCGGAATTATCGGCGGCATCAGATGATCACAAAAAATTTGCGAAATTATTCAACTCCGGACGAGGGCAAATAATCGCTGCCAGAACCTGCTACGACATGAATCTCACTCCAAAATTATCGAAGCAAATAAAATTGCTAATACTTACTGCTGATGATAGTCCTGAAATAAGAAATTGGCAGAGTAAAACTGCTATGGCGAAGATTTGTGTTTGCGATGCTAAGCGCGGACATTTTTTGTCGATATCAAACTCAATAAAAAATATAATTCCCGTGTACTTGGAATCCTTTATTAGTGATAAATTATTTTGTATTGTGACAGTATTTTATGGAGATGCAGTTCATGAAGAAGCTGATATTAGTTGCTGTTTCTAGTATGATGGTACTTTACGCAGAGGCTGTGAAATATCATGTATGTAACGAAGCGTGGGATTCTTTTGATGTAAGTGTGTTCACTAATGATTCGAGGGTTGTTATTAGCACGGATATCCATGATTATGATCCGACGAGAATTGAAGGGCGCGCACGACCAGAGGCTGGAGGAAGAGGCGGACGTAGATGTGAAAAATACTACGAAGTAACGTTTAAGGACGAATATGTTCCATCTCCCGGGAAAGAGCCGTTTATTTCGTTTCGAAATGACAAAGGCGAATTTAAACTTATGTTTTTTGATGAACATTACGCTGAATTACGCAGCGACACAGCCTCAGCGATCCATGATGATTCCGAAAGACGCGAATATGATCGCACCCATTACATCCCAACCTACCGAAAAGAAGATGAATATACTGGTAACACACGCCATTGGATGATTGTGGATCCATATGCTATTGTGTATTGCTACGAAATGTACTATTTTCCTAAAAGATGCATTGAAATATGCGATGCGCTGGAGGACAATTCATGGATTCAATCCACAAAAGAAATTGAATGCGACGCAAAAATAAGAAGCAATCCACCTCGAAGATATCCTCGCCAACCTGAATCTTCTGGACAACATTGGTGGTCTCGATTGTCTTGCTGCGACAGCTGTTGTACGGATTAGTACGATCAATGATTTTTATCAAACCGTAAAATCCATCTCTAAAACTCTCCATTTTCTCCAAACGAGGGGAGTCGGAGAATTATCTCCAATCGCCTCCTGCAGAGGATATCTAGCGTTTTTGTTTAAAATTTTAAGTAAAAAGTTCGTGAAAATCTTAGGAGTAGCGGTCGATTCGAACACGAACTTCCGAAAATCTCCGTTCCGCCTGTGGTGGGGTTTGTTGATATGTGAGGGTGATTTTGTGGTGTCGAAAAATGGAAGAACAAGCGGTAGGCGTTTGGTATTTTTTTATAAGTCACGGTTACTTTCCGCATTTATTGTAATCGGAGAATCAGCAACGCTCGTTTGGAGTGGCAGCAGTATGCCAAGGAAAGGCGTGATGAGTCCCTCTAATGAAAAAATTATGATGCGATCTCATTGGTTCAATTTATATGTATACCACCATAACGCAGATAGCATGTATTGCCTTTTCAGAAAAAACACCATAATTGTTTTTATTTAAAAATTAGTGATATTTTACATATGGCGGCAATAATCAAAATAATGTATATATCTTGTTGTAAAAATGTGTTACCATGGAATCCTATGGTGAATAATATAGGATTTTTTAGGAATGGTTTGCTGTTTAGGTGTAATATAAAGTTAATCAAGAGGTAGATATAGTATGTATAAAGTCAAGCTATTTGCTCTTGCGTTTTGCATGACTGTTTGTAGTGTGGATGCATTGGGGTGCCATTATTCAATTTCATCGAATCTTGCTCAATGCCGTAACAGTGTTGATGAAATATTAAAAAATACTTCCACTGAATGTTGTCCATCGCTTAAAGATCTATTAAACACGATTGGAACTTGTCTTACTGAGACTCCTCACCTTAGTAGAGCAGCTTCAATTATTGATTATTGTGGAATAGGCGGGTGTGTGTATCTTGCGGGAAGATGTTTGCTGAAAGACAAATGCGAGGCTCTTAGAAAAAATTACCAACTACAAAGTCTGTGGCAGAAAGCTTTATCTTCCGATTGATGGCAACTGGGTTAACTTTTTTGAGTGTTGCTGTGTTTTTTCAGCTTGGAATAGATTCGCCAACTGCTGATTTAATTATAAGTGCCTTTGCTGGAGGAATACCGGCTGCTGTAGGTTTTGCCCAAGTTGTATTGGATGTCTGCAAAGGAACACGTGGGTTATTTAGAAAATGTTTTGGACTATGCTTACCAACTAAGACACAGATTGCTAGTAATAAGAAGAAGATGCGAAATTATCTCACCATGGAACAAGCGAGGATTCAAGGAGAGATACGACTGATTGATGAAGAGATACAGGGACTGAGGGGGAATGAAGGTGACGAGATTGAAGAAATAGGTGAATTATGAAAAAAGAAATAGTGAGATATTGTTTTTATGTGTTTCTTGGTTGTATTAGTGTTGGCATTGAGTCGGAGATGCTGTTATTTGGAATGAATTCAGATTTTCGCGAATCTGAGAAAAAAATAAAAAGATTGCCACAATGCGTTGAAGCATGTATCAAAGATAGTAATGTTGGCAATTTTTTATGTTCTAAATCTTCGGGAATGCGTGTATACAAGAACGGACTGTTTAGAGGTTATAACCCTGATGATCTCGAATCTGTAAAGATGAGGTGTAGCCAATCGTTTGATGAGAAAACTATGCCGAACAAGAAACTCCAGATGAAATTCTTGATGAAATAATTGCATCAACTCCTTTTATCCAAGAAGATCGTCGAGAAAAGTGGACCATTATCGTTTTCAGCGAAGCTTTTTTCTCGGACGAGCCCTGGGACAGCGCAGAAATCGAAAAGGTAAAAAAATGCTGCCGATTGCTGACTGACAAGCATAAAAACGTCATCATCAGCACCAATTTTCTGCACAAATATCGGGGAAAATCGTCTACGTTTTCAAAAAATACGCCCAAAGGAAAAAATTACGTTGTGAGCCAGAAAAAAAACGAGCTGCAACAAAATAAATCCAGTGATCTTCGCTTCT
>JAITRU010000015.1 GCA_031288225.1 Holosporaceae bacterium | reverse complement strand
AATTCTATCTACACTTGAAAGAAACAGAGTGGCGCTTTAATCATAGGCATGAAAACATTTATAAATTGTTGTTAAATAGGCTAAGAAAATCTCCTCTCTAATCTACTCTTGAACCTTTTTTTTTAAAGGATGTTGCTCATTCTCTGATATATTCTCCGAGCATAACCATTAATGCCATAACACTCTCATATAACAATGTTCTTCGGTCGGAATTCCAGCTGAAAAAAGATTCGATGGGTAGTAAGTTCGCAACGGTCTCATTTTGCATTCCTGACCCAATTATTATATACTTATACTCGCACGCAGTGAAATATTAATTTTGGTGCATTGTGATTATCTTGGTTTAGCTCCGGGATTTTTTTAAAAGTGTACTCACGGCATCAATGGCTACGTATAATCGGTTTCTTTGAATTTAATTAGCATATCCTGCCTGATTGGACAGGAACGTAATGTTTTCATTTTATGGAGAATAGCTCCCATGCGTATACTTGTACGATTTGCTCCAATTTTTTTGTTTATCATAATTTTTGTTGGTGGCGGAATATATTTTTCCTGTTTGGGAAGAAAAAATGCTTTTTCTTTAATTTCTCCCGTAACAGCCGTTATTCCTTCTATCATTTTGGCGTGGCTTATGAATAAAAATTCCCGACATAGAAAAATGTTGGATTTTTTGCATGGCATTGGACACGAAGACATAATCTGCATGTGCATTATTTTCCTTCTGGCCGGAGCTTTTGGTGAAGTAACAAAGAGCATTGACTCAGTGGATTCAATGATAAATTTAGCGCTGTCGTTCATTTCCGCCGAATTCCTTCCGATTGGCATATTTTGCATATCAGCTCTATTGGCAACGGCCATCGGCAGTGCCATAGGAACAATTGCCGCCGTTGGCCCAATTGCGGCTGAATTAGTATTGCATGCTCAGGGGCTGCCGGTAGCATTATCAATGGGAGCTGTTGTGGGGGGAGCAATGTTTGGAGATAATTTATCAATAGTGTCAGACACTACAATTGCGGCCATATCATCCCAGGGAGCAGATCTTCAAAAAAAATTACGACTCAACATTCAGTTTGCATTGGTTGCCGGGCTCATTACCATCGCGATCCTATGGAACAGTGCCAGTGTATCGTCCATTGTAAAAAATGGAGATTATTCTCTAATTCTTATACTACCCTATGCGCTTTTGGTCATTCTTGCCCTCAATCACGTCCATGTTTTTACATGCTTGGTAGCGGGTATTGCCATGGCAGGTATTATCGGTTGTGCCATGAAGGAAAATTACGATATCATCAGTCTCAGTAACAGCATTAATGTTGGCTTTCGCAATGTCAATGGCATTATGCTGTTGTCCCTATTGATCGGGGGTTTATCCGGGTTGATTGGCAATGATGCCATAGGAGATACAACCCGAGCTATATCTGCATGGATTTCCAAGAAAAGTAGATTATCAAAACTGCCGCAATTTATCATCGCCGGAGTTGCTAGTGTGTTCACTGTGCTGTTGGCCAATAACGTTATTGCAATAATTTTTGCTGGCAAAATCGCAAAAGGAATAGCGAAAAATCACGGCATTTCTTCCCATTATTCCGCCACATTACTGGATATATTCGCCTGCGCGGTGAAGGGATTATTGCCATACGGAGCTCAGGTTCTGCTCGCAGCTTCAATAGCAGAAATTTCTCCGCTCAGCATAGCACCCTATGTTCACTACTGCTACGTGATGCTGGTTGTTGGTATCGTGTTCATTATGCTGAAAAAAAACGAGATTTCAGAAAAAAATTCGCCGAGATAGGTGATAGACCACGCAAACTCTGGAGACCTAAAAACATCCTAGATGTAAAGCGAATCTGCTATGGAATATGAGAATTCCAATTCGCAACTCGCATTATTAACATTTTTTTATAAAAAAATATGTACAACGTACCCTATGCGGATAATCCGGCGTATCGGATTAGGTAGGACCTGGTCATACGCTCATTATTAACAAATAGCTCAAATTTGTTTGTTTTATACTGGACACGAGGAAATTGAGTCTCACAAAATTTGCGGCAAAATCGGTTATATCAAAAATTTTTTTGGGTAGAAGCAAAAAAAAGTGTAATGCCACTATCCATGCTAATAAACGCTATGGATCAATTCTCATAGAGTTCGCTTTTGGCATTCCAGTCCTGGTTAGTATACTTTTTCTGGTGATGGATGCTCCAAAATTTTATTATCTGAAATACAAGGTCAAAAATACCGCCTATATGGCTTCCAGCCTTCTGCAACGTGGAGTAGAAAGAGCTATAATCCGCAAGGATTTATCTCAAATTTTTTCTGCGGCATTTTTCAGTCATTTTCCCGGAACGAGCCAATACTATATCAATTCTCAATGGGCCATGGGCTATACAAAAATAGCGCATGTCTATTATGTTGTCGGTTCTGCCAAAGGCAAAGCGCAGGTGAAGTGGGGCTGGAAAAGCAATGAAAAGGCCTCAAATCCAAACGATAATGGAACTATCTTCAATACAAGCCAAAGTACATCGGTGGTTAAATTCTTGTCATTTGCGAGTGATCCCAATAGCATATACAAGCATTTGTCCCTGGACGAAGATGAAGCACGCATCATTATCGATGTGGGATTTTATTTGATAGATACTACCACTACGAAGAACGGAGGTAATGGAAGCGATGTGGCATCTGCAGAAGATGAAATAGATGCAACTGCATCAACTACGACAGATAGTACGGCGGGCATTGCTGCCGATGCAAAAAAATGTATGGGATTTTCCCTTCTACCGCTGCGTTCTTCCGCTGATGCATCGTATTTTAATTTCGTACTTGTATTCACTCCCAAAAAAGGATTGTTCACCGAAACAGCTCCGAAGTAATCATCGTTTTTTTCTGAGCTGTCCTAGATGAAGGAAAAGGTCCTTGGCCTAGGGTGATGAGAACCAGATCCGAAGCATTTTATATTTCGCCAGCACAAAGCCAAAAACTCTAAGCCATTCATTGCCGTATACTTCCGTAAAATACAAACTATTCGCAGTAGATCTAGGCTCTAGACTAGCATCCACTGCATTTTTCAAGAGTTATCTCCATGCCTAGGTGTATGGTCCCATATTGTGGAGGCGACGCGAATGAGCTAAAATACGAATTATCCCCAATAGAAAAGGAGGCATTATGGGACAAATATTACACAGCTGCGCCCGAACGACAGAGGC
>JAITRU010000004.1 GCA_031288225.1 Holosporaceae bacterium | reverse complement strand
GAAAAGCAGGAAGCATTGCTGAATTTTGCTGAAAAGCAGGAAGCATTGCTGAATTTTGCTGAAAAGCAGGAGGCATTGCTGAATTTTGCTGAAAAGCAGGAGGCATTGCTGAATTTTGACTAAAAACACCATTAGCCAAATGTATCCATGTCCCATCTCCACAACCTATAGGCACTAACTTGCCATTTCTAAGTCTAACCATGCCTGCCCCAGGATTCCCAGCGTCCATTGATGTTAGGTTATTCTGTAACATCGGCATTCCCATGCCAAATTGTCTGTATTGTCCGTTGTACATTCCTCTTACACCAGAACTGGCAGCTGTTACCAACAACACAGCAATCAATACACTTTTATGCAGTTTCTTTCCTTTGCGCGCAATAATTAAATAATTCATGATACACTCCATCAATTCCATCGCTACCATATACAATCAATCCACGTAACTATCGCAGAAAACATAGTGCACCACAAAATCACGTAGTAACCCTGAAAATCAGGTTATTTTTGGCATACGAAAGCTTTTGGCTTATTTTTTTCTTTATTTAACAAAAAGCCTGACAATTATTCAAAAATCCGATATGCCTATAAATTTGTTATAGTACAATATAATACGGATCACCAAAAAGTCAAGCAAAAAATTTTAGTTTCTGGCAAAAAATGCCGTAGATAATGTTCCTTCATCCAAATAATCCAGTTCACCTCCCATGGGGATCCCGTGAGCCAGCGATGATACTTTCATATTTTTGTCACTGAAAAAATTTTTTATGTAGTGGTCTGTCATTTGTCCTTCCACGGTAACACTCAGGGCGATAATAATTTCCTTTGCGTCATTTTCTTGGCAACGTTCCAGCAACTGATCTAGAAAAAGCGCTTCCGGTCCTCGTCCTTCGACGGATGATAGTAACCCATTAAGCACATGATATTGTCCACGGAAACAGGCAGTTCTTTCTATGGCCCAGAGATCTGCTACATTTTCTACGATGCAGATAATATCTCGAGATCTGGATCTATCGGCGCATATGGAACAACAATCAATAAAAGTATCAACGTTATGACATCTGGGACAAACTTTTACATTGTTAAATACATCTGAAAAACACATCATCAGCGGCTCAAACAGTTCATTCTTGTGTTTTAGTAGATGTAGCACAATGCGACGTGCAGATCGCGGTCCCAATCCAGGCAGTCTGGAAATTTTCTGCAGTAGTACTTTTATTTCTGGTCCCATTTTGGTTGATTTCCACTACAATTGCGTTTCATTTGCAAAATTTGCCGGCATTTTTTTGCGTTTTTCATTAGCGTGCTAAGGAATACTAAAAAATCTTTCAAAGATGTAAGCAAGAACAACATCCCTGTCTAGCATAAAACGCTGTTCCTTATTTAACATGGATATTATATCCATAATTTTTAATATTTTTATATCCAATACCGTGGATGCCGGCGTTTTATCCACTAACATACTAACGTAGCTGCCCATAATTTGCAGGATGCTTTCTTTTATGATCGAGAAGTGAGTTGCTGCATAGGTGTCCATCAAATGTCCAATGTTTTTACATGTTACATCATCCAGCTGATCGCTCTGAAAAATATGCTCTAGCATTTCCCGAACCGCAGTGCCATCGTTGTGCTGTAGTTGCAGTGCATATCCGATGGAACCGCCGGACAATTTCGCCAATTTGCCAGGATTAGGGGTACCAATTTTTTCAAGATACGACTGCACCAACTCAGTTTCCAGCGGGCGAAAATTTATCCGGGCTGATCTAGAAAGTAGTGTTTTTGGCATTGACCCTACGTGGGAGCAAGTCATTATAATTACGCTGTTTGCTGGAGGTTCCTCTAAAATTTTCAGCAGGGAATTGTGGATGTTTTTGTTGAGATTTTCGGCTCCTTTTAGCAGAACAACGCGCCAACGTGACAAAGTTGGTTTTTTCCTGAATTTTGCCATTAGTTGGCGAGTGTCATCGATGGATGCTACCGTATCAGCTTGATTCTCCAGCACAAACAAGTCTGGATGAGTGCGCATGTCTACCAATCTGTGTACCGGATGTTGTAGCGGCACATCGAGAAAATTGCCGGACGGAATTGTGTCTGAAAGCAGACATCTGGCAAATTTATCGGCCATCATTGATTTCCCAACACCCGGTGGACCACTGAAAATCCATGTGGGAAATACTCTTTTGGAACGAATGGCGTTGGCGAGAATACTCTCTATTTTTTTGTGTCCAAGCACTCGCTGTGATTCAATTTCATTGAGCGGCATTTTTTATGTACAATCCCTGTGGAAACCCGTGCATTAGATGGTATTATTAACTGGGATAAACGGCAATAGTTAGTTTTTGTGGTAGGATTTTTACAATGGATAAAATAGCTCTCGTTACCGGAGGTACCAGAGGTATAGGTGCAGGGATTTCCAGAGCTTTGAAAAGATCAGGCTATGCGGTCGCCGCCAGCTATAACAATGACACTGCCGCAGCAGAATCTTTTCGCGAAGTAACGGGGATTCCGGTATTTTCCTGGAATGTTGCGGATTTCGATGCTTGTGAAGCTGGTGTTAGGTCTGTTTGTGCAGCAATGGAAGGAGATATAGATATACTCGTAAACAATGCTGGTGTCACAAAGGACGTCATGCTTCATAAAATGGATCCGGCCAATTGGCGTTGGGTGCTGGAGACAAATCTTACATCGTTGTTCAATATGTGTCGGATCGTGGTACCAAAAATGCGGGAAAAACGGTATGGTAGAATCATTAATATCAGTTCTGTCAATGGCATAAAGGGACAAGTAGGACAAACAAACTATGCCGCAGCAAAGGCTGGCGTTTTGGGATTTACCAAAGCGTTGGCTCTGGAATCCGCAGCCAAGGGCATTACCGTAAATGCTGTTGCTCCGGGATATATATCTACAGATATGACTAGAGCCATAAAGAATGATATTATGGAGCAGATAATTGGAGATATTCCAGTCGGAAGATTTGGTCGAGTGGATGAGGTTGCTGAGGCGGTCTTGTTTCTAGTCACTGATGCGGCCGCATTTATCACTGGAACAGTGTTGAGTGTTAACGGAGGTCAGCATATGTAGTATTTGTTGGGGAGTGTGGTAAAAAATGAGGGGTTATCGAATGGACACGAGAAATGGGCGCGTATTGGAAACAGCCGTTGGTTTTGCTGTGCTGGTAGCAGCGTTGTTTTTTGCTGATTACATCTACAGTAGGTCCGGTTGGAAAAAAATCGACGGGTTTACACTTACCGCTAAGTTTAACAAAATTGACGGTTTGTCCGAGGGAACAGATGTAAAAATTAGCGGTGTGCGCGTTGGTAAAATAGCAACAATTGCCATTGATCCGCAGACTTTTATGGCGGTAGTAACATTCTCCGTAAGCAAAGATATAAAATTACCACGGGATAGTACAGCCTCCATTATCAGTGATGGGTTGTTTGGAGGCAAATATTTGTCCTTGGTTCCCGGAGGAGATGAAAAAATCCTCAAAAATGGGGATTCCGTAAAATATACTACAGGTCCTTTAAGTCTAGAATCCTTAATTGCAAAGATGGTGTTTTCCGGCAAAAAGGATCAGTGAAAAAGAATGAGTTGAAATTTTAATTTGTCATTAGGCAAAAATATGAAAGAATATATTTCAAAATAATTGCTATTGATAGCTGAAGTGTGTTACGCTGTTATATGTGTTTGGGGGGATTTTTTTATGACTGATACTGTGACTGGAAATCGTTTTGCTTATTTGTTTGCTGTTTGTGGGATAATTCTCTGCATTAGTGGGTGTTCTCGGGATATATCATCTTCCTCCTATGATGAAGCTTCTGTTGGAGAGACTAGAGATGCTTATCCATGTGTGGTAGTGAAAGTGCGGCGTGTCAAAGTCGTCATGAACATGAAGGAGGGACGCGTTGGGATTGGTGCCGGCGCATTGACTGGTGGTTCCCTAGGCCATGTCCTTGCCCATGGTCAACAAGGACAGGGGTTTGCCATGATGGCAGGAGGGCTTGTTGGCGCTTTGGCTGGAGCAGCCCTAGAAAAGGGATTGACTGATCAGGATGGGCTTGAATATACGGTTAGACTTTTGCGTACCGGTGATATGAAAGTTGTTGTACAAGGATTTGATTCGCCTCTCCATGCAGGGCAGAGAGCGCTGCTCGTTGTCGGTTCCAATGGCAGATCCAGAGTTGTTAGGGATGACAGCTTTATTGGCATATAGTCATGCACAGTATTGTATGCTAGCGTAGAAGTTATGATTGATTTGTGTTGGCGTGCTTTGCAGAAGCCTGCAGAACGTTGGGTTGTTTTTTGGTGCTGTAGCATCACGAATTGCGGTGGTGGAGTAACCATCTGGAAAATATCATATATTTTGACAGAATTGATAGTACCCATCTACATGCCATTAGGATGGTGGAAGCTGGTAGTGTATCGGAAGAGTGTGTGGTAGTCGCAAAAATCCAAACCAATGGTGTTGGTCGTTGCAATAGAAAGTGGGTGTCTGAGGAAGGAAACCTGTTTGCGTCAATTCTAAAAAAACCACCAGTGCAGGACCTAGGTCAGTTATCTTTAACCGCAGCCTGTGCCGTAAGGGAGGCACTCCTTGGTTGTATTAGTAGCGTGGTTGGAGCAGAATATACCGCAGATCATGATCAACAATTGAAATTGCACTGGCCCAATGATGTATATTATGCAAATTCAAAAATCAGCGGGATACTAATGACAAAGGTTGATGGTTGGCTGATCGTGAGCATTGGTGTTAATGTAAATGCCAGGCCGCATAACGTTGGTTCTGCCACAAGTCTAAAGGCGGTGCTTTGGGGAGAGGCAACTACAAAATCCATTGATACAATTGATCTACTTAATCGCGTTTTAAAAAGTATAGGCCAATGGTTTCATTCATTGCATTCGTTAGGATTTTCTCGAGCGAGGAACTATTGGTTACGTAATATTAATGAAATCATGTGTAGAGTAGTTATAAAAAATGGAAATTGGTCCGTTGATGGTGTGTTTCAGGACATCGATGATTGCGGAAGGTTGGTTCTAGAAAAAAACGGCAATCGTCTATTCATATCCAGCGGAGATCTTTTTGCAAACCAAGAGGGGTTGGTAATAAACCATGCATAAAAAATTTAACAAAAAAAAAGATGGCTTATATTTTATGGCCATCGGCGGTTGCTCGGAAATTGGCATGAATTTGTACGCATATATCTACAACGATCAATGGATTTTGGTGGATATGGGGATGGGGTTTGATAATAGTCTCGGAAGGGAATTGGTGGTACCATCTCCGCAGATTCTGTTGGATAACAAGTCAAAGATTAAAGCGCTATTCATAACTCATTCCCACGAAGATCACATCGGAGCCATTCCGTATTTCGCATCCATGATTGACTACCCAATTTATGGAAGGCCGTTTGCCATAGAAATGATTCGTCACAAATTGCTTCAATTTGATTTGGAAAATAATATTTCCCTCATAAAGGCCGCACTAAAAACTCCCATCAAAGCAGGAAATTTTTCCGTTGAATTTGTGCCCGTGGCTCATTCCACTCCGGAATCGGTTGCATTGGCAATAACAACCACGGCGGGGACTATTTTGCATTCCGGAGATTGGAGGCTAGATGATGAACCAGTGCTAGGAACCAAAACAGATGAAGAGCGACTGAGGGAATATGGGAACGATGGTATTATGGCTCTGGTTTGTGATTCTACTAACGTTTTCAATGAATTTAGATATGGATCCGAAAAGGAAGTTAGAAAAAATCTCATAGATCTCGCAAAAAAGTATAAAAAGAATAGGCTGTTGATTACTTGCTTTGCTTCAAATTTGGCACGCCTAGAATCCTGCCACGTTGCGGCTAAAGAAAGCGGACGTCAATTGGTGGCAACCGGAAGATCCATAAAAAAGATAGAAAAAATAGCAAAATTATCTGGATATTTATCTGATATTCCACCTTTTTTGGACGAAAAAAAGGCCAATATTCTTGATCCAGCAAAAACACTTCTGATTTGTACGGGAAGCCAGGGAGAGGAAAATTCTGCCCTCAGTAAAATTGTGGCGGACACCCATAGAAGCGTAAAATTGCGTTCCGATGACGTGGTTGTGTTTTCTTCTCGGGTAATCCCAGGCAACGAAAAATTTGTATCGGATATTCAGAATCAATTGGTCAGGAAAGGTGTGAAGGTAATAACCAACATCGACTGTGATATCCACGCATCCGGCCATCCAAGCAAAGAGGAACTGGTGCATTTGTATGGTCTTCTGAAGCCTCATGTGCTCATTCCTATCCATGGGGAAACAATTCAGTTGCATCGGCATGCCGAGATAGGAAAAGAATGTGGCATAGAAAATACCATCATTCCACAGAATGGAAGTCTGATAACTCTGACACCAAGCGAAGCTACCATTGTGGATACCGTAAGAATAGATACACTGGGAGTGGATGGAACCAAGCTCATTCCCGTTAATGGTTTGGTGTACAAACACCGGAAACAGCTTTCTTCTTGCGGTGTAGCAAGTATTCTAATTAGATATGCTAGAGGCAGTATAAAGTTACTAAGCATGGAATGTTTTGGCGTTTTTGAAGATTCTGAAAAGGTGGAACTCCAGGATATTCAAAGCGATATATCTTCAGAAATCAGAGTATCCATTGATCGCTCCACCGGAACGTCTAACGCAGCGCAAATTAAATTGATAGTGGCAAAAATTGCAAAGTCGATATTCATCGAAGCAAGAGGTAAAAGCCCAATCATATTGGTGCACGTAACAGAATGAACCGTAGCATGGTAATGCACAATGCAGGATTGATGGAGAATTTTCCGGGGGTATGTGAATTTTTCACCGGTAAAGCATTATGGGAAGGTGGGGTCATAAATTGAATCGCATTATGATATATCCATCAATGTTATCGGCAAATCCAACAAAAATTGGTCAAGAATTGGCAAGCGTAGTGCAGGCAGGAGCCAATGGCATCCACTGGGATGTTATGGATGGTCATTTTGTTGATGCCATAACATTTGGAGCCGACTTAATTCGAGCACACAGGTCTTTTACATCTTTACGTTTCGATGTGCATCTTATGGTGCAAAATCCCCGCAGGCATGCTGAGGTTTTCGCAAAAGCCGGCGCAGATTTGCTTACATTGCATCGCGAGGTTGGTGACTGTTCCCGAACAACATTGTCGTTCATAAAATCATTGGGAATGAAGACTGGAATGGCATTTAATCCAGCTACTGACGTTGAAGATGTTCAGGATTATTGGGATCTGCTGGATCAAGTGCTTGTGATGACGGTAGTCCCGGGACGTTCTGGACAAAATTTTATGGAATCCCAATTGAAAAAAATAAAGTGGCTGAGATCAAAATTACCACAAACAGTTGAAATTTGCGTGGATGGAGGAATAAATCCGACAACTTTGAAGATGTGCGTGGATTTCGGCGTCGACAGCTGTGTTACGGGATCATACTTATTTGGCAGCACCAATTATTTTGACGCCATGAACGCACTGAGAAGCACCGGTGCCACCCCTGCTGCCACCCATTGTTAGGTTGTCATACCATCCCTCATTATTAATTTCTCGCAGCAAGCGATGGGCAGCCTCATGTTCAGGCTATACGGAAAAGCTTTCGGATAATTTGTTTCGAGGAATGGTATAAGTCCGCTTTCTCAGCGTGATTGAGTATACCAAAAAAACACACCCGCAGTGCTATACATAAACTGCTTTGAAAGTGCGTTTGTAATGTCGAATTTTCACTCAGGCATCAGGCTTATCATCGTACAAACAAACGCACTTTAAAAACAGTTTATGTATACTATTACTAATCCGCGTTACCCAAATCCAGTATAACTGCTAACAAAGTCAACTAAAGTATAATACAACAACACTTGTTTTTAGGGTTAAGATATTCTTCCTTATTTTTCTGTATGTTACTGGAATTTTCTACCACTAACGGCTCCAAATCTCCATTTTCTCCATTGTTGGGATTGTTGTTTAATTGCATTTCCTCGTAATCGACTTCGTTGTCAGATGCGTTGCTCAGACCATTATTACATGAGAACATATTTCTGTTTTGCGCTTTTTTACTCTTCTCCGTAGGAACCTTATTATCCAGCGATTTTTCGTCAAACTGTGCTAAACTGCGGTTGCTTTGTTCTAATCGACTACTTTGCTGTTTTTCTTCAATTTCTTCATCGAGATAGCTAGGAATAGTAGAATAATTTTCGAGATAGAAAAAACTAGGAAAATAAGAAGACCTAGCAATACTGTTATCATCTCTGAAAGAAAAATCACTGCTTTGTTCAGGGTCACTTGCCAGCTTGTTGGGATTTTGTGTACCGTCATTTGTTGTAGGAATTTCAGCAAATAGTTGATTACCATTGAATACATACACCATTCCATTATTCTGATTTATGTACTGATGTCCACTGTACATTCCAAAAATATGGTCTGGGCAAATGAAATACATCATACAATGTAGAATTGTATAGGATACAACATTTTTCGCAATTTTTTTTGTGTTTATTTTCATAATTTACTCCTTTTTCATAACACATTTAGGAAAATATAAAAACTCCTTTTATTTGTCAATCCTCTTGAGCAACATATTTGTAATCTTTTTTAATCACGTGTGTAATTTGCTGCATGCCATGCAAAATCCTATTCTAAGCAACATAATAATATTATTGAATTATGTGTTGCGTTGGGTTTTTGGAACAATTTATAATAATATTTCATATTACATATATGACATATGCTTACCCAAGACAGAAAAAATGAAATCTTCATTTTGAAGTATCATTCCTTTAGGCCAAACGGAAAAATATTTTTTTATTTTAATAAGCGGCCCAATGTAAAAAAAATGAAAATGCCCTTTAGCCACCTACGAACCACATATTCCGGATTAGCGTCGATCATTATTGCTTGTTTTTACGGCATTTTCCCGTTCGTTATTAATATTTGTGCGGAATGACGCCTAGTAAAATATTTTACCAATCTCCAACACCGTTAACTGTTTCTTTACGCCTGCCACTGTAGAATATTTTATATGTTTATTATGATGGAGAATGGCAATTATGGCAAAAGAGAATGGTGTAGCAACGTCCAACTGCAAATCAGTGGAAAATAAGAAGCGTGTGGCGATTGCCATGCAGGGAGGCGGCGCTCATGGGGCTTTCGCTTGGGGAGTTGTAGACAGGCTTTTGGAAGACAATCGCATTGAAGTCGTTGGAGCTTCCGGCACGAGCGCCGGTGGCATGAATGCCGCTTCCATGATAGAGGGGCTTATCAAAGGAAACAACGCCGGAGCCAAAGCTAAAATGAATGACTATTGGCGGGAAATGTCAGAGTTAAGTAAGAAATTATCGCCATACCAATTGAATCCGCTGGATAAGATGGCAAAATATTACAATTTGGATCATTCCATGGGCTACTATATCATGGGTGCTGTGCAATCGATGTTTTGTCCATACGAGTGGAACCCGGCCAATAAAAACATGTTCCTGGAATTTATAAGAGATTTTTTCGATTTTCAAGCAATCCGTGACAACAGAGAGAAGAAAATATTTCTCGGAGCAACCCACGTAAAAACCGGTAAAGTTAAGATCTTCAGTAATGATCAATTCTGTGCCGATGCCCTGATGGCGTCTGCGTGTTTGCCGTTTTTATACCAAAGTGTAAAAGTTGATGGCGAATACTATTGGGATGGTGGATTTATAGCTAACCCAGCGATATTTCCCCTGATATACGATACGCCGGCCAATGACATTATTTTAATTCAGCTTACCAAAACCCACCGAGATGATATCCCAAGAACAAAAGCAGAAGTGACGGATCGCCTAAAAGAAATAACCTACAACGGTTGCCTGGTGCACGAAATGAGGTCCATCTATTTCATCACAAAGTTAATTGATGAAGGAAAAATCGTAGATCCTTCCATCAAGAGAATTAGTATGCATGTGATAAAGAATGAGGATATATTTAAATCATTAAATTTATCCAGTGCTTTGGATACGGATTGGGATTTTTTGCAAATGTTGAAAAATGAAGGGCGAAAAACAGCTGATCGCTGGCTGCTGGTGAATTTTGATAATTTGGGGAGCAAAAAGCATACTCTGGACGAAGCGATATTTTCCGATTTTGTAAGCTAGTTCTTTGCTGTCATGAGAGCGTGTAATTGGATTGCTTTCGCCCATTCAAGTTTGAAATGCACCAAGGTTAAGTGAGGAGAAATCGAGGCGTTACAATCTACAGGTTGTGGCGTGGTTGGCAAAAGTCATGTGAAGAAGTTAATCTCGTATTTAAG
>JAITRU010000020.1 GCA_031288225.1 Holosporaceae bacterium | reverse complement strand
AAAACTCTAAAAGGCATGACTCCATATGAATTCGTCATAAATTCTTGGAAAAATAATCCCAATCCTTATGAATTCGTCATAAATTCTTGGAAAAATAATCCCAATCCTTTTATAATAATACCAACCCTCCACAATATGGGACCATACACATGTCTGGTATCCAAATGACATCCTTGATTTGCAGGTTATGCAAAGCATGTTTTGGATAATTTGCAACGAGATCTGGTATTATTCGTTCATGTAGTCTGTTGGAATGGTGAATGATCACGGGGAAGGTTGCGCGTTTAGGCATGGGGCGCAGAATCGGTCGCAACAGCCTCCAACACTTTACAATAAGAAGGATTAAAAGTAACCTTCCCTTCGCTCTAGCAAAATCGTACAATTCTGCAATGTTTCAACATATGGGGAAGTTGCTATGAAAAACTACAGGGAAAATTTACCAATCATCTTAGTAGGAATTCTACTCGTTTCTTGTTCTTACAGGCAATCTCAAATCGAGCCGAGCACTCCACAATCACACTATTTTCCGTATACCATTGAGCAGTTAGAAGAAAGGTTAAAAATACCTGGCTTTGATATAAACACCAGATATACAGTTGATGGGCGTGATGCAGAAACGTTGCTATACATGGCCGCGGAACAAAATAATTTGGAAATGGTGAAGTTCCTAGTCGCTCATGGCGCAAGAATAGAACACAACGACAATTGCTATCATCCACTGCATGCCACAACAGATTTGCGTATCGTGGAGTTTTTTCTTCAAAACGGTGTGGATCCAAACACAGGTAGTGGTATGGCATGTGTCACACTACTGCACACAGCCGCAGCACAAGGTGATTTAGAACTTGCTGAACTTTGCTTTAAATATAATGCTGATCCCAATCTTCGTCTTGGCAACGGTGACAACACAATGCCATTAATGGAAGCCTGTTCGTCTCTAAAAAATCCTGAACAAGATAAGAAATGGTGGGGACCCGAAAGAAAGCACACACGCCAATATTTTGAAGTAATTAAATTACTTGTAAAAAATGGTGCAGACATAATAGCTTTTTCGAACCGCATGGAAACTTCGTTAGATTTTGCCAGGGATGTTGGGAACACGCTGGTTTTGGCTTTTTTACAAAAGGAGCTGCAAAGGAAACGGGCATACCCATACACACTCAAAGAACTAAAGGAAAAGGTGGCCAATCCACAATTTGATATTAATGCGGAGTATGGTCGCAAATGGGATCGGTTTGGGCGGACATTGCTTGCACTAGCCGCCTACAATAATGACCTCCAGTATGTTGAATTTTTGATCGCCCACGGAGCGAAATGCAAAGATAATGCGCCCTTAGAAGCCGCAGCAAGAAATGGGAATGTGCAGATAATGCGATTGCTGTTACGTGCTCCGCCACCGAGCCTTGATGAAGCGTATAGCAATTACTCCTCCTGGATAATGTCACCACTTGCTACGGCTTGCCTACATTGCAAGGCGGGAATTTCGCCACATTTTGAGGTAATAAAACTTTTGGTGAATTCCGGTGCCAATCTGAATGATGAGAGTACTTTTGGTAGAACTCCGTTGATTTTACTTGTTCTTGGCCATCTAAAATCGAAAAAGGATGATCCATATTCATATACATGGGAAGGGAACATTGATGCTGTAGAATTCTTGTTAAAACATGGAGCGAAGGTAGGTGTCGAAGTGAGTTTGGCATTTAAAGAAAAAAGTTTTGAGTACGGCACCGTGCTAAACATTGTACGAAGCCTTAGCCTAAAAAATCCCGATGAAATAAAACTGAAGGACTTGCTCGAAAAATATTTGAAAATTAACGGATAACGCAGGGCATCAACCACTACGGTATAAAGCCGGTAGTTTGGAGTATGCTTGCAAAGCAAATCATGTGTACTGAAGGAGATTTAATCTGACAGTGAAGTATTTCCGGGCCTATCGAGAACTATGGTTTTTTACTAATTTACCCTAGAGAAAGGCAGAAAAAAGGAATAGAAGAGCAGCAGCCATTGGCCGGCGTCTGTTTTGTTCATTTTTTTGACTTACGGGGTTATTGGAGCGACTATGCTAGACTCATGCCGTTGATGCCTCCAAAACCATCAGTCTTTTTATTTGGAAAATACCCGTTCATGGGGAGCGCTAATCGAAGATATCCAGCGTTCCTTTTCGATTAAAAATTTGCACTGCTCTTTGATTTTTGTCAAATTTATGGGAGAGCGTTTTTTGCTTTTGGCAAGCGTATATTCTATGCCTACAAACTCTGATCCAATTTCATCTGCAACTTGTCTAACAGATTCCAGATGTCGTCTTTTATCATCGATAAAAATTATCTTTTTGAATTTATAGGAAGGAATTTTCGATAAAAATGCTCGCAGCACACTGCCTTTATCCCAGGAAATGCAGAACAATATTCCATCGCTAAACGTTGCATAGGATACTTCGCCATTGTAGTAGTTGGGAAAGCAACTAAAAACAATTCTCTCCAGATTCCACGACTTCCCGAAATCAATACCCATCTTAGAAAGATGCCGAATGTTACATTTTTCCAGCGATACGTTTCCGACTTTACCAACCCTATTTCCTGTTAGCATCAGAGTTTTCACACCCCGGGATTGAAGTACCAAAATTAGGGTTGGCATTTTTTTGTGCAGCAACTGTTTAGGGATTTTTTCCAGCATAATATGCTGTATTTTTTCCTCTTTTTTCAAAGGCATTGTTTTCAGATGTTTTCGAATGATTGATTTCATAACCTTCTTGGCATCCGCCTGAAAAGCTCTTGCTGCGGATTCCCAGATGACACCATTGCAATCAAAAATCACCAAAGTTTCATTGTCCGCCCGGGCAAGTTCCACTTCAATATCTTCAATTTTATTCGTGCTGATGATTTTGGCCTCGGCATAGGAAACCAAAACCAATCCGATTAAGCAGACAATTCTGCAAATATGTTTTTTCACTGCAAACTACTCCAGAATTTCCGCCATCGACGAAAAATCGCTTGGCGATCCTCAGAGAATCAAGTTTTTTGCATGCGGTGTTTTTCAGATTAATGACCAACGCAAACAAACCAAAACAAGGCGCTTAGATCCCAAAGCTTGTTGCCAATTGCTCTCAAAGCAAGCTCAAAACGAGACCAATTGCAAATTTTCCAAAGCAGCCTTTCGGCATCCACATGGATCGGCAAAAACGCTACTTTACCTCAACTTTTGCGCCAGCTTCCTCAAGTTTTTCCTTGATTTTTTGAGCTTCATCCTTGGATATGGCTTCCTTCACGGCCTTAGGCGCAGATTCGACCACTGCCTTCGCTTCCGTCAGACCCAATCCGGTGATTTCACGGACAACCTTGATGACTCCTATCTTGGATGCTCCGACGTCCGTCAGAATAACATCAAACTCCGTTTTTTCCTCGACGACGTCAGCTGGAGCTGCAGCTACCACAGCCACAGGAGCAGCAGCAGATACGCCCCAGGTTTCCTCAAGCTTCTTACTCAGCTCTGCCGCTTCCAGAACCGTCAGTTTGGATAATTCTTCCACTATTTTATCTAGATTTGCAGTCATTTTTTCCTCTCTCCCATTTATGTGTGACTTGACCAATATGACAATTTTCCACCATTATTTTTCCGCATAAGCCCTAAAAACCCGACTAACTTGGGCTGCTGGGGCTTGCAGCAACGCAGCTACACGCTGTGCTGGCGTCTGAATAATTGCTATGATTTTTGCTCGTAGCTCGTCCATTGATGGCAGTTTAGCAAGCACTTTTATATCCGCAGATCTCAGCAACTTACCATCAAACCCACCGCAAACGATGGAAATTTTTCCTTCGCTTTTGACGGAATATTCATCAATAATCTTTGCGGATCCCGTAATATCATCGGAAAACACCAGCGCCATTTGCCCTCCTAGATGAGGAAGGATACCCTCGAACGCTGTTCCTTTCACCGCCAATCTTGCCAACGTATTTTTGCAGACCAAATACTGCGACGAAGACGCTCTCAGCTGTTTCCTTAAATCCTCCGAGTTGGCCACCGTCATTTTATTCTGATTAACCACGAAAACTACAGCACTTTTTTCAAGGTTGTGCCTTATCTTCGCAATTACTTCCGGTTTTTGGCTTTTGTCCACTCTTACCTCCCATGCCAATCAATTCGCAATTGTTGCAACTGTCGCAAAAATAAAATCGGAAAAACATCGAAGAAGAACGGAATAAAGCGGACAACAAGAATCCAGCCAATCTACAACGGCATATTTAAGCTAGACGCACCGATGGTCTTCGATAGACTCCGATATTAACAGAACATCAACGGATACAGCACCCAAACAAAAACGGACACACACCCATCAACAACGAAGGAAGCTGCAACATCGGAAGACATCGTATATGGAAAAAATGAAGATGTCAATGCGTTTTGTGCGTTTTGGGCATTTAGTAGTGGCACGTAAAACTAGATATAGCCCAAACAACTGGCTGATTTTTCAGTACCTAACGATGAATCGATGTTCATCGCACTACATATTCCCAATCACAGTGAGATTTCAGACGGCAAATGCTGCAATTACAATAAAGACTCACCAATAAAATCCAATTTCTTTGGATAATTGAATATATGGCAAAAAATTGATTATTTCGTTTGTTTTCAGTAGGTCATTGATACTTACGGCCTCTTTGCCTTTAATTTCAAAAAATCCCCCATGGATTCCTCCTACCTAAAACAACCCAAAATTTATGCTAGGTGCGGTAAAAGAAGCATTTTTTTTCAAAAAAAAATTAAAAATTAATTAAAGATTAATTTTTAAATGCTAAAACTAGCAAAAGAAATTAAGTTTTTTGACATTAATTGGAGGGGGAAAAATGGAAAAAATTATTTCCATAGGAACATTGTCATTGATTATGTTTGCCTATACAGAAAATTGTTCGTCCTCGAAATTATCCGAGAATATTCGTAGCAATAATCGGGCATCCAATCTCCTAACACCTCTCACAGCACCCATCGTTAACAACGAGCAATGGATCTCGCACCGTAATTTGCGCAGCGATCGAGGCGACAATAATAATCGCAACCGTCCACAGTCACCTCAGCAACGGCGGCTAAATCGTATAGCAATGGCTGGATCGCACAATGGGCAACCCGATAACGATCAGCCAGATTTAGTAATCTCTAGCACATCATATGATTACATGAGTGCAGTAAATACTCTAAACAATGAACATGGCTGGAAACAGGAGTATAAGCAGTACAAGCGGGCACAAAGAAAAAAAAATCCGTCGCTAAGAACATATTTTGTAAATGAGCTGCGTCTACGATTGGGCTACAGGGTACCACAATTGTTTCAGAAAAATTTACCAAAGATGCCTGAAGCAGTCAGTAAATTAATAATACGGAATACATTCTATGATCAGGCTAACATAGGCAGAATCGCCAATTTTTTTGAAATCCACAAAAATATTCTGTGTTTTGTTCCGGAGTACGATAGCGCCACTGCTTTAGCTGGCATTTCTGCACTGCAGGCACTTAACATTAACTATGACTCTATGGATAACCTGTTGCAGGAGCTTTGCACTATTACTCCGGATCTATATCTACCAAAGATTGAGATGAATGATACCCATCATCAATTGCAGCTAATATTCAACAAAATCAACGAATACTCAAATGAAAGTGATATAGAGACACCAATACTGTTGCTTTTTAGCAACATAGATGATGCAGTAAAAAAATATAATAAATTCAAAACTACTCTGGAGAGATACATACTTGATCGTGCAACACGCCTATACAATAAACCAAATGGCGGCAAATGGTTCAGCGAATCCGTAGGAAACCTTGCGGAATTAGTGTTGCTTTATGAATCAACGAAACCTTCGGGAGCCATGAGTGCAGTATTTGATTTTTTCATGCATTATTTCACATTTAATAACGATGGTAATGTTATCAGGAGTCCTTCGATATCTCCTCATCATTTCGAATATTTGGTAAAACAGGGCCCTGATAGCAAAATTGCACCAATACCACTAAAATATCAAGGAAGCGGCAGCAACATTTTGTTTGACTTAAATGAGCTACTCGACAGATATAAAAATACTCGGACGGCAGAGGATTCTGGCTTTTTAAGGCAATTCATCCGTAATTATCATCGTTATCTGTACAACATGCGGATATTGCAGATCCTACCGGAAGCACGCAACTATACGGAACAAATAAAATATTCAACAATGGTGCCGTATCCAATTCCAATTTATGAAAAATTATCGGACACGAACATTGCACGCTATTTATTGTCCAGTGAAAAGCTTAGTCAAAATGCTAGAAAACTGAAATTAAAAGAAAGTAATGAATTTTTTCCGGAGCCAAATGCTGTATTACCAACAATGTACCAATCGGAAATGGAGGTATTTGCAGTAAATAGGCGACGACTTTTATACGAAGCACTGTCATTCGTACTTGCGCCGGTAAATGTGACATTTCATCGATTACCCAGTAGAATTTGTCCAAGCCAAAATGAAACAAGAAATCTAATAGAGAATTCCAATACTTCAACACCGGCGATAAATGCTCTTTTGGATGTAATACCAGAAATGCAGCTCTATGTCAAAGGAGCGAGAAAAGCAGCGCTGGAAGCTTTTGTTTACAATGGATACATGAAGTTTAGACCCGAAGAACAGACATATTTTTCAGATAGTGCGGCACTTCTTAACTTAATTTTTCACGAATCATCCGACATACTGGAAAAACGAAATAACTCACGCATAGAAGCAAATGATAAGGATCAGTACTACATAGCCAAAATATTTGGACATATCATAGGAGGACTGCAGCATTGTTGGATTGGCATGGCCGAGAGCGCCAGACTTGCCAACGATTTCATCATTAATACACGGAAAAAAAAATATTCAATGCTACTTTGTGCATATCAGGCAGTGCGACTCTTGTTTTATAATTTTTTCCAATATATTGATGGCGATGGCAATCCGTATATTGAAGCAACGATGTGTAATCAGCATGTATTATACCTTAATAAAGGCAATTTTGGATTACCCTACAGTTTATCATTGGGATATGTTAACACCGCTGAGCTAGCAAATTTTCTGCGCAAATCTCCTGACGGGAGCATACAAAAAAAACTCTGGAATATGTTGTCTGCGGGAGATCAAGCATCATTAAGTGCGGCAAATCAGACATTATTAGGCAATGATAACGGCGATCGCATAATATCCAATATTTTGCTACCACGGTTGTTTACTCCAGAACATCTGATAGAAGCAATGGTTGCAGCTCCTACCTTTTTAAAAGCAAAAGAATCCTTTCTGAAAAGCAAAAATAATACAAATGCAATATTCACCAACGATTCCAACAGCGATGTAATAGAAATGATGGAAAAAAAAGGAACTAATCAACAAATAGCCTTCGATATTTTAAAAAAAATCGGCGCTATTGTTCTCCATTAACTACGTGAAATTATACCAAATCTCATTTTGGATTGTCCAAATAACTTCTAGAACACGCTCTGTAGCAGCCGCTGCCAGGCGGGCAATGGCTAATCGATGATGAGATTTGGTATTATACCATTCCTCGGAACAAATTATCCGAAAGTTTTTCCGCATAGCCTGAACATGAGGCTACTCACCGCTTGCTGCGAGAAATTAATAATGAGGAATGGTATTATTAATCTTCCAATAAAGTCTGTTGAGTTTTGTGATTGGAAATAGCAAATTTGTTCAGAACAAAGAAGATATACTCAATCACCATAAGAAATTGGATTTTTATGCGCGAAAAACCAGCAAATTTCCGGTACATAAGTTCGCTTTCTCAGCGTGATTGGGTATATACCCAATCACAGTGAGATTTCAGACGGAAAATGCTACAATCACAATTAAAGACTCACCAGTAAAATCCAGTTTCTTATGGTGATTGAGTATACCTCTTAGACCATCGCCGTATTCATCGGAAAATCAACTGTATTGGAGGCAATGGGTGGTGACAAAAAATCTCATATGATCACGAACATTGTGCACTCTAAGGTAATCGACGCTGTTGTTTAGTTGAGTAAAACATGCGACGGCAATGCTTTCGAGATCACGCTCCATCACCGCTGCATTGGAATGAGCCGCTATGAACGATTTTCTTGATGCTCCCAGCAAAATTTTGCACCCAAATGTTTTTAGTTCGTCTAATCTTTTTATGATGCGAACATTATCATGGCGGGATTTGCCAAATCCAATCCCCGGATCAATAATTATATTGCTTCTTCGCATTCCAAGATTTTCAAGATATTTGACACGTTGCTCCAGCCAAGAAAAATTCGTACCGTGCAGCATAGTGACCAGCTTAATATCCCGATCCGCCAAAAGTTTCAGTGTATCAGCCGCCAGTGTCGCCATCTGGTCGTTGATCCATTCTATCTTTGCATGAGAATTTTGCAATACATGCCGCACAACTTCATCAAAGTAGGTATCTAGGCTGATGCGCCCAATGCCGCCACAGCGTTCCAGTACTGGATCAAGTCTGGAAATTTCTTCAGCTGGGGAGATTTCTTCATATCCGGGACGGGTGGATTGAGCGCCAATGTCTATTGCATAGGCACCGTCCTGGATCAGCTTTTTTGCCTGTTTTTCGGCCTCAACCGGGTCCAAAAATTTCCCACCATCGGAAAATGAATCCGGAGTAATGTTTAAAATTCCAATCAATCGTGGGAAGAGGACGAAATTGTCAAGAGGGATATAATTATCAATGCCAATTTTTGAATCAGATTCCACTTCATATCCAATTTCATTCATCAAAAATCGAATAAAATTGCGATTATTCAGCTCTCTATGCGGAATAGTCAATGAATCCGTACCAATGTTCCTTTTGCCATGAACCAGTATATCAACATCAATGATTCTCGGAGACCAGCGCGGCGCCTCCATGTCTCGGCCAAGTTTTCGTTCAATTTTTTTTAGGAGTTTCAGAAGCTGAAATGAATCACAGGACGTATCTGCAGCAACCACCATATTGAGAAACGGCAAATTCCAGGCGGCAGGAGCTCCCGGCGGCAGAAAAGCAGCCGTTTCAATCACATGCGACATGGTTTGGATGGATAAAAATGACTCCAGTTCCGCAATGGCGGTGCGCAGATGCTGTAACCGATCACCCTCGTTGGAGCCAATGGACAACAAAACCATTTTGCCATCCAGAATATTTTTCATTAATTCGAAGTACCTATATGTCACAAAATCCGCTGGTAGCAGTCGTTTTTGTAGCCAACATTTTTTTGATTTTACGAAATTTTGGAGACAGAAAATTATCCGAAACCTTTCTAAGGTAGGCATCAATGCCACCATTTTTTTCTATGGAACGAACTGTACTGGTGGACAACCTTGCCCGCACCTTCATTCCCAAACCATCGCTCAAAAACGAAACATTCTGCAAATTAGGCATAAACCTGCGCTTTGTCTTGTTATTGGCGTGGCTCACATTATGACCATACTGCATTCTCTTGCCAGAAAGTTGGCATACTTTAGACATATCAATACCCTTCCACCATCATGAGGTAGAATTCTGCCATAAAATCTATGGAAATGTCAACTCTTCTTTGAAAGCGGGATGCCAACTAAGAACCTGTTTGCATGGATTTTGGGATCGCAGTAGGAGAATCATTATATGTGCGACGGTAACGATATTTTCAGTGGATTTTGCTGATATTTCATAATCTTTTGATGTTCGTCTGAAATGATTAAGCCAAGAGAAAATTCCTTCAACGATCCATCGTTTTGCAAAAATCACTCATTTTCGCAATATTTTCTTTGAGATTTCAACAAACTTTTGCCATTCATTTGTCACGAAATTAACAAAGATTCCTCGCTATCCCTCATCGCCACATACCCCTAAATCAAAGTCGGATAATTAAGGATCGCTCTCCTGAAAACTTCTTCTTCGGTAATGGTAGAGGTCGTTGCCTGATGGGGTTTTTCTAGCAAGAACGAGGAAAAACGCAGCCCCGGACCGCAGCACGCTTCCTGTGCGTGAGGATCCTGATACCAAATTCAGAAACAAATTGACCTATCATTTTTTTTAAGGCGCTGAACAACAAGGAATTCCTGTCGAGTGCTAAGTATTCAATACCTGAACTTGGTATGAGTAGCTGGTCTTCGGAAAAAAATCGTTACACAACGGTCTCAGCCTTTCGTTAACTGGAGTGGTGGGCCCGGTAAGATTCGAACTTACGACAACTCCGTTATGAGCGGAGGGCTCTAACCGCTGAACTACAGGCCCGTGACCATAAACATATCAATTTTTCTGAATAAGTCAATGAACAAAGTGTACTTACCAGCAGCTGGACCTTTCTTTTGTTTGAGATTTCAGTGAGATATTGGGGATGGAATGATTTGCTTGGCCCGAACCCATTTCTGGGGGGTATCGTCATTATTAGGAATACATCAAAAAACGATTAATTTTTTTGAACTTTTTTGCAAAATTAGTAAAAAAATTTTACTCCTTTTATATAAAATGATAATGGTTAGGAATGGCTGGCGCCAATAAATATTATATCAAGCTCGGGTCATTGAATGCTTAGTATGCGACAAAAATTCGGCACCACTTGGCGTATCTAAAAAAATTGTTGATCAATTTATTTCTAAATTTGGAATAATTTATTGTTAAATGAGCAAAAAGCTTCGCCGCTTAATCTGATTTTTGAGTTGATGGCGACCTAGGAATGTCAAATTTTTTTACATATTTACTTTTTATTAACATTATTTTGCCAAACTCCCTAAAGAACAAGATGGCAAATATGGTTTTTGCTTCCCTAGCCGTTGAGCTAATAGTGCTCATTTGATCAAATTAGTCAACAATTTTGCTAGTATCATTGAAGAGAGATAAAAATGCGCATACTTTACAATCACGTGGAACAAAATATGTACAGAACGTACGACTATATGTCTTATATATCTCATCCCTTGAGAAAATTATCTCATGCGGTTAGATCTTTTTTGCAAAAAAAACCGCATGCGCTGGATTTTTCGTCCGGAAAACTTTTGGACGGTTTTGCTGAAATGTATGAACGCCAGACCAGATATGGCGTAAAACCAGAATTTAACATAAATTCTATCGAAATTTCTGTAAAAAAAAGTAAAAGCAAAAATAATAAAAATCAAAGCGCAATAGGGTCAGATGAGGAAAAGGTAATTGTAAATGTTTACCAGACCACGGTTCTTAGGAAAGATTTCTGCGATCTTGTTCATTTTGCCAAAGAAAATCAAAATCCCACCGATCCAAAAGTCCTTATCATAGCTCCGATATCTGGCCATTTTGCTACTCTATTGAGGGATACGGTTCAGCGAATGATCCCGAAACACGACGTCTACATTACCGACTGGAAAAGCATGAGAAATGTGCCACTGGCAGCCGGGAGTTTTAATCTAGATAATTACCTGTCGTATCTTATCGATTTTTTGCATTATATCGGTCCACACGTCCATGTAATGGCCGTTTGTCAGCCGTCGGTACAGGTAATTGCTCTGGCTGCCATTATGGAAGATGCCAATGATCCATGCAGACCAGCCAGCATCATACCCATGGGTGGGCCCATAGATCCCCGCGCAAATCCTACAGATGTGAACCGACTAGCAGAATCTCATTCGTTGTCTTGGTTTGAAAGAAAATTTCTCACCATTGTGCCGGATGGGCATCCTGGATCCGGGCGTCGTGTATATCCCGGCTTTATTCAGTTAACCGCTTTCATTAACATGAATCCTGGCTTCCACTATCGTGCCCACACAAAATTTCTAGAGGATAAAATTCTCGATAACAGTACAGGAGTCGATAAACATGCTACATTTTATGATGAATATCTCTCTGTTCTCGACATGGATGATATCTATTACCTGGAAACAATAGAAAAAATCTTTCAAACCTACGAATTACCACGCGGAATCATGAAATATAAAGGAAATGTCGTAGATCTCAGAGCAATAAAGCGCTGCGCTCTTATGACCATAGAGGGAGAAAAAGACGATATTTCAGCCCCCGGACAGACATTCGCTGTCCACAAGATGTGCGCTAATATTCCCGAAGAAATGAGGGAGCATTATTTGCAGAGAGGAGTCGGACACTACGGCGTGTTTTCCGGGAGCAAATGGAGAAGCATGGTGGCGCCAAAAATCGAGGAATTTATAGGGAAATTCGATCCCATGGTAGGCATACATAATTCGTTATGATATACTCAATCACGCTGAGAAAACGAACTTATACCAAGTTCAGGTATTAAATACTCGGCACTCGACAGGAATTCTAAGTTGTTCAGCGCTCTTAAAAAAATGATAGGCCAATTTATTTCTGAATTTGGTATTATACCATTCCTCATTACTAATTTCTCGCGGCAAGCGGTGAGCAGCCTCATGTTCAGGCTACGCGGAAAAGCTTTCGGATAATTTGTTCCGAGGAATGGTATGATACCAAATCTCATCATCGATTAGCTATTGCCCGCCTGGCAGCGGCTGCCATAGAGCGTGTTCTCGAAGCCATTTGGACAATCCAAAATGAGATTGGTATTACTTTGAAAATGCGAGTTTCGTGTAAACAGGTATAGAAACTGCAATGATTAACAGAACGAACTTTCAAAGTAATTTATACCATTCCTCGGAACAAATTATCCGAAAGCTTTTCCGTATAGCCTGAACATGAGGCTGCTCACCGCTTGCTGAGAGAAATTAATACTGAGGAATGGTATTATCTATAATGGGGCTGTTGAAAACAAAAAAAATCCAAATTTTCACCATCTGTGTTTCAGGGTGGTTACTGCCTCAGTATGGCGTTTTTTGATCAGCTTTCAACAGGCCCATAATATGAGCCTGCCATGAGATATGTGGATCCTTCCCCATTGGTAACAATATCGTATATTCCGTATGTCATAAGTTGTGCTCCGCGCTTACATTTTTCCCCAATGAATGTGGTGGTATATCCATCAACTAAATCATAATTTTCGTAGGGAACAAAAAGTTTACACATATTTGAATAACAGTCTCCCTGTTTGGAAAAATAATTATGTTCTTTCTTGGTGAAGGTTGTAATATTAAGTATTTTCTTTAGAATATCAAATACATATCCAAATATACCCTTTTCCAGCTTCGGATATGCCATAGAGGTTATAAACCATAGATAATCCGCTTTGCTTTCCTCGTATTGTCGTTTTTTTAAAATTTCTACTCCTTCGACGTAGGTAGCCTTTTGTTTTTCAGATTCCTCAAAATTTTCACTCGTCATACCGTTAAATAATTTTTCATAGCTCTTCAACATCCCAAAATCATCGAAATCCATTTTTAACAGGCGCCCGAGCTCTTTCTTTTTTTCAAAATCCTCAAGGATCACGCTCACGAAGGGATCTTTCTGCCCAAGATTGCCCGTCCCATTCGATGACCTCAAAATGTACCACAAAACCAAAAATAAGCTTTCCAATTCTTTGAAACCATTGGCGATGCCACTCGCGTGCGCCTTCAATAAATCTTTGGACAGTGGTTCCAGGGATTTGCGTGCCACTTCCATTTCCACATCAGTAGCCCGGAATTTTTTATAATTCATGCCCATTTCATACAGATCATTGTAGCTTATAAATGGGGTTGTTTCCTGATTCCTGGTATGTGGTTTATGCAAAGGTATCATGGAATTCGTTTCAAACATCGTGAAAAACAACGCTATCCACATAATGTGTTGCCGCAATTTGCAAACCATTTTTTCCATCTATTCACCTCTTTGAGTTTATGCCTGGAATTATATAATGTAATTGGTAAAAATTTTGCTAAAAATGATAAAGTGGGACTACAATAAGTACCAATGCAACGCAATTCTTTGTGTGTTCTCAAAAAAATACTTGCTTTTTGCATTAAAGCGTGATAAAGAATACCGTCCTCTAATGGGCACGACTACGCCAACTGCCGATTAGCAGCTCATCCGTGAAAAAATTTGTAAATTTGTTGGTAAAATTATTAACTATGGCCGGTTATAATCTCCTTTTTTTGCTAGATATCCTCACATTATGAAGCCTGAAAACTCGCAAAGTATTTGAGAGATTATAAAACCTGAAAAACCTTATTAATCAATATAGCTACTGTCCCACAACGATTATAAGCATTATCAGGACTGCCAGAAGCAATCTTTTCTGCCATTCCTCATCATTGCGCAGTAATGCTTCCTTCAACATATTCTCGGTAATTACTGCAACGCCGGACTGATCTACGTGGGAACAGCTTTCGCCTTGCTCGCATGCACAGCCAAAATCGTCAGTAGTATCAGTTATCTTTCCTTCTTTTGTCATATGTATAACCTCCAAGATATGCATACAGTTATCACAAAAAAAGATTAATATTTGGTATAAAAACACAATAAATTATAGGAGTACTATGAGAGCAAATAAAAACAATTTAGATGTTCGTCATCAATTCACTGATGATGAATCAGTTAAAAAAAAAGCTTCCTGGGAAAAAATTGCCAGACAAAATCAATTGCCACCCCCTGGAAATTGGAACATCTGGATGATCTTAGCAGGTCGGGGCTTTGGAAAAACACGATCTGCTGCTGAAGCCATCAGAAAATGGGCCAGCACTAATCAATATCAGCGCATTGCCCTCATTTCCAATACCATACAAGAGACAAGACAGGTTATGGTGGAAGGAGAAAGTGGCCTGTTATCCATCTCAGCGGTGGATGAAAAATTGCAATTCTTTCCCTCACGTCGATTACTACAATGGCCCAACGGCGCCATCGCTACCCTTTACGGAGCCGAAGAATATGAACAACTGCGGGGACCGCAGTTTGATGCCGCCTGGGTGGATGAATTTGCAAAATTTCAGTACCCAAAGGATACCTTCGATCAGCTTTCACTGGCACTGAGACTGGGTAAGAACCCGAAAATGATTCTTACAACCACTCCTCGCCCACTGCAATTTATAAAAGATCTCATGCATCGAGATGATGTGGTAACCGTAAGAGGCACATCACACGAAAATATGCAAAACTTATCTCCTACTTTTTTGAAACAATTGGAATATCTCAGGGGAACTAGATTAGAAGCTCAGGAAATCTATGCAGAATTATTAGAAGAAAATCCCAATACACTTTGGTCCTGGCCTGATATAGAACGCTGCTATAAATCGCCTCCACATTTTCTGCAAAACATTGTCATAGGAGTTGATCCAGCATTAACTTCCAACAAAGACAGCGATAAAACCGGCATCATTGTCGCTGGTATGGATGGATGCAACCGGGCTTATGTACTAGATGACCTGAGTATATCAGCTAGTCCACAGCTGTGGGGCCGACGCATTGTGGATGCTTATCATAAATATAGAGCGAAAAAAATAGTGATCGAAACCAATGCTGGCGGAGACCTATTACTGCATATGCTTCGTTCCATCGACTGTACAGTGAACATAAAACCGGTGCATGCCTCATCATCCAAAACAACCCGAGCGGAACCCATCGTTGTGCTATATCAAAAGGGCATGATATACCACAGTCGCCAATTTCATGAACTGGAAATGCAAATGGTAAGCTACGAACCAAAAAGCAAATCTCCGGACAGACTAGACGCATTGGTCTGGGCAATGACGGAGCTATTCGACATCTCCCCCATTACACAGATACCATCCAGTTGGACCGTATAATTCTTTGTCATCCATTCTTGGCGCCGTTGGCGTTTTTTTGTAAATTTTCTGCATCGGACATAGCCTGCTGCTCCAGTGCTCGTCGTCTTTCCTCTTCTTCTCGTCTCTTTTTTTCGGTCAGCTCTATTTCCCGCATAGCGCGCTCTTCCTGCTGCCTGGCGCGTTTTTCCTGCTGCCTGGCATATTCTGCTAGTTCCGCTTCCCGGCGAACTTGCTCACGTCGCACACGCTCCTGCCGCGCTGCCTCGGTGGCCAGAGATTCTTGCTTGGCACGCTCCAAGTCAGCTTCTTCTTGCCTTTTCCTTTGGGCTTGCTCCGCCTCACGCATGGCCTGCTCCTTTTGATGCTGGATGAGCTGCCTGGCGCGTTTTTCCTGCTGCCTGGCATATTCTGCTAGTTCTGCTTCCCGGCGAACTTGCTCACGTCGCACACGCTCCTGCCATTTCGCTTCTTTTGCCCTACGTTCTTCTTCAAGGTTCTTTTTGAAACAAATCAGATCTGCCTCCGTCTGCCTAGATTTGGCATTCCAAGCCAGTTGACCTGCCACCTGCCTTAGATAGGCGCGCCGCTGTTCTTCCTGCCTTAGATAGGCGCGCCGCTGTTCTTCCTGTCTTAGATAGGCACGCCGCTGTTCTTCCTGTCTTAGATAGGCACGCCGCTGTTCTTCTTGTCTTAGATAGGCGCGTTGCCCCTCCAGTTGCTCCAAGTTTCTGTCTAGATAGTAACTTCCAACTCTTTGTCGCTCAAGTTCCATTTGCACAGCACCCGTATCATCATGGATGTTTTCTCCGATATCTCTGTAGCTATCATCGTGGTACTCATGTACTGAACAACTTACCAGCACAGCACCGAGACAACAAAGCATCATTTTTGAAAGCAACAAATTACATTTTTTTCTACACATGTTTTCCTCTTTGTTTTTACCAATTCCGATTTTATATACAACACCCAATGCGAATTTGTCAATTGTGGCCAAATATTTAATCGACAGATGGTTTATTTTAAGTCAAATAATCCATTGCATTTACGCTCACTCAGAATTACATCAGCCATTTTTTAATAATGCTAGTTGGACTTTGCAATATATCATGAACATCTCCAACTGCAATGATTTTCCCTCCTTCTGGTCCACCTTTTTCGCCCATTTCAATGATATAATCAGCGCTGCGTACCACATCAATGTCCTGCTCTATGACGATTATGGTTGCCTTCTTGGCGAGAAGAATTTTTAAATTGCGAATCAAAATTTCCACATCCTTTGGGTGCAATCCTATGGTCGGTTCATCCAGTACAAATAGCGTATGATCGTGTACTTTGTTTACTTCCATAGAGAGCCGCATACGCTGTGCTTCTCCACCGGATAATTCAGGAGTTCCTTCGCCTAGAGTCAAATATCCGAGCCCAATTTGTTCCAGGTTAATCAACCTCTTGCAGATAGGAAGCTCATTTTTAAAAAATGCAATGGCTTCATGAACAGTCATTGCTAAAATATCAGCAATGGTTTTTCCAAGATATACAACCTTTAGTACTTCTGGATTATAGCGGGCAGCATTGCAAGAGGGACAAATAACCGTGAGATCCGGTAGATATTGAATATCGATATCCATCTGGCCTAATCCTTCGCAGGCATGGCACTGACCAAGCTTGTTATTATAGGAAAACCAACTCTCATTGTATCCACCTGCAATTGCTCCTTCAACTGTAGCGAAAAGTTTGCGAATGAAATCGAAGATACCGGTGTAGGTAGCAACGGTTGATCTGCTGTTCTTACCGATTGGAGTAGCATCGATGAATTGTACACTTTTTATGCCAGAAGCCTCAAATTTCCCGATAAAACCCGGAAGTTTTCCATTTTTGCTTCCCAGCGCTTCTCCAAGACATTCCAAGACCAAGGTTGTTTTTCCGGATCCAGAAATTCCGGTGACTACAGATAATTTGTTGACGGGAAACCGAGCCGTCAAATTTTTTAGATTAAACCTTTCTTTTACAAAAATTTCGATACTTCCGTGCTCGAATATATTTTGTGAGACTGGAGGAATTTTCGTCGTTTTCGCCGCCAAACATGGGCCTATAATTGAGTTTAAATTCGCGACAATTTCCCGAGGAGTTCCCGAACAAATCACATGTCCTCCATCTTCACCAGCTCGCGGGCCCATTTCTATCAGATAATCTGCCTCTTTCAGTAGCAAAGTATTATGGTCAACAAAAACGATGGTATTTCCATTTTCAGCCAAGCGCCGGATTGACTTTATTAGTCCTTCTATGTTGACAGGATGTAAACCAATGGATGGCTCATCGAGTACATACAGCATTCCAGTTGTATCATTTTGAATTATTTTTGCCAATTGAATACGCTGGAGCTCGCCATTGGAAAGAGAATTCCCCACTCTATCCAGAGTCAGATAAGATACACCAAGCGCATCTAGTATTTCAAGTTTGATTCCTAATTCACCCAATAGTTCAGATGTAATTTTTTCTAGGCCCGGTGCGGTATTTCGACGCAGTTTTTCGCTAAATTGTTCCAGCTCCTTGATTGACATAGTGGATACTTCTTTTATGTTATAGCCGCACAATTTACTAGCTAAAGTACGAGCGCTGAATCTGCTACCAAGACATTCTGGACAGATTTCGAAGTCGAAATAACGCTCAGCCTTAGATACAGTTAGCTCACTGGAGCTTTTGATGCTATTCATCACTGCCAAGTATGCGTTTTCATAATTTACGTTGAGTGGTGCAACTTTTCCCCTATCACCAATGTATACCACCTGGTGGATTCCTTCTTCTCCGTGCAAAAGAATGTGCTTTTCTGCTTCCGAGAGATCTTTATAGGGAACATCTATGCGTACGCCAAGCTCCCTTGCCACCAGTGGACTAAGCGTTCGCCCCATCATGCGCCATGGTGAAATTGCTCCTTGCTCCACCGTAAGATTTTCGTTCGGTACCAATTTTTTGGGATTTATCACGCGAACGGTCCCCAAGCCTCCGCACTTTTGGCAGGCTCCGCCGGCATTAAATGAAAAAGATTCGGCTCCAGGAAATGGAAAACGCTCTCCGCATTGGGAGCAAACAAATTCCTCAATACGCAAACTCTCCGGTGATGAATTTACAGGATGCCCATTGGAACAGAGGTGGGTACCAAGGCGCGAGAACATTAGGCGAATTATGTTAAACGTTTCCGTCATGGTACCGACTGTACTGCGTACTCCAGGAACAGCAGGCCGTTGTCGTAGAGCAATTGTTGATGGCAGATAGCGAATGGTATCCACTTTTGCCTTCTTGGGTTGGGAGATTCTTCTTTTTGTGTACGCCGATAATGCATTCAGATACCTACGAAATCCCTCCGAATACAGAACGCCTAGCGCAAGAGAACTTTTCCCGGATCCTGATACCCCGCAGATACCAACGATTTTCCCCAAAGGAATATTGATATCAATATTTTTTAGATTATTAACCTTTGCTCCTCTTATTTCAATAAACTGCGGCATGGAACCCACCACTTATGTCTGGGGACATGACAAATGACACAAAATTTGTCGATCCACAGCACACTGACACACCAATACAGCAATAGAAATCACCGATTAGGTATCCAACATTTTGATTTTTAGTACTTCTATGCAGCAAATATGGCAGACTCGTTTTACATCTAGGACATTTTTAAATCTCTAGGATCCAAGTCCTCAGCATTTCTGCATAGAAAACACAAACCGAATCTGCCATACAAAGCGAGCCCTCCATACTTTCAAAGCGAATTTAGTATAGCAAAAAAACGCATTCAGAGCCACTTTAAAAAAGTCTATTAATACGCCCTGTACAGGTTTTTTTAGTAATTTTGATAACCTAGATGTTTAACTAGGCGTCATTTTTGGTTTTTATTTACTTGCATACTCAATCATCGTAAGAAATTGGATCTTATTGGTGAGTCTTTATTGTGATTACAGTATTTTTCGTCTGAAATCTCACTGTGATTGGGTATATATATAATCAGAAGAAAAATATGCTTTCACACCATCGCCGTATTCATCGGAGGATCAACACTGTTCGATAATATTATCCCCCATGAAAAAACTTGCACACTGCGTTACATGATCAAATCAGTGGCCTCATATCCAAAGTTTGTACGATGAACCATCAGATTAACAGCTTGGCCATGCTCTATGGTTTCTATCCTGTGCTTTTTGAGTAAGTTTGAATGAATAAAAATATCTTCCCCAGAATCCATACGAGCAAACCCAAATCCCTTAGCAGGATTGAACCACCTCATCGTGGCTGTCACCAACTTTACTTTCCCCTCATCCACTTCGTATTTGTTGTGACTAACGATTTCCAGAACACAGCTAACCTGGAATCCGCGATTTGATTTTTTTACGTCGCATATGACGATGTCGTCGTTGCTTAGCTGCTTGATTCCGGATTGATCAATGACGGAAAAATGTAGGAAAACATCTTCCGGAATACTTTCCGCTTCCACAAAACCATACCCCTTAAACTGGTTAAACCACTTGACTCTTCCAGTAACCCTTATGCTCTCACCTTCGTTAATAATCTGCATCAAAACTACCTTTTCCAGCTAATCGCCAAAAAACAAAAAAAACCCACTATTTCCATTACCCAGAGCGAAAATAACACCAATTAGTTGCTTCTAACACGTTCGCCAAAAACCACTACATTTAACACCTGCTTACTGTCTCCATAACAACGACCAACTCTTCAACTACCTTCTACATTTTAGCAAGTTGCATTATTCATAATAAAAAAAAATATTTTACGAAAAGTTAATTGCCAGCTGTCTGTTAGGCATTATTGCAAGAACTTCAAAAGAACAGGCAGAAAATCACTCCATCTACTCACATAAAAAACAATCCCACGGCAACACATCCAGCTCCAGTCTTCCGGACCTAGAATTACACACGGCTGCTGTAAAATGCAAGTAGCAATTGTAAAAAATACAACTAAAATTTTGGATGATAATTGTATTTAATGAATTAATCAATTGATTTTTAACACAAAGCTCCGATTCAACATTAATTAAATATAAAAGTGTTTGTTTCTATTGCGGACCTTATTTCATCAATCTACAGTTGTCATGCCCAAGATCATCGATGGCAACGTACAGTGTTTCCATGATAAAAAATCCGTATACGTGGCCTGCTTCGAAAGTGCATTCGTTAGTGCAATGATCAGGCTGATATTTGAGTGAAAATACGACATTGCAAACACACTTTCAAAACAGTTTTGGAGCTGTTGAAAACTGATCAAAAAATGCCATAGTGAAGCGCTAACCACCCTGAAACACAGATTGTGAAAATTTGGATTTTTTCTGTTTTCAACGGTCCCGTTTTGTATAATACCAAATCCCATCATCGATTAACTATTGCCTGCCTGGCAGCGGCTGCCATAGAGCGTGTTCTCGAAGCCATTTGGACAATCCAAAATGAGATTTGGTATCATAAATATTTTCGTGCCCATGATCGAATACCATTCCTCACAACAAACTATCTAAAAGCTTTTTTGAGTAGCCTGTGGGCGAAGTCGTCCAGCGCTTGCCACAAAAAATCAATAATGAGGAATGGTAGAAGCACCACTTGGTCTCCTTCAGGTGTAGATTGAATTTTTCTTTCTGTATTCCGCGTAGCTCTAGGAATCTGTCTTTTGCCACTTCACATCCAAAAATTTCCATTTCGTTTCCATGCACTCTCCACCCCCATTGGCAAAAGTGCCCGACACGATAGCGTTTCCCACATCCTTCTAGAAGACTTCCATGCCCATTCCCATCGTCGCTGTAAATCGCTGACGCATCCAGAACCTCCATTGTTAATCTTTTGGTAACGTCCCTACATCGCGTGTGCGCGCTATCTTCTCTATTTTGAACAAACTTATTAGTTTTCCCTATAAAATTTCGATAAACTTTTTCGAAAAGTTAGCAATTCAACCCCAAAACAATTTGCAACTATTTTTGAACTACATCCTATTCCTCAATATTTGTTAAGGTTCAAGAGTAGATTAGAGAGGAGATTTTCTTAGCCTATTTAACAACAATTTATAAATGTTTTCATGCCTATGATTAAAGCGCCACTCTGTTTCTTTCAAGTGTAGATAGAATT
>JAITRU010000006.1 GCA_031288225.1 Holosporaceae bacterium | reverse complement strand
AAATTTCAAGCGATATCTCAGGAAAACCATCGCTGCTTGCCCCTCCCTTTGGGACGCCATCGTCAACTTCTTCAAAATTCATATAAATTGTACCACTTTTAGGCCAGTATGACTATATCTGCTTATCAGAAAATTTTAGCAGTACGCCGGGATGTAAAACATCCAATTGTCCCGCGGTTAGTTTGGCTACTTGATCATCAGTTAGGTCCTTTTCCGTAATTGCTGCAAAGCACTCGGAAGGAATTAATGGTATATGTTCTACTGGGCCATCGACGAGGAAAGAGGCAAGGCCTGTGGAAAGGCAGAACGGATGCAGAAGCCTGGTTTTCAGAAAACCCATGGCTATGTTTTTTTTGATTTAGCATCATCGTTGTCCCCATTGGCACAATTTTGTTCCGATGCAGAAAAAGATTAAGCTCAAAAGCACACTCAGAATGACGTATGCCAAAGCTATGCAATACTTTTCTTTTTCCAAAAGTTGCATGGTTTCCAGTGTAAACGCAGAAAAAGTTGTAAATCCGCCAAGAAAACCAGAAACACAAAGAAATTTCAGATCATCGATGGTTTTCTGATCAAGATTTAGCTGTAGGCCATTTGCAACTCCAATCAGCAATCCCCCCATCACGTTTACGATCAGAATACTCGTCGGAATCTGCTGCACCAGCGTTGCTGGTAATATTCTAGATATGGCAACGCGCAAAACCGCACCAAACGCTCCTCCAATTCCAACCAAAATATATTGATAAAAGCCCATATCTCTTCGTTGATATTTATTTATCCTTTTACCGATCCCGTTGTCAATCCGGATATTATCCGTCTTTGAAAAATCACTACCAACAGTACAAGAGGCAGTGTAACTACGACGCTGGCGGCCATAATCAACCCCCACGGTAATTCATGCTGACTGGCGCCACTAAATAAAGCAAGAGAAACGGGAACTGTCCGAGCTTGAGCTGTTAATGTGAATGTTAGGGCAAACAAAAATTCATTCCAGGCAGCAATAAACGCCAGCAATCCTGTCGTAACAATCGATGGCCATAGTATGGGTAAGAATATTTTTGTGAGTATCCTGTACTGATTGGAGCCATCCATGATTGCTGCTTCTTCTATATCTTTGGGAATGCTTTTCATAAAATTAGTCATTACCCATAATGTAAATGGCACTGTAATAATCATATAGGATAGGATCAATGCGGTTTTTTCGTTGTATATGTCCAGAATCCTGATCAACTCGAAAAGACCAGACAAAACTGCCACGTGAGGCAGAGTTGTTATGCTTAGCGCCAACATCAGTACTCGCTTCCTTCCGGGAAAAGAGTGGCGAGCCAATGGATAGGCAGCCAGGAGACAAACGGCAAGAGTTAAAAATGAAGTGGCGGTTGCAACTACGGCGGAATTCAGAAATGAATTTCCAAATAGCGCATCGCCCAACACATAGGAATAATTTTCGAGGGAAATTTTAGATGGCCATAGCTCTGTGGAGAACAAATGTGCGCTGTCTCTCAGAGAAGAGACCAGGGCCCAGTAAAAGGGAAACAAACAATAGGCAGCCACCAGTATGCACAGCACATAAAATATAGTATTTTTGACCAATCTCTTATATTTCCATGCATTTTCTCGTTTTATCAAACCAATATCTCCCCTGTTTGTGCGCGTACGCAGATTATTGTAGCCACGATAAATATGCTTCATTACTGCGGACATGTATACTACCATTACAGCCTATACTGGGTTACCCGATTATATGACTGCAGTTTTTTTTCTGTTAAACGAAACATATAACACCGTTAGTATAGCTATGACAAACAACAATGCTGTGGCTGCTGCTGATCCCAATCCAACATCTGCATAATCTACTAGGTGTTTTCTGGCATATACGGACATGGTGGCATTGGCACTGTTGCCGCAGCTCAGCACATACACAAGATCAAATATTCTTATGGCATCCAAAGTTCTGAAAATTACCGCCACTATAATTGTTGGCTTCATCATGGGCAGGATAAGGTTCATGAATATCTTTCGAAACGGGATGCCGTCGACTTCGGCGGCTTCGAAGCAATCTTGCGGCAGCGATTGTAGGCCGGCTAGCATCAGCAATGCCATATAGGGCGTTGTTTTCCAAACATCTACCAAAATGATAGAGACAATGCTCAGGGTATTGGAGGCAATCCATGGTATGGGAGCATCAATTATGGATGCCATGAGCAGCAGTTCGTTAATGATTCCATAGATATCGTTCAGCATCCATGCCCACATGCGTGCGGAGACTATGGTGGGAATAACCCATGGGATCAGAACAATGGCCCTCATCCAGCCTCTGCCGATGAAACTACGGTGCAATATAAGCGCCACCATCATGCCCAAAACAGTTTCCATCGGGACCGATACAAAAGTGATAGTCATAGTGTTCCTGACAGCGTGCCACCAGTCATGGTCACGAGCAAGATCGACGAAGTTACTGATGCCGATGAAATGCGAACTTTTTAAACTATCCAGGGTGGCGTCCGTAAGACTAAAAAACACCGTTCGTAATAAAGGCCATCCGGCACACAAGATCATTACCAACAGAAATGGAGTGAGGAACACCCAATTATAGAGTTCAGGAATTCTCTTTGTTGCTGATTTTTGCTTCATTACCGCTCCAAATGGATTTCCAAATGATGGTCAGCTTATCACAAATCCCCGAGAGCCACCCATTTTCTTTTTTTTCGTTGAAGTTGTCATCTTTTTTAGCCTCCGGATCGCTGCTTTCTGCGATTGTAGTGTTTTTTTTCAGCAAGCCTCGCAATTTCTGCATATTCTGCAAATCCATTTGTAATTTATACAGTTCATCTTTTGGATTATCATTTGTTGCATGCGCTTCAGTTTTTTTCAGCAATTTTTGCAGTTTTTTCTGCAATCTATCCAGATATTTTTCAACTTCCGAGGATTCTGCCAAAATTGTATTTACGGTGTTAAATATTTCCGTACTGGCTCTATTGTAATTTTTGCCGAATTCTACGGATGGTCTTCTGACTGCATTTTGCAATGATGGGTATACTTCCCTAAAAAAATCGTTATTTTTCAATACATCTGGATCACTATACAAGGTTTTAAAGGTTGGTAAATACGAATGTCGAGCTCTAATTTTTTGTTGTTCCTTACTGGTTAGGAACTTGATTAGGTCGGCAGCGATTTCAGAATGCTTAGAATATTTCGATAGGGCAAGGAACCACCCTCCCAGCACTCCAGAAAATTTTCCTTCCTTTGTGCCTGGAGGTATCGGCATTACACCAACCTTACCGGCAACAACCTCTGAGCTGTTTAGCAGGGCCCAGGCATATGGCCAATTGCGCATGAATACTGCATTTCCCGACTGAAACACACCCCTTGCATCTTCTTCCGAATAGTTTAAAACACTGCGACTGGAAATATTTTGCAAACAATTGATCAAAAACTTCACGCAATTTATAGACTGCTGAGAATTTACCATAATCCTGCCATTTTTGATTATGGCTCCTCCGAACGAATCTATCATTTCCGCAAAGACACAAGTTAAAATCTCAAATGCTTTTGCCTGGAACACAAAACCATAGAATTTATTCTTTTTTACCGGGTCTTTGCGCTCTTCATTTTGGATGTATAGCGCCGTTTCAAGCAATTCTTCCCACGTTTTTGGAACCAGTTTGCCGTATTTTTCCAGCAAATCCTTGCGATAGTACATCACTCCACAATCTACGTATAAGGGTAGAGCCAGCAATTGCCCATCGTAAAACATACATCCTGATACGGCATCAAAATAGTTGCTAAATTCCAAATCTTTTTCATCCAATGGGGTTAGGCAATCCTTAAAAGTTCCGATCCATACAACATCCATTTGTAGTACATCTATGTCGAAGGATTCGGCGCTGAACCATTGTTGATATAGAGCGAAACATTCATTGCTGGAGTGAGGCAATATTATGATCTCGACTTTATGCTTCCCACGGTGCTTTTTAGTCCACTCATCTATGGCCTTTTTCAGGAGATCCAGCTCCGCCCCCTTTGATCTGTAGGCAATCTTTATGGTTGCAGCACGTGCTTGGTCTAAATAACCTAAACTACACAACGATAACAAGCACACCAGTAATAATCTTGCAAAACTAAGCATTTCTCCTCCAATGGTAGAAAATAAACACGTCCAACGACATAATGAACAATCAATTTACTTCGCTACAATAAAATAATTCAACACACTATTCTAAATTAAATTTCCTTGGCAAATCAAGTTTAATGTGCAACTCTTTCAATTGCTTGTCCGTGACATATGCCGGGGCATTCATCATAAGATCCTGTGCTTGCTGATTTAGTGGAAAGGCAATGACTTCGCGAATATTTGGCTCTTCGGCAATGAGCATGACCATTCTATCAATGCCGGGAGCACAGCCTCCATGGGGTGGAGCGCCCAGTTGAAATGCCGAAAACATTCCCTTGAATTTTTCCTTTATGGTTTCTGGTGCATAGCCGGCTATCTCGAAGGCTTTCAACATCACGTCGGGCTTGTGATTCCGAATGGCTCCGCTGGATAGTTCAATACCATTGCATACAATATCATATTGGTATGCCTTTACCTGCAATGGATCTGTTTGTTCCAGTGCCTCCATTCCTCCCTGTGGCATGGAAAATGGATTGTGGGAGAAATCTATGTGGCTGGTTTCTTCATTTAGCTCATACATGGGAAAATCCACAACCCAACAGAATTCAAAGCCATCGGAACACAAGTTCAAATCCGTTGCTAACTTCTGACGCAATTGTCCCCCAAATTTGTTGGCAATCTTCTTCTTATCACATACAAAAAATACAACCCCATCTGTCTTGAGGTTAACCTTTTCTCGCAGTTGATGCAGTTGGGATTCATCAAGGAATTTTGCGATTGGTCCTTTGGCAGAGTTTTCGGAAAATGTTATATAACCAATGCCTGGCATGCCGTTTTCTCGAGCCCAGTCATTTAATTTATCGAAAAAACTGCGTGGTTGTTTATGGGCGCCACAGACTGCAATCGCCCGCACTACTCCTCCCATCTGAACAGTATTTACGAATACAGCAAATGTCGATGATGCAAATATGTTGCTTACATCTTCCAGTGTTAATGGATTGCGCAAATCTGGCTTATCGTTACCGTAGTGCAGCATTGCATCCTCGTAGGAGATCCTGCGAAATGGATATGGAGATACATTTCGGGAAGAATATTCGCTGAATATTTCGTATATCACAGGCTCAATGGCGTTGAAAACATCGTCCTGGGTAACGAATGCCATCTCAAAATCCAGCTGATAGAATTCTCCAGGGGATCTGTCAGCTCGACTATCTTCATCCCGGAAGCAGGGAGCAATTTGGAAATATTTATCGAATCCTGCCACCATCAGCAACTGCTTGAATTGCTGGGGGGCTTGGGGTAGAGCATAAAAGCAGCCAGGATGTAGTCGACTTGGTACCAAAAAATCCCTTGCTCCTTCCGGAGAGCTGGCGGTGAGAATGGGGGTGTTAATTTCCAGAAATCCTTGTCGCCGCATTTTTTCCCGAATACCCGCAATAATGTTGCTGCGCAGAACCATATTGTTGTGTATCTTTTCTCTACGTAGGTCGAGGAATCGATATCTCAGGCGAATTTCTTCCGATAGATCTGATACGCTGGAGACAGACATGGGCAAATTATCAACATAGGACATGACGGTAAATTCTTTTACTTTTACTTCGATGTGACCTGTTGGATTTGCTTCATTGATGGTTTCAGGACTTCTTTTTACTACATCTCCTTCCACCGTAACGATGCATTCATTGCGGATTTTTTCTACATCTGCGAAAAATTTGCTGCTAGAATCAGTGACGCACTGAACAATTCCGTAGTGATCTCGCAGATCAATAAACAATAAATTACCGTGATCGCGTTTTTTGTGAACCCATCCGGATAATTTTACTGATTTTCCGACGTCAGAAGCCTTTAGCTGTCCGCAGTAGTGTGTTCTATAGATGTTCATTACTGGCCCTTTCAAAAATTAACCTGACAAAGCTCATGGAATAGTGCACAACCAAGCTGACATAAATGCCATAGCTGCAGTTTCGCTCCTTAAAATGTTGGATCCGATTTTTGCACCTGATGCAAAATTATAGCTCAAAATCATCCGACGTTCCAGGCTTGAAAAGCCTCCTTCAGGGCCGATGAGAAATACATTTTTCTTCTGTTTCAGAAGATCACACATTTTTACGGAGCATGTCAACGATTCATCCCCAAAAATCAATTGATATTTACCGTATTTGGTATCATAGGTTTGCAAAAATTCTTCAAGAGTTACAATTTCGTGCAGTTGCGGAATTTTTATACGCCCGCATTGTTCGCAGGCTGAGCATATGATCTGCACTGCTTTCCGAATATTCAATGTATGGTATTGGGTATATTGGCTAATCAACGGAATTATTGCTGAAGCTCCAAGCTCAGTGACTTTTTCCAGCAGCATGCACATGCGGGTGGGATGGATAATAGCACAGGCAATTATGGCTGATCTAACCTCATTTTCCGTGAATTTTATTTGTTGAAGACATGTTACGCTACATGTTTTTACATTACTTATGGAACAATTCCATTCCCCATAATTTTCATGAAAAAGTCTCACGCTGTCACCAACTGATAGGCGCAAAACTCTAGTGGCGTGATGCATTCGCTGCAAACCGATGCTCACCATGGCACCCGGCTGCAGAATAGCGCTATCAATATAAAACCTCGGTATGTGTTTCATGTTACTAAAAAATATGCTGCTGGAGCATGGTCGCTAACTCACTTGGTTATATAGGGGGAAAGACCATTGGATTTCAGAACGGATATAATTTTTTTTGCTTCGGTTTTGTTTTTTAAAGGACCAATCTGAATGCGATAGCGCATTCCTTTTTTTTCGCCGAGGTCGATCTTTAAAATTTTCTTTCCCAAGCCTTTTAAGAACTTATTTTTATTCAATATTCTTCTGTATTCAGCTTCGGCTGCTGTTTTTGAGTGGACTGAAGCAACCTGAATCATGGTGCTCTTGTCCTCATTTTCTAACGTATTTACAGCACCTTTGTTAGGTTTTGCGCCATGGAGCGCTTTCCTAGCAGGAATATTGCCATTGGTTGCGGCTAGATCCGTTGTCGGGTTGCGATTTTGCTTTTCAGCATGGGCTGGCTTTTCTTTGCCTTTTGTGGCTTCGGTGTTTTTGTGGTGTTCGGCAGACGAATCCTCTTCCAAATCTAGTCTCGTAGATGTGGAATTAATGGTATCTGCATTAATTTTTACCTCTTCTTCGGGAATTTCCGCTGAGCTATTATTTGCGGTAGCGGAATCACTGGTTTTGACATAGTTAATTTTGTAATTTTTCTCCCTAGTTGGTGGAGCAAGGTTATCGAATGCCTGAATGATATTGTCCTTTTCTTTCTGCGATAGAGATTCTTCAGTATCCATCTCGGGTATCGATAAAATTTCTTCCGGAGGGGGAGCCGTTTTTTCTGCAACATCATCCCTCTTTATGCCGGCAATGTTATCGTAGACTACCTTGTCCTGATGATTGACTTGCTCATTGCTTTTGGGTTTCATCTTTATGGGGTTGGGATCTGCTTTGATGATTGGCAAATCATCCAGATCAACCGGCTTTGATCCGGAATATAAAAAATATGCTACGAAGCAGAATGCCAGCACCGACGCCATTCCTCCTATGAAGAAAAACTTTTTCTCGTCCTTGAAAAAATTTGCTCGAAAACTACGATCAGTACCTATGCTATTCAACCGTTGGTCAGATTCAAATGAGTAATCATTGTTGTAATCGTCGTCATCTTCTTCTAAAAATGGACTCATGATGTGAATTCCTATCGTAATTCCTTCACCGGAGTAACGCCAATTATGCCGAAAGCTGATTCAATCACCAACTGAGTTGCGCGCAGCAACATCATTCTGGCACACGTCTTCTCAAAATTATCCACCAGAATAAACCTCAATTGAGCGTTATCTTTTCCATTGTTCCAGAGGTAATGGAATTTAGCAGCCACATCGCACAAGTAAAAAGCAATGCGATGTGGTTCTTTGTTTTTGGCGGCCATTAGTATTTGTCTTGGCCAATCCACCAGCACTTTGATTAGCTGAAGCTCGCTTTCCTCATCCAATAGATGTACATTCACCTCATTGAAGTTTGGAATTTCATTGCCGAAAGTTTGATGAAATTGCCTAAAAGCAGACCAGGTTCTGGCATAGGCATATTGCACATAAAATACAGGATTGTCTCGGTTCTGTTCAATGACTTTTTTGAAATCAAAATCCAGCAAAGCTCCATCTAGTCTGGTTAACATAATAAAGCGAATAACATCCCGGCCTACACGATCAATGATATCCCTTAGGGTGATAAAAGTTCCAGCCCTCTTGGACATTTTTACCTCACGTCCATCCTGCATGAATCTTACTACCTGGCTGATTCTTACCTCCAGCTTTTTGGTGCCGTCCGAAACAGCGGTTACGGCTGCCTGCATCCTTTTTACATACCCACCATGGTCAGAACCCCAAAAATCTATCATTTCATCAAAACCTCGATTTATTTTATCTAGGTGATAGGCGATGTCGGTTGCAAAATACGTCCAGGAACCGTCGGATTTTTGCAATGGGCGATCGACATCGTCTCCAAAGGCAGTGGATCTGAATAATAATTGCTCTCGCTCTTCCCAATCTTCCGGTTCTTTTCCTTTGGGAACGCTAAGTACACCAACATAGATAAGATTCTTCGAGCGCAAGAGTTCTAAAGCTTTCTCTATGGCTCCATTTCGCATGAGATTTAGCTCCGAAGAAAAGACATTGTGATATATGCCGAGATCATGCATGTCATGCCTGATGCCTTCCATAATATCTTCAACGGCGAACTTTTTGAAAAAATCCAGCCACTCAACTTCGCTCTTTGTCGCGAACTCATCTTCGTGCTTCGATACAATTTTCCCGGCAATGGCTATCAGGTAATCTCCTGGATACGCCCAATCCGGCAACGGATCGGTAGTCTTTTCCAGCAATTCCAGATAGCGATGAAATAATGAGCGAGCAAGAATTTCTACCTGTTTGCCGGCATCGTTTATGTAGTATTCCCTGGTAACATCGTAACCCACAAAGGACAACAAATTGGCCAAAACATCTCCCGCGATTGCTCCTCGCGCATGTCCGGCGTGCAATGGGCCAGTCGGGTTGGCGGATACATACTCAACATTTATTCGCTTTCCTCTTCCTAGATTCATTTTTCCGAAATTTTCAGCAATAATAATCCTTAGCTGTTCCTGCAAAAGGTACCTAGGTATTTTCCAATTGATAAACCCTGGATTTTTAACAGAAAGATCCGAAAAGCTTTCGTTTCCCTCTAGGGAGTCACGTATCTTGTAAGCAACATCCATCGGAGAATGTCCCAGCCTTTTGGCCAGCAGCATTGCAACATTGGTGGAAAAATCACCGAAAGAATCATTCTTTGGAGGATCCACAGAAACCAAATCCTGATATTCGTCAGGTATTTGTTTCCTAATGATATTGCAGTAATAGGAAAACAAAAAACTTCCCATCTTAAGATACTCTCCAGACACTACAGTCCTATGTTACTTTGGTTGCTCAAAAAGATTATTAATTCATTATCTAAATTTTCACACGCAATCCATCCATGGTTTCATCAAGTACCACCTGGCAGGCTAATCGCGACTGCATGGTAACGCCAATGGAACCATCGAGCGTATCGTTTTCTTGATCTGATATTTTCGGCAGTTTATCATGCAAATTCTCTATGGCCACATGACAAGTGCCACATATCCCCATGCCTTCGCAGGCACTTGTGATATGTATGTCATTTTCCTGAGCGACCTGTAAAATCGTCTGGCCGGCCGAAAAACTGACAGATCGCTCCGTCTCGTTTCTCAGGACAAAAACTACAACACCTTTTTTTTCGGACGCACCCATTATATATCTCCTTTATCCTGCTATTAATTTTTCCATCCAAAGTACGCGCTTGTCGCGCTTCGAGCTGACTAACGCGATTTACCAGTGCCAGCGGACCATTCCGGATCAATTGCATCGCCTGGAGTGCTGATTTCATGCCTATTGTTTCCGGTTATATCAACACTGCAAATTTTTTCACGCCTCGAATAATCCTGCTGTGCGTACATAACTATGCGGCCATTTGGAGACCAAGTCGGTCCTTCCAACATATATCCGGACGCCAAAACCCTCTCACCGCTACCGTCGGGACGAACTATTCCTATGTAAAATACACCATTCCGAAATTTTGTAAACGCAATCCAATCACCACGTGGAGACCATACCGGTGAAGCATATCTATGGCCAACATCATATGACAATCGGCGAACATTCGATCCATCGATATTCATGATGTAGAGTTGCTGTGTTCCTCCTCTGTCTGAATTGAAAACTATGCGTTGTCCGTCCGGTGAAAAACTAGGCGATGTATCGATGCAGGCACCTCTGGTGAGCCTCTTCTTCTCTCCGGTCATCAGGTTTAATAGCCAAATGGATGATGCTCCTTTTCGTGATAGGCAGAAGGCTAAAAACCTTCCATCCGGTGAATGCCGAGGAGCGTAGGTTATGCCATCCATCTGCACCAGTGGAGAAATTTTCCCCGTCTCAATATTTCCATAGTATACACTTGCGGATATTGGCACTCTGCGACCGTTTACAATTTTTTCTTTGTAGGCAAAAAATGTAAACCAACGACCATTGGGAGCAAGGCGCGGTGTCAAGACAGTTGTTGCGCCATTTGTCAGATAGCGATGACCGAATCCATCTTGATCCATCAGGGCAATTTTGTATGTTTTTTGACTATTCCGCGCACGACTCAAGGCAACATACATGATTTTTGTATCGAAATAGCCACTTTCTCCGGTTATTTTTTCATAGATACAATTTGCCGCGATATGAGCAATTTTGCGTAGATTCTTCAGGGAACCCTGAATGGATACGTTACCTATTATTTTTTCGGAAACAACATCATACAGTACCAGTGTAATTTGCACCCGTGCTTCCGCAACGCTCACTTGCGCATTCAGTAGATATTGGGCATTTATGATTCTCCACAGCTTATATTGTGGCTGAACATTTATCGAGGCCAATTCCTCCATGAAAGCCGTTTCTGGAATTGCTCGAAAAAGAGATGTACTCTGCAGATCGTTTTTTATGACACCCAAGATACGGTCGGTGAGCGATTTGTCTAGGCTGGATATGTTCATGGCAATCGAGACTGGCCTCATAACGCCTTTGTTCACTTCTATAATCAGTGGAGGAGACTTTTTCCAGGATTTGGTGGATGCGAGTGAAGTACCTGCGTAGGCAAGATCATGCCTAGGCAGGTCATTATTTTGCTCAGCAATTGCTTTTTTTGCAAATGCTATGAAACAGCAGCTAACTGTGTACGACAGAAGCAAAATTATCGGTAACAATATTTTTTTGCAGAAATTTAACATGTTTCCCTCACATCATTTTATTCATAAACAAAAACAACTACTTTCTAGACGCCTTTCCTACATCGAATGCAAAGATAAATTCCCGAAGCAAGTCTGCTTTATGAGGAGGTAGCGAAAGCGGACTTGCCTCTAGTATCGCCCTTCTAGCGCCATCGGCCGCTGCCCTAAATGCAGGATCCGCTGCATACCTTTCTTCGTCCATGACCATCAATTCCGACGGGATAACTTCCCCATTGTCCTTCAGCTTTATCCTTATCTCTATTATTAAACTATCTGCTCCTCTTATGCCATAGGGGACAACCCAGTGAGGGTTTATTTGGGCCGAGATCATATTGTATTCGTTTTCGGAAAGTTCTTCTCCAAATCCACCGCCATTGCCGGAGCCATTGCTGCTGCCAATGCTTTTGATGCTGTCACTGACCATTTTCCTGAATGTTTGATTCGATTTATTTCGTTCTTTAATTTTATTTTGTTCTGACATTTGTTGAGCGATATTTTGTATTTTCTTTCTATTTTCATTTTTCTTTTTCGCCTTTTCTGCCTCGGATATTATACCCAAAAGCTCTTTTTTAGCTTTATTCTTTTTTTTAATTTTCTTTTCTTTATTCTCCAATTGTTCCTTCTTTTTTTGTTCTAGCTTTTTATCTTTTTCTATTTTTTTTTGCTCGACTTTTTCCGTTTTTGAATTTTCATCCCTTTGCTCTCGGTTTTCATTCTTCTCTGAATTTTGTTTATACTCTTCTCCTGGAACTGGTTCATCGTCCTGGCTTGTATTTTTTTTATCATCGCGATTCGCATCGTTAATCGTATTCTCCTGGGTGGAAAGTTTTTCCTCAGTTATAGGAGATTCTGGCGATTGCGTTTCTGTGGTTAGAATATTTTCTGGATTTTCCACCAAGGAATCATCTTCACCATCGGCGGTAGATTTTGATGCCTGCTCTTGTGTTTCTTCTAACTTTTCCTGTTGTTCGGGATTTTCCGGTAATGGTTCTTTGACTTCAGTATCTTCATCTGGATTAAACTTATCCTCTGCTGCAGCGAATGATGATTCTGGAGACGAAGGCGATGAACTCAGAGACATCTGTTGCTGCGAATATTTTTCAATGTACCCCCGTAATTCTTCCTCTCCTGCTACATCTATATTCACCAGTAATCGTGGCGCTTGCCTTGGTAGACGTAACGACGCCGCACAGAACAGCAACAGCGATCCATGCAAAGCCGCCGAGTAGATGGAAAACTTAGTAATATGCGATTCGGTTTTTTTCCTATGAAGCATTTAATTATTGCCTTTGTTCCCGAGGCGGCTCCGTTACTAGGACGACTTTTCTAAATCCTGCTCCACTTATAAGTTCCATGATTTTCATAATTTGTCCATAGGGAATGCTTTGATCTCCACGCACAAATATCCGAATATCTTCAATGCTTTCTTTGGTTATGGCCCGTAATTTATCTGTCAATGTGCTTCGATCAACCTTAATATCACCAATAAACACGTCACCATCTTTATTGATGTGTACAATAATCGGCATATCACTGCCTTGGATACTTGGGGCCTTGGCGTTGGGCAGATTAACCTTGACTCCAGTCGTAAAAAAAGGCGCCGTGACCATAAAAATAACCAGCAACACCAACATAACATCTATCATTGGTGTAACATTGATATCGCTTATGGGAGCGCGTCGAGATTTTTTGTTTTTATTCTTTACAATTGGCAATGCCATGTGTTTTTACTATCCTGAACAAATACCATACTGTTATATGATTAATCCTTCACTTCAAAAGTGGATTTTAGCAGATTTTATGTGTAATTTCACGCGTTATTATGATGATCCTTTGGTACGCTTTTAGATTTTTTACAAAAAAATTATGCATCAATCTGGACCAGGTGTATGTAATTCCGAACGCGGCCTTTGCCGCATAAGAACGCAGATGAAGATGGTGTAAAAAAATGCTATAAAATTGTTTCCGGTAATATTTTGTTAATATTGTGCTGATAACATTAATACATGGTTAATGATTTGAGGGAATTAAATGCAGGCAGATTTATTTAAAAAAACAGCTATTCTCATGGAACAACATCCTTTACAAAGTAAACTATATAAGGATATATTAACCGCCAACGGATTTGATGTCAGCATTGCCAGATCAGCTGTCGATGGCCTTATGCAAATCAAGTCAGGCAAGCATGACCTTGTCGTGATTAATACAGAGATTGCAGAGGAAGCATTTTTGGAGAAATTGATTAATAAAATTCATGAAGATCAATCCATAAAACCCATGCCCATTGTAGGGTTGTCTATCTATAATAGCGAATGCAAGAAAAATATCTCAAAAATTATTGATGCATTTCTGACAAAACCGCTGTCTGTAGATAAGTTTATGGAATCTGTTTTTTCATGCATAGAGAACAAAAATAATGGTTGCCAAAGTATTGGTAATTAATGAATGTGATATTGATATTTCCGGTTTATGCGACCACCTGAGAGAATTGCATAATGTATTATTGTTTGCTAGATCAGTCGAGGATTCCATCAGAATCGTAAGTACGCAATTTATAGATTTGGTTTTTATTTGCATACCACTAAAACGTTCGAAGTTATTTGCTGATTTTCTAGCCGTGCTCCGCCAGTTGTGCAGTGTCATTCCCATCGTCAGCATTACCAGCAATGGGATAACAGAAATTGTGACCATGTGCACTAATATGGGACTAGATGATGTCATCGATACCAACATCGATAAAAATACCCTTGCAAAAAAAATTGCAGTGTTTATGCATATCAAAGATATGTTTCATGATAGCCTGCTGAGTGATATTCAGCTAAGTACTGAATATACAAAAAAAATCGTCACTATTTTTCATAAAAACGTGGTTTTTTTGCGCAATAGTTTAAAAAAATCACACTGCCCATTCAAAATACTCCAGCTTACATCATGGCCTGCCATAGATGACGCCATCAGTAGTGTTGATTTGTTTGTGATAAACTCCGAAAACGCCGGAGCTCGCCAGTGCTGTGCTAGCATTCGCCTTAGGAAAATATACAAACACATACCTATTCTGCTCACCTATGACAGCGACAGTGAGTCCGTGGTGGAACATGCGTTGGAATTGAATTTGGGATTTTTAGACACCATCAACACATTTGCACATCCAACCATAATATCCTGCCGCATTAACTCCCTCGTAAAATACAAAAGATTGTACGAAAGTTTTGCAAAAAATATAGAAAAGAACATGTATCAATCAACCATTGATGCAACAACTGGGGTGCTTAATAGATCATTTCTGGAAGACTACATAAAAAATCAAAATCACAAATTACACAATTGTGCGATTTTGATGGTAGATATAGATAAATTTAAGGACATAAACGACAAGTTTGGCCACGCATTTGCGGATGAAGTGCTGAGATATGTCGCAAACGCCGTAAAAATGTACACACGTTCATCCGATATGATTGCTAGATACGGTGGAGATGAATTTGTGATAATTATCAACAACATTACCAAAGAAAGTGCTCGTCATATTGCCCTAAGGATACAGAAAACAATAGAAAGTTCAGCAATTAAGAATGCATCATGCACTGTTAGTATCGGCATGTGCTGTCCAGAATCCGATGGACAATTAAGTCTGCAGGATGCCATAGTAACAGCCGACGAATTTATGTACCTTGCTAAGCAACAGGGGGGAAACTCCGTCAGAATGTGCGCATAGATTTGCCTGTTCCCATTATTAAAGCAATTCCCATGTTGACATTTTTAAAATATGCATTAACATCATCGATGTTCTAGGTCTTTTATGTGTTATAGTGAAATGGCGGTCTTGGGATGGTGAGGTGGTTATTTTAATGAAAAATAGAAAACATAAAGGTTTGTAATGAGTAAGCGTATAGCGTCGAAGTATAAAATTGATCGTAGGTTAGGTGTTAATTTATGGGGACGCCAAAAAAGTCCAATAAACAATCGTAATTATGGTCCAGGCCAGCACGGAAATAATAAAAAAAAGCCAACGGATTATGGTGTACAGCTGCAGGCAAAGCAAAAGCTAAGGGGCTACTACGGTAATATATCGGAGCGACAGTTTCGCAATATTTATCAGAAGGCATCTCGTATGCGCGGAGATACAAGCCAGAATATCATAGGGCTTTTGGAACGTCGTTTGGACTCCGTTGTATATAGGATGAGATTTGCTGCCACGGTTTTTGCTGCACGTCAGTTGGTAAGCCACGGCCATGTGCTAGTAAATGCCAAGTCAGTGGATATTGCCTCCTATCTGGTACAGGAAGGTGATGTTGTGGAAATTCGAGGAAAATCTAAAGCTAATCTAGCGATTTTACAGGCAATTCAGCTCAATGAGAGAGATGTTCCGTCCTATATGAATGTTGATTTTAACGCCCTGAAGGGGACTTTTGTGCATGTGCCGAAGTTTGAGGATGTTCCCTATCCGGTTTTGATGGAGCCGAATGTGGTAGTTGAGTTCTATTCCAGGTAAGCAAAGCCAATCAGGGCCGGATGAGTGAGCACAACGAGCGGAGGCAGTTGCTCGATGTGGGTGCTGGTGCGTTGGGTGATCGCTGGCCGAAATAGCTCAGTTGGTAGAGCAGCTGATTCGTAATCAGTAGGTCGGAGGTTCGATTCCTCTTTTCGGCACCATCTCAACTATCAAGGAAAAATAAAGATAAAACGAACTGCGAAAAAATGAAAAACTTGGAATTTGTGGCGGCGTTGTGGCGTTTTTTCCATTTGCACGGAGCATCGCGTATTTGTTTTTAGCTAAATTTAAAATAATTAGTTCGTTTTATACCCAATCATAGTGAGATTTCAGACGGCAAATGCTGCAATCACAATAAAGACTCACCAATAAAATCCAATTTCTCACGGTGATTGAGTATAAAGGGATCCTGAACGTCCGCGGCCGCTCGTCTCAGCTCGTTTGCCGTGATCCGCAGATTGGAGGCTATGGATTTTAGAGATATTTTTTCTTCCGGCAGGGCCGATTCTTTTCCGTATGCGCTCGGAATAATTCTCCCTTCACAGATGAAGCGCAACGTTGTCACACGCTCCGGTAGCAAAAGAGTCATGTCCGTGGATAATCTCATCGGGTGTTTTGTACTTTAACACCTTCCGCAATCGATTATTCAACTTTTTTTCAATTTCTTTGATTCTTTTGTCACCAATATCCTCATATCCTATGTTTAGCACTTTTCTCTCAAAATTCCAACTTTTTACTCCCAAGTGGTATATATTTCCTTCACAATTTTCTCAATTAGCTTCGAGTCCTCGCTATAATCTTCCTGTACCTGTATAATAAAAGATAGATTTCGAGCCAACCCATTCGCATTATTCACAATGTTCGCAATTCTATTCAAATGCTCGTCAGATGTCAGCTTGGAAAAAGACAGATAACCAATGTCAGCTTTGGTTTCCCGTTTGTAT
>JAITRU010000014.1 GCA_031288225.1 Holosporaceae bacterium | reverse complement strand
GAAATTGGATTTTTATGCGCGAAAAACCAGCAAATTTCCGACATGGGACTGTTGAAAACTGATCAAAAAATGCCATCCTGAAGCGGCAACCACCCTGAAATACAGATGGTGAAAATTTGGATTTTTTTTGTTTTCAACGGTCCCGAAATATAAGTTCGCTTTCTCAGCGTGATTGAGTATATCCGAAAGCTTTTCCGCATAGCCTGAACATGAGGCCACCCATCGCTTGCTGCGAGAAATTAATAATAAGGAATGGTATAAGAGGGATTCTTGGAGATTTGCAATGTCAGACAACTGTTGGCTTGTACGTCACGGAGACACTCATATAAAACGGCACGTGAAGGTACATGGTACGAGAACTCCCTAGGATGGAGATCTTCAATATTGGAGCAAACGTTCCAAGAAGAGGAACCTCTCGATACATGATCTGGCAGAGAGGTGCATATGACAAATACCAATCTACTGAGGAGCCGTATGAATCAAAGGGTTCACGTACTGTTCTGAAGCGGAGTCAGGCGGAGCAATCCGCTTGGATTAGGTAACGAGGTGTGGTTTTAAAAAAGATAATTTTTAAGGAAAAATCTCATCTATTAACTCAATGTTAAAATTAATAATTACAATGAAAATAGGATTGGAAATTCTTGCATATTTTATGTATACTCTGATAACAGGTAACAGGTGTATTGATGGAGGTTATTATGAAAAGAAATATTTTTGCCGTTTTTGGAGCATTTTGTGTATATGGAGCGAGTGAAGGGATGGATTGGAAATGTGTTGAAGAGAGGGAGAAGACAAATATAGAATATCCAATAAGTGACATAGTCCAAGGAGTTGTGCCGCAAATTAAAGACGTACAAAAATATGTTGAAATTTATAAACTTGACAAAGAAGATTCAATTTCTTTTCAGGCTGGAGTATTAGCGGCCAAATGCTATATGGACAACAAAAGATATGAAGACGCAGGCGGAATTCTGTTTAGTATATTGCCAGTGGTTGTATCATCAGCAGAACTAGCAATGTATTTTTGTAGATTTTTAAATATGTATGCTTGGTTGCTGGATCTACAAAAAGACAAAAAAATTTCAGCAGAAGCTGATATTGTTAAAATTATAAAAGCAAGATAATGTGTAAGGTATTAGATCTTTTTTGTTTGAGCATGCTGTTAATCTTTATTGTTCTTTAACTGGATAGGTGGGAATGAGGCGCGATGAATGGTATTAGATTTTTTCGCATGGTGATGGTTTGTGCTTGCGTATTTGTGGTGACGCTTATTCCGTGTCTTTATGGAATAGTAAACATTATGGATGCTGCAAGCTCAATGATGGCGCTTACACCAGCAACACAGAGCTTTGAGAAGGCATATCCATTGGAAGGTGGTATTGGGAAGTTTGTTAAAAAGATCATTGATAAGATAAAATGTGGTGACATTAGAGGGCATATTTCCTTAGTAATTATAAATAGTGGCAAAAGAAGTCTGGTTTTGCCATATGTGTTTACATCTGGAAGCGTTGGCGATTGGCAAAAAGATTTGTTTGGTATAGTAGCCTTGCCATTTAAATTCAGCGATATATTTAAAAACATAGCTTGCTTTGGTTACAGCTGTAATCCTTATGCTGAAAAAGTGCCTCACTCAGAAAGAGCGGCTTGTTTGTTTTTAGTAAATGAGATCAAAGACATTTTCCATGATGCTACTAATATTACTGTTACAATATGTAATATCAAGTCTGCTTGTGATGTTTGTCAAGCCTTTTTGAACGGTAGATCACACTATAGTAGAACAACAAACCCATGATGGTGTTAAGTGGAGAAAATTTTGTGCCGTAGGAGAACCATCGGCAAAACCGTTTTTTAGTGGACAAAACATAGCAAAAGTACTGTCTAACATAATGAAAGGAATTCCAGTAAAAATATGTGTAACTTCTTTAGATTCCATCCCTATATATACCACTCATGAATAAAAAGTTGGAATTTTGAGAAAAAAGCGCTAAACGTAGGACACGAAGAATTTTTTAACAGAAACAGAACAGCAAGAATTAAGGGGCCGGCATCGACGGGAGAAGGATCGTCGGACGGCTGATCGCATCAAGGCGGTGCTGCTGTCGGACAGCGGCTGGAGTTACCGTCAAATATCCGAGGCTTTATTTTTGGACGAAGAGACCATCAGCAAGCACGTTGACGAATATGTGACGCAGCGGAAGCTGTCGATTCAGAGCGGAGGCTCGAAGAGCAAGCTTTCTGATGAGCAGGAATCTGCGCTGGCAGAGCATTTGGAGTCGAAAACCTATCTGAAAGTTGTAGAAATTTGCGACTACGTTGTGCAAACCTACGGGGTGCATTACACGGTGTCCGGAATGACTAACTGGTTGAAAAGAAAAATCAGATCATTATACATGACATGCTTTGAAAGTGCACTCGTTAGCGCAATGAGCAGCCTTACATTTGAGCAAAAATACGGCATTGTAAACGCACTTTCAAAGCAGCTTGTGTATAATTGATTTCCGCCGTTCAAAAAAGTCTTCGTCAATTCATACCAAATCTCATCATCGATTAGCTATTGCTCACCTGGCAGCGGCTGCCATGGAGCGTGTTCTCGAAGCCATTTGGACAATCCAAAATGAGTTTGGTATCATACCAGATCTCGTTGCAAATTATCCAAAACATGCTTTGCATAGCCTGCAAATCAAGGATGTCATTTGGATACCAGACATGGGATCTGGTATCATTTGTTTTTATGTTGGTGAGGGGGCGACAAAAAATCGTCCAACTGCTTTCGGCAATCTGGATTATCGGCAAAAAATCCACCCATAAATTTGCAAAATTTGCTCATTTTATTAAACAATTCTTCCGACATTACATGTTCTATTCGACAAGAATTTGCCGAGGCTTCTTCTTTACTCAATTTTAGAATATTACTGAAAAAACCGATCATTACATCAAATTTTTTCATTATTTCTTCTGCTTTCGCCAATCCAGCCACAGTCAATGTTATCTGGGAATAGGGAACATAATTAATGAGCCCCTTGTCAGTTAGTATATTTAACGCACCATTCACGGAAGATTTTTTTACCCGAAGCAAATCAGCAATGTCGGACATTTTTGCATATCCATTTTGAGAAGCCTTTATGTATACCGTCTTCAGGTAATTTTCCTGACTGGGCGTCAGATCAACCATATTATACCGCCAAGTTGCTAACATCATGTAGTGTATAGTAAATTTAACACTTTTACCAACCCACTACCCACTAAAATTGATACAAAAAATGATGCAACCCACAAAGCAGCAGCTTTTTTCCATCCTTGTTCCCTAAAAATTATCGCCAATGCATTGATACAGGGAACAAAAAGGGACAGTACCACGGTGGACGTGAGAATCTGGGCGTTTGTGAGCACATTTGCTGTTCCAATTTTTGCAAAATCCAATAAACTGACGGAAGCTGCGTCTTTTTTTAGTATTCCAAGCACAAAAATATTAGCGAACTCCTTCGGTAAATTCAACATATTTTGCACTATCGGAGACAGGCACTCCTGTATCAAGGTCAGCAGACCAACCTGATTAAAGCAGCTCATCAGCAGACATATAATAGTAAACATAAGAAGCATTTCGCTTGTAAAATCAATGACTCTGAAAACAGTTTTCCGTATGCAATTTCTGAAAGACGGCATTTGAAGTGGAGGAATATCCATCAGCAGTTCACTGCTTTTTCCCGGCAAGAACATGTCAAGAACTTTGCCGCTAATGAACATTACCCCTAGCATAATGAAGATGTATAGGAACCAAATTCTGTAATCATCCACGCAGGACAGCAACGCCACAATTATTGCCTGCTGAGCGGCACAGGGAATTGTAATTCCGATAATGGCCGTTGCTATGGTACGATCCCGCTGGGTAGCGAGAATGCGAGTAGATAAAATCCCCATGGTTCCACAGCCAAATCCAAGCAATATTGGTATAATTGCCTTTCCGTTGAGACCAATTTTTGCCAGCGCGTTGTTGGTTAATACCGTCAATCTCGGAAAATAGCCGGAATCTTCCAGGATAGACATTATGGCGTAGTAGCCGACTATCAGTGGTAGCAATATGCCAAAAATTGTTTTTACCTCCATGGTTAGTATTCCGAATTCACCTATCAGAATATCCCTCAGCAATTTACTTTGCGTCATTCTGCACACAGCGCTATTTACGCAGGGCGTATAGGAAGTATCGATGTAGGACGTAATAACATCTACGCCATGGCTAGCTACGTATACTCCGAGAATTTTAAAAAGGGCGAATAAAATTGTTAGAGCAACAATCCAGGCAGCGTAGGGATTGAACAGGATTTTATCCAATGCAAATTTTATTGAGCTTTCCGGGGACATATTTCTGCGAATTACTACTTCCTGCAGAATGGCGTCTGCAAATTGGCGCATTTCTGTTTTTTTGAACTTTTTTTCGCCGGACTTTCCGGCACTATTACTTTCCAGGGCTGCCATAACCTCGCTCGTACCGATACGTTTTTTGGCAATGGTTTTAATTACCTCCAACCCCAGTATCTTTGATAATTTCACATCATCTATGAAAATACCATTTTTCTCGGCTTCGTCCACTTGATTCAACACCACAATCATGTCCTTATTCATCTGCATCAGTTGATGCGTCAATATTAAATCCCGTTCAATGGTGCGAGCGTTGATGATATTGACGATCAGATCAGCTTTTTCTAGTATTTGTACGGTGGCCTTTTCATCGTCACTGTTGTGTTCGGAGATACTGTATATGCCGGGGGTATCACCGATGATTCCGAAATCTGTTTTGAACTCGCTAACGGAAACCGTCGTTCCAGTGTAGTTGCTAACGAGAGCATGTGAGTTAGACAATGCATTAAAAATAGATGATTTTCCCACGTTAGGTTGCCCGACAAGCACAACCCTGCGATCTGCCAAGTTGGTTGATTTCATTTTATGTAGACTCTCAATGCCAGCGTTTTTCCCAGGGCAATTACGACTAAATCGGACCTAACGACTATCGGACCGATTTTGGCAATGCAGGTCGCATTTCGGCCGATAAACAGCCCAAAATTTCTCAATGTGTGCTCGGTATTTTTATCGGCGAAACCAATCATCTGCCCAGATTCTCCAACGGATAACTCATATAACGTCCTTTTCATTGGCGTTTTTCCAAAGCTTTTTCTATTGTTAGCACACCCTAATACAATTAGTTATACCTAACATATTGCTTCCCTTAGAGTCAACCATATTTTTAATCCTAAAACGGAGAACTTCCACGCAAATATGGGTGGAAATAATTTTTCAAATTGCCAAAAAATATCATCATATGATAAACAAAACAGCAAGTTGAGATAAAAGTATCCATCAAATAATACCAAGCCATAAACTCTCGATACGTGGCAGGAATGCCGGATTGCCCCGTTTCTTTCAAAAAACTACGAGCCTATTTGTTCGGAGTTTTCTCCTCCTTCATTGGACTAATCTTAACTTAAAATTAGGTACTTCCATGTTTTTATGTTCTGCAGATCGGCACAGAAAAGCCATCGTTTGTGTGATGGGAAATTTTTTGAAAATTGTGTTGGTGAATAAAAGGTCCTGATGCTTACGCAAATTTTTCAAATTTTACGAATTCGATTAGCGAGTATTTGTACAAAAATTGCAGATCGGTGGCATCTGTCTGGCGTGCAAAATATGCTGCATCACCATCGCTTTCGTCGCAGCTATCACCCCTGTCTCCGTCGCTCACAAAAATTTTCCGGCTACGTAGCTATTTTGGTGGCAGTTGCCGCCCCGGTGATGTTTTTATTGGTAAAATATGCCATAAATTCTGGCATTCTAAACAACATTGGATTATTCAAGAGTAGCGACGACACCGTTTACAAACACTGTGCCCGAGAAGCTGCCCTTGCGGCGGCGAAAAAATGGAATCCTGGTCTTACGCTCGAACAGCAGAAACCAGCCGTACTGCAGGTGGCTGACACCGTCTATAACGAATATCCAGTCAGCCATAGCAGCCTTGTCGGCAAGGCCATTCCTGGCATTGATATCGAGAAAGCCAACTTCGGTGATGCTAAACTAGATGCCGCATCTGCCGTATCTACCTATACGAAACCTGAGAAAAAAATAATTGAATACAGCGAAAAAACCGGTTCTTGCCTGCGCATCAAGACCCACTCGAACAGCTATGGCCATGCGCTGCCGATTTTTCAGCTCTATGACGCCGTTCATCGCATGGAGAAGGATCCGCAATTTGTGCTGGAGGACATCGCCTGGAATGCCTGCTGCAGTTACCCTGGTCCCTATCCATATATTACGCTACGCAGTGAGAATTTGGCGAAGTTCACGGACGCTGCCCATGGCAATACCATTGCCAGCCAGACGGCTGCCACCGCTGTTCCCTACAAGAAAAGGAAATTACCGGAGGATACAACGGTGCAGATTTCCATCAACAATGATCGCATTCAGGTGCTGGCGGATAACGATGTGGCTTTCGCGGTGCCGGCCAAATGCAATGTGGACATCGTCCTGACCATTCCCACCAACGGAGCCGCATCCAATGTCGACAATCGCGATGGCAATTCCGCTAGCACAGGTTCTGGCTACGGCAGCAGTAGCACCACACCCACCGCCGATGCCCAGAAAACCCCCATCTACCAAATCGCCCAGGCCTATCGCACATTTTTGAAGGAAAATTTTCTCTTTACCCGGGGTGTGAATGTGGGGTTGGTGCCCTATTCCGGCAATTGTTCGTTGCCAACGGATCGCCTGCTCAAGTGGACAGAGCAACCCAAAAAATTCCTGACCGAAAAATTTTTGGCAAATGCCAAAAACACTGCGCCGCGGCTGAAGGGAGCATTTTTGTATGGCACCATGTCCAAGGACTGGAGCGGGTCCAATGGCCAATTGAATTACCAGGAAGACCATCATGGTATCAGCGCCAACTCCATCACTAATATCATGTGTCGCACCGGAAAATTTACAACGGAGGCAGATTACGGCGAAAATATTCTCTGTCATGGAGATTTATTGTCAACGGCGAACCCGGCCAACGCCGCCTCCGACGCCTATTCGCCCAAATACCGCCGCAAGCCAGCCGTTAATTGTTACATTTGCTACGCAAATTTGCTTAGCATGAAAAACGAGAAGGATTTTCCGGTTGTCTGGCACTCCGTTAACCCCTATCATGTCGTGGAATTGCAGGCGGATGTGATGCGCATCTGCGATCTGCTGAATTTGTTTTATCCATTTAATTTACCCTGCAACAGTTCGAACTTTATTTTCATCGGGCCCGAATGGGCCAATAATCTCTTCCAGAGCTGGACCAATGATCCCAAGTGCGCCACCGGTGGCCAGCTGTCGCGGCCATCCAAAACAACCTCCGGTCGCAAAAAAGCCCTGATCATGCTGGTGAACAAGCCGGATTGGTTCGAGCCCCAGGAGCTCACCTACCTGGGCTTT
>JAITRU010000002.1 GCA_031288225.1 Holosporaceae bacterium | reverse complement strand
CAATCCCCGATTCATCAACCTAAACTAACCGACTTTTCCGACACATCTTTATGAAATCTATAAAGATTTTTCGTCTTTCTTCGCTTCTTTCTCGATACAAACGGCGTTTTTTTATATGTATACTCAATCACGCTGAGAAAGCGAACTTATACCAAATCCCATCATCGATTAGCTATTGCCTGCCTGGCAGCGGCTGCCATAGAGCGTGTTCTCGAAGCCATTTGGACAATCCAAAATGAGATTTGGTATTATTCATTGGGGGTATGGCATTGTAATTCAGGAAGGTTGCGAAAATCATCCAGCAAGCTCGGATCTTCTATGGAGTCTATGTTGGCTACTTCGCGACCATGAATGACGTTTCTAACTGCCAACTCAACTATTTTCCCATTGTTTGTTTTCGGAATGCCTCGCACCTGAATAATTTTAGCAGGAACATGGCGCGGCGTGGCGTTTTCTCGTATTGTGGTACAGATTTTTTTCCTAAGTTCCTCGGTCAATTCTACTCCGGGTTGCGGTACCACAAAAAGTATGACTCGTTCATCGTGATCCCATTGCTGCCCCACAGCCATATAGTCAAGTATTTCCTCAACTTTTTGTACCTGAGCGTATATTTCTGCGGTTCCTATCCTAACGCCACCGGGATTGAGCACGGCATCTGCACGGCCCGAGATAAAGGCTCCCCCATTGGAGGTTGTTTCTATCCAATCTCCGTGACACCAGCAATTTTCAAATTTACTAAAGTAGGAGGATATCAATTTTTTATTTCCTTCATCTTTCCAGAATTTCAATGGTTGGGATACGAATGGTGTAATACAACTCAGTTCTCCCTGCTCGCCAACATTGAGTTCCTCGCGGTTCGGACCATAGACCTTCACATTCATCCCAAGCCCAAATCCCTGCATTTCGCCCGAGTAGACTGGAGATATGGGATTACCCATGACGAAGCTGGATACTATGTCGGTGCCTCCGGAAAATGAATTCAGATGCACATCTTTCTTGATGTTAGCATAGATGAACTCGCAGGCTTCTTTGCAAAGTGGTGAGCCTGTGGAACCGATGGTTCTGACAGTGCCAAGGCGATGCGTTTTCATGGGGCATATGGCAGATTTTAGAACCATGTCCAAATACTTGGCGGATGTGCCGAAAAATGTCATACCACAATCGTCTGCCATATTAAACAGCACCTCTGGACCCGGGAACAATGGCAATCCTTCGTACTGCATAAGAGTTGCCTCCTGCGCCAAAATGGATGTGGCCCAGTTCCACATCATCCAGCTACAGGTCGTGAAGTAGAAAACCCGGTCATCCTTCTTGATATCACAGTGAATCAGCTGCTCCTTTTTGTGCTGCAGCAGCGTTCCACCGGCACCGTGCACTATGCACTTCGGTACCCCGGTTGTGCCAGATGTGAAGAGTATGTATATGGGGTGATCGAATGAAAACTTTTCAAAAGTCAGCTCCGGCGCCTCTTCCTTTCCTGAAAAATCCTGAAAATATACTACTTCTGTGCGGTTGCCGCTCGGTAACCCGGCCTCTATATATGGGATAATAATGGTTTTTTCAACGCTGGTTACTTGATCAACAATCTGTGTAATCTTACTAAGATTATTAAATACTTTGCCCTTGTAGTAGTAACCATCAACGGCAAACAGCACCTTGGGTTGCACCTGTCCAAAACGATCAAGGGCACCGGAAATGCCAAAATCCGGAGAGCAGGAAGACCAAATTGCCCCCAAACTTATGGTAGCAAGTGCCGCAATGGTGGTTTCCGGCATATTAGCCACGTAGCCGCTCACGATATCTCCTTTGCCAATTCCCAATTTTCGCAAAGCAGCCGCCGCTCGCGCCACAGCATCGTACAAATCCTTCCAGCTCAGTATGCGTCGCACTTTTTCTTCACCCCAGAAAATCAATGCTGGACCATTATCCCTCCGACGCAGGAGATTTTCTGCGAAATTTAGCCTTGCATCCGGAAAATATCTATGCTCCCAAAATGTGGTGGCACCGTTGGATAATCGGTCGGAACCTTTGTCACCGATGACTGAGCCAAAATCCCACACGGCATCCCAAAAATCCGCAGTATTATTGACAGACCAGTGCCATAGATCATTAAAAGTATGCCCATCGAAGGAATGTCGTTCCCGTACCAATTGCATAAATTTATTTGCATTGCTGTGAAGAATCCTATCTTCGGTGGGAGTCCAGAGTAATGTGCTTGCCATATTTGCTTCCTTTATAGTTTTTTTATGCAAAAACAAATGATAAAAATGCGTATGCAACACCAAATTTAGCGATAATGTGACCAATAGATTCCTAGCAAACTTTGAACAACAGCATTTGCTTACTTTAAAAAAATTATTGGCATCCAAATTTGATATAATATAGCTAATATTGACGCTAACATTATTTGATTAATATTATGTTAATTTTTTGCAAATTAAGCAAAATTTCGCGGCGATCCCATGGAAAGAATTTTTATTTTTTCACTGTGAATTGCACCTATACCTAATCATACCAAGCTCAGGTATTGAACACTCAGCGCTCGACAGGAACTTCCTGTTGTTCAGCGCTTTAAAAAATCTCTGCCGATCGAAAACAAAAGTGCCATAATTTTGACAATTGCGCCATATGGGGCGGTGCCAGTTGACATGACTCCCAAAATCAAAGATTCCTATGAACAAAAAAATTGTGCAGATTCAAGTACTTCGCTTCTAGATGAGGACTCTACCCCGGAATTAATCCCTTGTTTTATTTTGCCTTTTTACATGTGTCGTGGATGCATCTTGGATGCAATGGATTGTGAATCCTATGGTATTTTCGTTAGATTTTTCCCGAGATAAGTAGTATAAGATCTATGGATTAAAAGATATTGGTATTAAGGCTGCTAAACGGGGTTATTACAATGGTTACTAAGAAGTCATCGTCAACTTTTTCTTCCGCTATGTCCCGATGGTTTTCTCCAGTTCGGACATTGCTTAGTACGCTTCCCAATGGAGTTTTTGCCGTATCGTTGTTCGGGTTGTTTCTCGGGGCATCTACTACTATGGTCTATAATCTATTGGGATTATTCATGAAAAACGAGCTACATCTGTCCGAAAGTACAATATCATCAATAGATGGAATTGTGGAGTGCTTGGCATATATCATAAGGATTTTTTCCGGTATGATCAGCGATTATTTCATGGACAGGAAAGTCATCCTAATTTTTGGCTGCATCATCACATTTTTCATGAAACCGTTTTTTGCATTCGCGAATTCATCCATCGACATACTATTTGCTCAATCAGTGGAAAGAATCGGGAATGGGCTACAGGCGTCCCCCCGGGATGCGCTGATCACAGATCTCAGCGACAAACAAACTAGAGGTAGATCCTTCGGGTTTAGCAAATCATTTAAAACTACGGGCTCGCTGTTGGGTACAGTTATTGCAATAGTAATAATGTACTTTTCCAATAATAATTTTAGACTTGTGTTCATGTGCAGCACCATAATGGTTGCCATAGCGATGTTGTGTTTGTTCAAGATAAAAACTCCAAAGGATGTTGAAGCTGAATCCAAAAGTGGGAAGGTTAATTTAACATACGTAGATGCAACAAAAAAAATAGAAAATCCATTCAAAATGAAATACTTGAAATCTCTGGATTTGTTTTTTTGGAAAATGATTGTATTCGCCTGTATTTTTGAGCTTGGACATTTTTCCGAATCGTTGTTTCCCATATATGCCAATCAGTTTCTATCAACAACAACTTCTGGCTCCATCAGCATGTTTGTTAGCCTCGGGCAGGTGATGTGTTCATTGCCGATAGGACTATATGCCGACAAACTTGGCAAAAGGCGTTTTATCAAATTATGTATATTCATGATGATGGCAGCGAATATACTGTTTATCAGTGGTAATTACCTGATTAATCACATTAATATGTCCGATGGCTGGAATGTGTTTCTCGTTTCGATAATTTCAGGATCTGCAGCCTTCCTCTGGGGAGGACAGATGACGGCGATTCAGGGACTTTTTCTTGCAATAATTAGCGAAAAAGTTGACATGCACCTTAGAGGCACCGCCATTGGTATATACTATACTGCCATTGGACTATCGTTCGCTGCAGCTTCGTACATAGCCGGCGGTATTTGGCACGAAAAAGGGTGCTCTTGGTCATTCGCCTACAGCATGGTATTTTGTGTGCTGGCAATAACACTGTTTAAGCTACTTTTACCAAAAAAAGAAGAGGTAAGAAACAGATAATAGGCAGCAGGGAAATGTGAAAAAAAATACGATGGTGGCATGGAAAAAATTCGCAAAATAGTATTTCCAGTCGGTGGTTTAGGCACGAGGTTTCACCCGCTCACAAAAGTTATTCCCAAGGAAATGCTGGGCCTCCTGGACAAGCCGCTTATTCACTATGCATTTGAAGAGGCGTTGGCTGCTGGCGTGGAAGAATTTGTGTTCGTGACACGTCACGGAAAAAATTCCATTGAGGATTATTTTGATTATGTGATTGATAATTTACCGGAGTTTTACACAAATAAGCGGGGTATTTGCTATGTTCGTCAAACCAAGCCCCTGGGGCTTGGACATGCGGTTCTATGTGCGAAAAATGTCGTCAACAATGAACCGTTTGCGGTCATGAGTGCAGATGATTTCATATGTCATCACAGATCGTGCATTGGAGATATGATGGCCAGCTACAATGGCAAAAATATGGCCGCTGTTATCGAGGTACAGCGCGAAGATGTCAGCAAATATGGCATAATAGATGTAGATTATGAACAGGATAATTTTATTATCGCAAAATCCGTATGCGAAAAGCCGTCCATTACAGACGCGAAATCAAATTACGGTATCGTAGGCAGATATGTTCTGTCCCATGAAATTTTTGATGTGCTCAGCGACCTAGAGCCGGGAATAAATGGAGAGATACAACTCACGGATGCCATGATGCAGATGATCCCAACTCACGGCCTAGTGGGATTCAAATTCGAAGGAGAAAGGTTTGATTGCGGATCAAAGGAGGGAATTCTGTCCGCAATACTACACATATCCAGCCATAATCCGGAACTACAACCCATTATCAAAAAATTTATGAGCGGGGAAAAATAAACGATGAAAATAGCTGTTATTGGCACAGGATACGTTGGTTTAGTTTCGGGCGTTTGCTTTTCGGAATTTGGATTTAATGTGGTTTGCATTGACAACAATGTTGCAAAAATAGCCCAGCTGGACCGTGGAGATGTTCCAATCTACGAACCGGGGCTTGACAAGCTGATGCGGAAAAACGTCAGTGCCCGTAGATTATCCTTTTCTACAAATATAGCCGAGAGTGTTGCTAGTGCGAATATTGTCTTTATTGCAGTAGGAACTCCCAGTAATTCTGATGGTTCTGCGAATCTCAGTTACGTTTACGCTGTGGTTGACGAGATAGCGGAACATTTAGGAAAAGAGGTTGTTTTGGTGATAAAATCTACGGTGCCAGTTGGCACTACCAGGTCCGTAAAAAAGCTTCTTGGGGAAAAGGGAATGGATGTGGATGTGGCGTTCAACCCCGAATTCCTGCGAGAAGGAGCCGCCGTAGATGATTTTATGCGCCCTGACAGAGTAATTCTCGGTATCGAAGGAAATCGATCGAAAAAAACACTCATGAATGTGTATCGTCCGTTGTATGTTTTTAACACTCCCATAATGTTCACAACATTGGAGAGTGCAGAATTGTCCAAATATGCTTCCAATGCTTTTTTGGCCATGAAGGTTGCGTTTATCAATGAAGTTGCAGATTTATGTGAATCTTGCGGAGCCGACGTGAATGACGTTGCCATTGCCATGGGGTTGGATAAGAGAATCGGAGACAAATTTTTACAAGCAGGTCCAGGCTATGGTGGCTCATGCTTTCCGAAAGATACGGTGGCGCTGCGAAATTTTGCAGCTAAATTCGGTGCGGAGATGTCACTGGTGAATGCTACGATTCGATCAAACCAGAATCGGCGTGGCCGTATGATCAAGAAGATCCTTTCGGCTTGCGACAATGAAGTAAAGGGCAAAAATATATCCATTCTGGGCGTCACATTTAAGGCGAATACAGATGATATGCGAGACAGTCCAAGCATTGAAATTGTGAACACACTCGCAAACATGGGGGCGAATATAGGCATATATGATCCATCTTTTTCAGAAAGCGCCAAAAGCATTTTTCCGTATGTTGCCTGGAACAGCAGCGTTTATGATAATTGCAATGGTGCGGATGCCATTATTATCATTACGGATTGGACAGAATTCAGAGCCATAAATTTCCAAGAACTAAAGAAAAGAGTAAGAAATCCGTTGTTGATAGACCTAAGAAATATGTATGATATCCTTGACGTGGAATCATCAGGGTTTAGATATTGCTGCGTTGGTAGGTCCTAGGAAAATTATTAAGTATGCTCGTTAGCAAAGGTTGCGTAGTTGTGTATTCACTTTTCTTCAGTTTTTAGAAACAGCATGTGCTTCGTGATTGTCGCTGTGGCGATGGCGGCCTTGCCTCTCTTGAATTCCGATTGCTCAGCATTTGGGCAGTCAAAAAAATTCCAGCAGACTCGTGAAATAAAATCTCTCTGTAAAGATATCCAAAATCTAGAACAGGAATTGACGAAATTGGAGATAGAAATAGAAACCCTGAGGCAAAATGAAAAAACTTCTGCTCCCGTTGTGAAAAGCATATATGAAATCCTAACGCGATGTTTCACGCTGTTGTATAATCTTCAAAGATTCTCTCCAATCCTTGTGCTGAACCAAAAAGGTAGTAGTGACGATAATGATGGCAAAGGCAAAAAAAATGATCTCGTCCTATGCTCCATTATAATTAAAAATTTTTCATCATATTTCAAATCTATTAGCACTCAGCTTGGAAGCGCTGGAGCTGAAATAAAACAACTTAAGCAGAAAAAAAAAGATTGTACTAGCGTCTATGAAATGAAAATTGCTCAGCACAAAGAAAAAAGATCGTTGCTGATGAAAAAAATAGAAGAATTGTCCAAGACTAGAGAAGAAAATGTCATTCAAAGTGACGTTGTGTATCACATAGCCACAAAATCTGAATCGCTGGATGAGCTTGAAGCAGAGCTGGAGGCGGAAAATACCGTGGGTATTTTGAAAGGTACAAAAATTTCAGGTAATCTGTCACTGGCATATCCGGTTTGTGGTAAAATCGTGGCGGAGTTCGGAGATCATGGACCTAATGGAGAAATGATTCATTGCATTTCTCTGGAAACACGGCCAGGAGCAATTGTAACTTCTCCTTCAAGTGGAGTGGTGGTGTTCTGTGGAAGATTTTTAAACTATGGAAACATAGTTATCATAAGCAATGGTGATTATCGGGTGTTTTTGTATGGCCTGAGCGACATATTTGTGTCGGTGGCTGACATCGTGGAAATTGGTGATTATATTGGAGAAATGAAAATGATGGCTAGGCCAGTTGTAAAGATGGAGTTGAAAAAATCTGGAGAATCTCTGGATCCGCGTCATTGGATGCAGCAGACTTTGGAAAAGGAAATGGCTGAGAAATCAAAGGTTGATAAAACAGGAAATGTGGCGGTAAGATGAAAAAGGTAGTTACATTTTTTCTATTGGCGACGATTCTATTGTCCCCTAATAGTTGCTGCCATGGCGGATATCTTAAAAGTAGTACAAAGAAAGTTTTTTCCCAAAAAAGTGCTGATAAATCGGATCGTAAACCGGAAGATCCACTACAGGTGGATGATAATGTGCTGCCCCCTGCGAACAATAATGATGCAGAAGAATGTTCCATAGAAATACCAGAAAGTATACGCAAAAACATACCAGAGGATATGCAACACGCAATTCTGCTGCAATTGATTTTTAATCTCATAAAAGAAGAATACGTTAATGGACTCTCGGAACGTAAAATAGTGGAGAAGGCAGTTATTGGGCTACTATCTTCCCTGGATCCACATTCATCATACCTGAATGAAAAGATGTTTTCTACTTTGAAAAATGAGGCAGATGGAGAGTTTGGCGGGCTTGGCATAGAAATAACGAGCGATGAATCCTTTATAAGGATAATATCTCCCGTAGATGATACTCCTGCCTATAAGGCAGGGCTAAAAAGTGGAGACGTGATCGTCTACATAAATGATGAGTGTGTGAGTGGATTTTCCATTGAGGAAGCCATATCTAAGCTTCGTGGTCCCCCGCACACGAAGGTGAAGTTGAAAATCAAGCGTGCTGACAAACCACTGTTCGATGTTAATATCGAACGGGATATTATCAGTGTGCGGTCAGTTAAGTCTGAAATTTTTGATAACATAGGATACATAAGAATATCAGCCTTTGATAGGAATACCGCCGCAGGTATAAAACAATTTTTGAAAGATAATAAAGATGAAAAATTATTTGGATTGGTTTTGGATTTACGGAATAACCCCGGTGGGTTACTTGACGCCACCATCGACGTATCGAATATTTTTTTGAATGGTGGGAAAATAGTGTCTACTCGTGGAAGAACAAAGGAAAATTCCAGATCCTACTTCGCCGGTGTTGGAGATCTATCTAACGGCTTACCTTTGGTGGTTCTGATTAATAGTGGAACAGCCTCTGCTCCTGAGATTTTAGCAGGAGCCCTCCAGGGCAACAGACGAGCGATTATTGTGGGAACTCGATCGTTTGGAAAAGGATCCGTGCAGAAAGTGATACCGCTTTCGGAAAAAATTGCTGTAAAATTGACCGTAGCAAAGTATTTCACACCCAGCGGTGAATGCATACAGGCCCGGGGAATTATTCCGGATATAGAAGCAGATTATGCGATGATTCAGAAGCCAGAGCATACCTTTACCATCAGAGAAGAAATGCTTAGCAATGCGCTAGACGCCGATAAAAAAGCCACGAACAAAAAAGTTACTGAGGAGCAAAACAAGAAATTTCTAGATGCGCTTTCGAACAGAAAAAACAAAAATAAGGAAGCGGAAAAAGAAGCAGAGGAAGACTACGAACTACAGTACAGGAAATTGTCTCTAAAGGAACGTGTTGATAAGGATTATCAGCTCGCAAAGGCGTTCGATACGCTGAAGGCAATCGCTGCTTTTAAAGCCAGCAAATCTGGTAAATCTGATGATGTAATTAAACGTTATGGTGCTGAAAAATGAAAAAAAGCAAAAAATTAATTGTTTGTTGGACTATGTTTTTTCTGATAGTTCTTGTGTTCGTTATCGTTACAAAATTTTCCGACAACTTTTATAAAGAGCATTCGAATTATCAATGCAGAATTTTGATTAGCAAAGATTTGATAGATGCGGATATGGATACACAGGAAAAACAATTCAAAAAGCAGGGAAATAGTTCCCATGAGGAAATAGAAATAAAGAAGGTATCATCCAGTCAGCAATTCAAAAAATCCAATAATGAATCTGGCCATGAACAACCTGACAGAGGCAAAAAGTTAGGTGGTAATGGTGACGAAGATAGGCAGGAATTCAAATGTTATGAACATTCAAGATTTGGTGATATCCCGAAGATTTCTCCGGACGGGGTTCGGGTTTTTGATATTTACTCGGTTGTATTCAGCGAAAAATCCAAGAAAAAAGCTTGTCTTGTAATCAATCTTGATGAAAATATAGATATTAGAATGTTGTCGATCATTTTTAAAACTCTTGGAAAATCTAAAGTTACTTTTGTGGTGGCGGGCTATTTGGACAATCTGGGTGACATTGCGAAAGCCATTGTTGACAATGGCCATGAATTTTTTCTACAAATACCCACCCAATCTTCCATACCAGAAGATAAAAAAGATGTTGTATCACCGTTTTTGGCTAATACGGATCCATCGAACATCATAGCCAAATTGCATTGGCTACTGGCATTAACAAAATATGCCATCGGCATTGCCAATACCACTAACACATTGTTGACAAAATCAAAGAACGATATGGCGATAATAATTGCTGAATTATCCAAAAGAGGATTGGCTTTCTTTGATTTCGAGTCGCAAAATGAAGTTGTAAAATCTGTCGTTGAAACAAGCGGAGCTATAAATTTGTGTGCAGCAACAATTGTGGATTCAAAATCATCCACAGAGGTGAAGGATATTTATGATGGTAAAATATTTGTGGTACAGCCGGACCAGTTGGAAAAATTCATCGAAGCTTTAAAAAGACATAAGGATTATGCCATTGCTCCAGTAAGTTCCATCGTAAATATTTCGAAAAATAGCGATGAAAATGCAAAAAAGTAACTACAGAAAATGCTCAGCTATATTCCTGATGAAAAAAGCTGATTCAAGAAATAGTGATGTGGAACTGAGCAAGCAGCAAGAATGCATATGCACAACCGATGCTTCTGGTGTGATGGTATTTGCCGGAGAACGGTGTGATATCCCCGGAGCCTGGCAAATTCCCCAGGGAGGAGTGGAAGAAAACGAAACTCATCTCTGTGCTGCAATAAGAGAATTAAGGGAAGAGACAAATATTACCAATATAAAATTGCTAAAGAATACCAATAGCCTCTATCGCTACGATTTTCCCGAATGGATTGTAGAACGCAATAAAAATTTGTTCCACGAGGGCTTTGTCGGACAAGAGGTTCGCTTCTTTTTGTTCAAGTTTTTGGGCAATGATGTGGAGATATCAGTGGATAACTGTTGCTGCCGTGAATTTACGCGCTGGCGATGGATGAAGATTGACCATTTGATTGATGGCATTGTTGAATTTAAGAGAAATGCCTATGCGGCGGCTGCGTCAGAACTTGGCATATATGCTAAAATTTGAACTCAAACAGCTGATTGCAGCTGTGTAGCACAAAAACATTAAAAAAAAGTATATTTTTGTCGAAAGTTAACGATTTATTAATCATTTTCAATTATAATACACTGCAGTTGTCAAAGTTTATATGTTATACCAAATCTCATTTTAGATTGTCCAAACGGCTTCTAGAATACGCTCTATGGCAGCTGCTGCCAGGCGGGCAATAGCTAATCGATGATGGGATTTGGTATTATACCATTCCTCGGAACAAATTATCCGAAAGCTTTTTCGTATGGCCTGAACATGAGGCTGCCCATCGCTTGCTGAGAGAAATTAGTAATGAGGAATGGTATTATTATACATAAACTATTTTGAGAGTGCATTTGTAATGTCGGATTTTTGCTCAAATATTAGGCAAATCATTGATAAACGAACGCACTTTCAAAATAGTTTATATATATACCCAATCACCATAAGAAACTGGATTTTACTGGTGAGTCTTTAATTGTGATTGCAGCATTTGCCGTCTGAAATCTCACTGTGATTGAGTATATACCCAATCATGCTGAGAAAGCGAACTTATGTACCGGAAATTTGCTGGTTTTTCGCGCATAAAAATCCAATTTCTCACGGTGATTGAGTATATGTAGCAGATTTGGTTTACATTTGCTGTGCAGAAATACTGAAGATCTATGCCAGATCACGATGAGAAAGCGAACTTATGTATCAGAAATTTGCGAGTTTTTCGCGCATGAAAATCCAACTTCTTATCATGAAATAGTATAGATCCTAGAGACCTAAAAATACCGTAGATGTAAAACGAGCCCGCTATATTTTTATAAAACGGCAAAATTGCGCCTACTTTGCAACTTGTTATTCTATGTTTTTGTTGCAATATTCCTAATATTTTCAGCAACGTATCGAGGCAATATAGTAAAAACGTTACTGTATTATAGGTGATTAACAAAAAATAGGAGAAAAACCATGTCTTTTTATAAAAAAACGATTTTTTGTTTTATATTGGGTATTCCGTATGGCATTTCCGATTGTACTAAATACATTGATAATAACTTACTAATAAAAGATACGCATCATCGAAGATTCACATTGCAAAATGTCATGAATGGGCATTGCTACGATAACCAGTTCCTTACATTCAATAAAGATGTGTCAGCAATGCCGGAAAATGAACAAGATACTTTTGCTTTTCGTCGCTCATATGCAAGGTCGATATCTCCGGTGGTCAAAAATACCAATGGTATAGAGCCTGATCTAGGCAGCGAAGATCAATCCAGCATAGCGCACAACATGCATTCAAGCCAAACACTGCCGTTTTTCACCGAAGAACATAGCATAGTTTTAGAAAGAATACGCAATGATTGTTTGCCAAAAAGGCGTTTAAGCATGAGTAACGCAGGATGCATAAATAGTTCAAAAAATGTATTTCTAACGAAAAAACCACATAACACCAAACCAAAGAATGGAAGCCTGGATTCTATGAATCATATTATATCACGTTCAGGTACGATGACTCCATCCGACGTTAACCTCCCAAGCATAGTATTTAGCACTATTCATAATAGTGCAACCATGAGTAGTTCTAAATTTTGCACTTCTGCAACGATGTCTCCAATTCCATTTTACGATGATAAAATAATACTTTCTCTGCAAGGCGGAGGCAGCCGAGGATATGTAGCTTACTCTATCATTAAGTCATTGAGAGAAGATCTACAATTGAAGGCAGAAGAAGTTTTGCCGGTGGACATGGTTGTGGGCGTTTCCATTGGAGCTCTCATAGGCTGTGTGGAGGTTTGTGGAAAAATTGAGTCTTTGGATTTTAGAAAAATGTCTAAAGATTTTTTTGTTCCAAACGAAAAATATTGCCTGTGGAATTGCACAAAAAAGTTAATGAAAAATATTCCCGTTGTTAATTGGTTATCAAAGCCATTAGGTCTTATTGATTATTATGTTGGTATTAGGAATGCTATCAAATCAATTCCGATTGTGAATTCACTATGTTTTGGATCCATTCCTTTTGCCATGGGATACATCTTCCCGAAATATAGTTCAAGTGCAAAGTTGCGTGCCATAGAGCATATATTTGGCAATAAAACTCTTGCGGATCTAAGAACAAGCTTTTGTGTTCCTGTGGCGGATACTCAGAACAGAGAACTTAGAATCATTGATTCTGACATTGACAGGGATTTGTTAGTGAGCGATGTAATACATGCGACCACGGCAGCACCAACATTTTTTGATCCACACCAATTCGTGATTAGGGATGTTTTAACAGAATTTGCTGATGGGGGAATTGTTGATAACAATCCGTCAGATATAGCTTTATGTCAGGCAAAAAAGAAATTTCCAAATTCTAATATCAAAATTATTTCCATAGGAAATGGAGAAGCATCAGTAAATGCAATGTCGCCCTCTTGGAACGATAGGGATCTGATGTTTTTTGGAAATACACTGCCATTTTATATGATGGCCACATCAAGCAATAAAACCAGCTATACAATATCCACAATATCAAAATCAGATCCGAGCGTAGAATATATAGAAATATCTCCAACATTTGACGAAAATCTCATAAAAATGGATATAACAGATGATGTTTTTTTCGAAAAAGTATCTAATAATGCTATGAAATCTTGTCATGCCAATTGCTCCTATGCCTATAACAGTGCTGTAAAGTTGCTACAGCATGCTATGCGTAGTACTGTGGTAGATTATTCGGAAAGAACCACAGGAAATCGCAAAATTATCATTGGGAAAGAAAATACCTGATTTTTTACTAATTCTTAATAAATGTCACATATTCTGCTTGAATAATGATTAACTTTTTTGTTTAGGCACATGTTTTTGTGGTGATTGTTGTATGGGTTTAGTCAATAAAAATCTTAACAATGCAAATCCATTTTTTGCGGCAAGCAATTTGATTGGTCCAAAAGCCGGTGAATTTGACAGTGATCTTTTTGGAATTTTTCACGGCTGGCAGCAAGATACAACCCAGCAAAACAACCAAGGGCAACGACAAGACCAGTGCAATCAACAAAACCAACAATGCCAATATCAATGGCTGATATCAGCAGACAAAATATTTTCTTCGGAATGGGAGGGATTTGAAGAATATGCAAGGTTTTTCGACTTGGATTTTCATATATATAAGTTTTCTATGAGCACAGATGGAAAAGCGTCAGATACAAGCATATGTGCCGAGAATATCAAAGTTTGCATACCGAATGGTAGTCATTGCGCTGTTATTCAAAGTCATTTGGCTCAGGGAAAAGAGATTTCAAAAATTATTTTGAAAAAAGTATCTTTTATGCTTGATAAAACAGTTACGATGGAAGAAAAGGAATTTTCCAAGTGTTTTGTGCAAACATTTTCACGCAAAGGAGAGAAAGCGATTTTTTCTTTCAGATATTCATCATACAAAGATACCTACACTGATTTTAAGGCTGATGGAACAAAGAAGGGAACAGCTGGTGTCAGTGTTGATCTTATAAAATGGGAAATAAAATAACCTAGGCAAAAGCAAAAAAGGAAACATCATAACATCATGCACAATAAAATTGCGTTATTTAGAAAATTAATCGATGAGGATACCTCAATTACATTTGAAAAAAACCCTAAACGCCTATGCACAACCAGCGAATTGCAGGAATCCATAGTGGAAGATTTGTCCATGCTGTTGAACACGCGGGTTGCGTCTTTTTGGAAAGAATGTACCGATAGAAATAAAGAATGCACCGTTCCATTTGCCTACGGTACCAATGTGACAGATACTGTTTTTTCCGAAAATGCATTCGACATGAAGGAGGTTGAACTGTGCATTGATGATGCCATAAGGCGCTTTGAGCCACGATTGATAGATGCGAAATCCAGCATAGTGAGCTACTCACAAGATTTCAGTACCGTATTTATTAATATCGATGCTGTCATGATTACGGAAAACCACAAAACGCAATTGTCTTTTCCGGTTGTGCTGGAGATATAGTAGACAACGGCAATTTTAACGGTAAAAAAAGAAAAAGAAAGAAAACAGCAACCGAAAATAAGAAAAAACCATAGCAATAGGATCAGGGTGCCCATGCTTAAAGGCGATATAGATATTTTGGCTGACTACTACCAGAATGAAATCTCTTACCTCAGGAGTGCCGGAGCAGACTTTGCCACGAAATTTCCGAAAATTGCAAAAAGGTTGGACATTTCCAACAGCGAATCTTCGGATCCTCATGTTGAGCGCATGATGGAAAGTTTTGCTTTTTTATGCGGTAAATTGCAGAGGCAAATTGATGATCAATTTCCAATAATTGCCTCGACATTGTTGGATGTTTTATATCAACCACTCATATTGCCTACGCCATCCTGCGTTATGGCAAATTTTGACATCGATCTGGTCCGTGCAGAAAAAGACGCCGGCTGCACCATTACCAAAGGTACGCCACTCTATTCCACCAGCTATTCCGGAGATATATGTACATTCATGACGGCTCATGCCTTGTCGCTCTGGCCGATAGAAATCACATCAGCATCCATTGTACACAAGGAACATATAGGCAGCAATTATACCCAAGAGGTAAATTATCTAAAGATTATTCTCAAATACTACGGATCACCGCCGGAGCAAATGCCAAAAAAATTGCGTTTTTACATCAAAGGCGATGCAATTTTGCGGGGAAAATTATTTGCATCGATTTTTTCCACCGATGCGAATGTGATACACCAGAGGGATCATAATTCTACGTCGTTGCCAGTAATTTCTCCTATTGGTTTGGAAAATGATGAATCACTGTTTCCATATCCAAATACTGTGCATAGCGGATTCCGCCTATTGCATGAGTATTTCTTCTTTTCGGACAAATTCTACGGTTTCGACGTACAGTTGTCGGAATCCTGCGATATTTCCGGAGAAACATACCTTTTTATTCCCATGAGCTATGATATTGGGGTGCCGGTATTTGCCAAAAATTTTTCTCTGTTTTCTGTCCCAATTGTCAATTTATTTAGAAAAATATCTGAGCCACAGAGACTAGATTACAAACAGATGGAGTATTGCTTGATCCCGGATTACCGAAGGTACCAGACTCATGAAATCTACAGTATAGAAAAAATTGTGGCCGTTGATGCCAATAGCAATGATGAAATATACGTGCCGGAATTTTTTGCCTGTGGTCATCAGTCAATGTTCGAGAAACATAATTTTTATTGGAAATCGCGTCGAAAAAAATCAAAAGTAAAAGACGCGTTCGGAGAAGATGTGTACATATCATTCATTGATACAAATTTTGATCCGCAATTTCCCATGGATAAGGTATTTTATGCTCACACGTTATGTACAAATCGCGGAGTTGCAGAGCAAATTCCAGCAAACGGTTCGCTGCAAATGGAGTTATCTGTTCCTGCGAGCAGCATATATTGCACAAATCACCCTACAGCCCAAAGACAATCCATACAGTCTGGAGAAATAATGTGGAAATTAATTTCGGCTTTGTCCTTGGATTCTATCTCATTCAAATCTCATGGCCTATCAAAATTAAAGAATATCCTTGGCGTGTTTGCGGATATTTCTAATTCTGAATTATCCACGGAAATAGATGCAATTCTATCCATAGAAAGCACCATAAAAACGAAACGCATTAATCAGCAAACTTGGCTGGGTTTTGTGCCAGGAACTGATGTGGAAATTACCTTTGATGCTTCCATTCAAAATTTAGGATTACCATTGAGTTTAATAATTTCGAAATTTTTAGCATCCTACACATCCATTAACACATTCACTGAAGTAACGGTAAAAAACGTTGCCTATAACAGGATTTTGAAAAAATGGAACCATTATTTGGGCATAAGAAATTATCTCTGAAAGAAAGATTGTACGCCAATGCAAAACCATATTCATTTGAGATGGCAGCGTATATTCTTGAAACCGGCGCTCCTGTGTCTTTTGGAAAGGAAATTCGCCTCTTAGATGCTCCTTTCAGGACTGTCAGCATTAATTCCTTTCACCTAAGAGCAACGGAAATAGAAAAATTAAGCGTTGCCGATGGGATAGCCACTATTCATGTCGAAAGACTATCATTGGCTGGTATAAATGCGCCTCTGCCAACACCCTATGCAGATCTAATTTTTAAAAGAACGATGGCAAAAGATTTTGCAATCTCATCATTTGTTAACATGTTCAATATGCGACTGTTGGGCATTGCATACCAAATTAGTAAAAAAAATTACCTGTGTTTGCAGAGATTTCGTGATGCAAACTTCAATATGTTGGTAAAAACTATTGGTGCATTTTTGGGCAATGATGCCCAAATATCAGGACCACAATTTTCCAGGCTATCCTACTTATTTTGGACAAAAACTAAAAGTGCAGCCGGGCTTGAAGCCATCATAAGATCGATGTTTCCATTTGCAATAGAAGTGCACCAATTTAAAACATATTTTGTCAAAAGACACAATATTGCTCGCATGTATTCCTGCAATGAATTGCAGCTTGGCATTAGTAGCGAATTGGGCACGCAAATTCCATTGTCTGCCTTTAGATTTGAGATTATTCTCCGAAGTGATGATTACAAAAATGTCGTTAAATTCAGTACATCAAAAAAACATATCAGTGATTTGAAATTGATGATCGAAAAATATCTTGGAGAGTTTTTTAGATATACCATAAAAATTATTCCACAAACTGTTCCTCCATTGCGGTTGGGATATTTCGATTCATTCGATAAGAAATCAACAAAAAATCACCAAGAATCCAGTGAGTTGGTAGAATGTTTGCTTGGTAAAACATCCTGGATATCTGTCTCATCTACCAATGGTTGCGATAATACGATAGAATTCGATGCAGCTACTATTACGGCATAATAATTAGTTTTTTTGCAGGAAATGCGGTTATGATAATCAGGTCATTCTTTTTTAACGTGCTATCCTTTCTTTTTATCTTTTTGTGTGTGCTGCTAGGACAGTTGGTGCCGCGCAGATATATATTTAAATTCTGGCGCTTTTTATCCCGTGGGCTGAGCTTCATTAGTAAAAAAATTGCCGGCATTACCTACACGGTTGAAAATAGGGAAAACATACTCAATGTTCCAGCAATTTATGCCATTAGGCACGAATCAACTTGGGAAACTTTGGTTTTGATTCAATTGTTCAGGGAACCAATATTTGTTTTAAAAAAAGAGTTGCTGCATATTCCATTATTTGGTCGATTGGCAAAGAAGGCAAAAACTATTGCCATTGACAGAGAAAACGGTGCTCATGCCATGATAATGGCGTTGAAATCCATGCAGGAATGCATTGGTGATGGCCATCCGGTAATTGTCTTTCCTGAAGGAACTCGCCTAGCTACCGGGGAATGTACTGAAATTAAGCGTGGTATTGCTTTTTTTTACAGGAAAACCAACTGTGCGGTAGTACCCATAATTCACAATGCCGGTAAATTTTGGCCCCGACGAGGGTTTCTTAAAAGGCCCGGCAATATCACCGTTCGGGTTATGAAACCACTGGAACCTGGTTTGGATGTAGACAAATTCATGGAATGTCTCACCGGTGTTTTTCACGCAGAAGTAGAAAAGCTGAAGCACACGTAAACCAACTCAAAGGAAATCTACTGTGTTATGATGATCAACGTCCGGCATGTTCTCTTCCGCAGCCATTTGCTGCAGTTCCCTGTCAAAAGTCAATACTCCAATGTCGGTTGCTTGCATGCGGCGGAGTCGTTCCAGTATTTTTGTGATGGACATTTCCCGTTTCATTTGTTTACTTATAAATTGCATAAGAAAATGTTGGGACGGGTAGTCCTTATCGGCAACGGCTGCTTCGTAGATTGTTGCCAGTGAGGCGGCGCTTTTTTGCTCTAGCCTTATTATTTCCTCAAAAATGTGGAGCGGCGCTCTCCAATCCTGCTTAGGAGCAGGTATTGGTTGAAGGCGAATTTTTGCTCCTCTGTAGCAAATGTAGTCACACAGCTCAACAGTTTGAGCCGTTTTCCCCTGCGATTTTGCTAGCATCCACGTGGCACAGCCAGCCAGCCCCATGTCTTTCAGCAATATATACATGGAAAAATAGCAGTAGGAAACTCCGAACTCATCCGCAACTAGTCTAGTTAATGATTCCTGAACCCTTTTGCCTAAGACTATGGCCACCTGTAGTACTCCGCAATTAATTTAGCAATTCCTTCAAATACCATGATGGCACAAAATAGTAAAAAAGAGATTACTGTACAGAGACTCCTCCCATGGAATCGAAGAGCCAGCATTCTACGGTGCCTAGGGGAAATCAAAAATATCTTCACCAAACAACACAGCAAGGTATGAAATTGTTCATGCATAGTTATAGGCCCCGAGGCCACGGGTAAAATGATTTGATTTGTGCTATATAATCCACTACACTACAGTATCGGTAGGGCGTGTGAACGCGTTTGCCGTTAGTCTCTGTAGCCTAATATTGCAATAGGGAACTGTCCCTGTACTGATCGTGGTTAGTATAAATGGTGCCCACCTTGGATCTTGGCTGCACGAAGATCCTGAGCGACGGTTTTTCAGGCTCTGCCGTTCTATTTTCAGCAAGAAAGTTATTGTTTTTAAAGATATTGATGATATGGTCATAAAAGTTCTGCCTCAGAATTTGATTAATCAAATTGCCGCCGGAGAAGTCATAGAAAGACCTTCATCCGTTATCAAGGAATTGGTGGAAAATGCTCTGGATGCCGAAGCTACGAAAATAGAGATCAAAATCGACGACGGAGGCAAGAGTTACATGGCCATCGGTGATGATGGCGTTGGGATGCATAGAAATGAACTGGAAATGTGTGCTCTCAGCCATGCTACGTCGAAATTAACTACAGAAAATTTGTTTAATATTCAAACGTTTGGTTTTCGCGGAGAGGCTTTGCCATCCATTGCGTCCATCGCCAGATTAGCGATAACGTCAGCAGCAGGTGAAATGAGTGCTCCTGATTCAATAACTACCAATGGTTGGTGTCTGGCTTCTACTGAATCTGGAAATTTTTCCATTACACCAAGCAATCGTAGCCGCGGTACCACTGTTGAAGTGAGGGATTTATTTTTTGCAACTCCGGCACGGCTAAAATTTTTAAAATCCGACGCTGCCGAGACTAACAGCTGCCGTGCTATGCTTAGTCGCTTTGCTTTGGCATTTCATGATATATCATTTAAATTTGTGGAATCCCGAAAGGTAAAGTTTCATTACAAAGCAACCGATAAGCTCCGTGATCGTTTAGCAGACGTGCTGGGAACTTCTTTTTTGGACAATGTTTTTGAAATTAACACCCAGAGTGACGAACTGAAACTGTGTGGATACATCGGAGTTCCGACATTCAACAAAGCTTCAGCTGAACATCAGTATTTTTTTGTTAACCATCGATTTGTAAAAGATAAAATTTTTGCGTCTGCTTTGAAATCTGCCTATGCTGGACTAATGCCCGGCGGTCGCTATGCAGCAGCCGTCTTGTTTTTGGAAATCCCCTTCTCCGATGTCGATGTAAACGCACATCCAGCAAAAATAGAAGTGCGGTTTCGCAATGCAGATAGGGTGCGATCGTTCATTTTTTCCACATTAAAAAGATCGCTGGAGTCCTTTGGCGCTGCCCAACCATCAAATCAGTTGACACGTTTTTTCTTGGAAAAACAAATGGAGGGATTTCGTAAAAAATCGGAGATTGCCGCGGCAACGGAAAAAGGAATAATATCCGAAGAAAAAAAAGTTGCAAATGAAACGGCGCTGCGGCGGGATTGGCGAAGGCAGGGTGATGACTTGCATTATGGTAAATTAACTGATGCTGAAAAAAATAAGTTTGCAGGAATAGTTCAGAGCACAACCGCAACAGTATATTCAAACGACGAGCTTTTAGCATATCCGATCCAGTCGCATGCGCCAAGTACAAGTATCACCACAACGAACGGGGATGCCATCAGCGATGATTGCAGCAATAAGTCCAATAACAGCGGAGAAAATACATTTCCAACGGCGGCTGCAGCAAACGCGGTTGCAGATTTTTCTGCATCATCTCAGCCATTTCAAATTCATAGCACCTATATTGTTGCCCCCCACGAAAATGGACTCATGATTATCGATCAGCATGCTGTGGCAGAAAGAATTACTTTGGAAAGATTGAAACAAAACATGTCACTTGATTCTCAAACTTTGCTTCTGCCAGAAGTGTATCAGTTGTCTAAATTTCATTTGGAAAATTTGCGCAAACATCATGATCTACTATCGAAATTTGGCATTCACTTTGAAGAATTGGCCCAAGACTTGATTCGCATAGAAGCACTGCCCGCAATCTTTTGCAATTGTAACGTCAAGTTGTTAATGGATGACATAATTGATGAATTGTCTACATTTGGATATGCATACTCTTTGGATGAAGCGATTCATCGCATTTTGTCAAAAATTTCTTGCCATAGTAGCCTGCGGGCAGGGAAAAAACTATCGCTTGCCGAAATGAATCATTTGATAAATCAAATAAAAACGACACAAAACATAGCTCAATGTTGCCACGGCAGACCATCGTATGTTATATTGTCCACCGAAGATTTAGATAAATTTTTTGAAAGGTCTTGAATAAATCAAAAAGTGCATTATATTTTGATGGATTGTAGGGATTTTGCAATGGATAGTCGCATAAAATTACAACCGTTAGTTCGCCTTGGTAATATGTTAACCGTTGGGTTTGAGGCCTTATATGGGAAAAATGAATTTGCGAAATATCCAAGCGCTTCCTATATTTTGAAAAATGTTATGAAAAAATGCGGTAACAAAAATTATTTCCAATTGTTCATAAATTTGGCAGTGAGTGATGTGACGTCCAAGGATTTTGTTGATATTTTTTTACAGGCAATGGATGATGCCGAGGTCGATGGAAGTAGTATTGTACTGGAATTGAGCGAGTGTACGCACCCGGATTTGCTCTCCAATGCGAAGGAATCGCTGTCTGTTCTGCGTAATAACCGAGTAAAAATTGCGTTGGACGATTTTGGTTCCGCCTATTCTAATTTGCATTTTATGCACGAGCTGCCACTGGATATCGTAAAAATAGACAAAAAATTCGTACAATCTGCGCCTTGTAGCAAAAAGACAAGGGCTATGCTGAAATTTTGCATAGAATTGTCCCATGATATTGGATGTAGTGTGGTCGCCGAGGGTATAGAAACCACAGAACAACTGGAATGTGTCAAGGAACTGAAAGCAGACATTGGTCAGGGATTTTTGTTCGACACTAGTTCCATCAAAGCAACGAAGGACTTTTCGACTCCATTTATAACAATTTGTGAATTCATCGAGTTTGTTTCCGGCTATAGACCTTTGCAAATCATGAATTGCCTGTCTGCCGGCAACCTAAAAGGTTAGGCTGCGCCCAATTACGTTGGAATTGCAGCAAATCCTGGAACATGTATTTTGAAAAGACCAAGCCAGTTGGGATGCTTATACATTCCTCATTATTGATTTTTTGTGGCAAGCGCTGGACGACTTCGCCCCCAGGCTACTCAAAAAAGCTTTTAGATAGTTTGTTGTGAGGAATGGTATAGTCATGCTGGCCTAAAAGTGGTACAATTTATATGAATTTTGAAGAAGTTGACGATGGCGTCCCAAAGGGAGGGGCA
>JAITRU010000001.1 GCA_031288225.1 Holosporaceae bacterium | reverse complement strand
CAATCCCCGATTCATCAACCTAAACTAACCGACTTTTCCGACACATCTTTATGAAATCTATAAAGATTTTTCGTCTTTCTTCGCTTCTTTCTCGATACAAACGGCGTTTTTTTATATGTGACGCCCAGTCGCTTTAGCGCGTCGTGCACAGATGATATGCCACAACTAAAATGCTCCGCTATTTCCTTCAAATATGCGTCCGGATGCGCTCGCACATAGGACAAAAGCTCCTCATTGGGAAGCTTATGTGGACTCCGGGGAACTGCCTCTACCTTCAGGCTCCCCGTTTCTCTTTTTAACTTAACCCAAGCCCACACGGTGCGATCCGATACTCCAAATCTCGCCGCCGACTCCCTTTGGGTGTGGCCGTTTTCGACGTATTCTATCACTCTTGCCCTCAAATCTGTGCTGTATGCGTTCATTGCAAATACTCCTTTTCTTGCATATTTAGACCATCAGCACATTATCGCATAATTAATCGAACCATCATAATGAATTATGTATAGCTAATCGATGATGGGATTTGGTATTAATTTATTATTAGGGGTATGCAATACATGAGCGATCTCAGTAAATGGTGAAAATTGTGTGTTCTTCATGGTAATCCATAGTTGCGAAATTTTGTGATTTATTTTTGCTGTATTATTCAGCATAATACGTAGGGTGAACGTTTTGTGTGTGCAAGAGACATGTTAATGCCGGACAAGTCGGCGCATGTCGTGATTTGGAGGAGGGATATATGAGGCGCTGCAGAAATACTAAGATTGTCGCAACCATAGGACCAGCTAGCTGTTCCGAAGAAAATTTGGAAAAGTTATTCAAGAGTGGCGTTGATGTATTCCGCCTAAATTTCTCCCACGGAGGCCACGAAGGTCATGCCAAAGTCTACGAAGCCATAAGATCCATTGGAAAAAAGCATAGTTGCTATCCAACCATATTGGCTGACTTGCAAGGACCAAAATTAAGAGTTGGTACTTTTGAGGGAGATAGGATTGAGCTGAAAGCCGGTGATGTGTTTAGATTCGACCTAGATCCTGCCCTCGGCAATAATGAGCGGGTAAGTTTGCCGCATCCGGAAATCTTTGCAGCTCTGCATGGGGGAAGCCTCCTGCTGTTGGACGATGGGAAATTGCGCTTTGAAGTTACCGACTGCGGTGAAGAGTTTGCAAATGTAAAAGTTCTGGTTGGTGGTTCCCTTTCCAATAAAAAAGGAGTTAATGTGCCCCAGGTTATGCTGAAAATTCCGGCATTAACCGAAAAAGATCGAAAAGATCTTGGTTTCGCATTGAATTTGGGAGTCGACTGGGTTGCTTTATCCTTTGTGCAGCGGGTAGAAGACGTAGAAAATGCCAAAAGCATCATCAATGGCAAGGCTGGCGTCATTTCCAAATTGGAAAAACCCATGGCCATAAAAGCTCTCGAACCAATCGTGGATGTTTCTGATGCTGTAATGATAGCCCGTGGTGATTTGGCCGTTGAAACAAGCCATGAGGATGTACCAGTTATTCAGCGGCAGGTCCTAAATGCCTGTCATCGCATAGGGCGGCCAGTAATCATTGCCACGCAAATGCTTGAATCCATGATAACTGCTCCAAGTCCGACACGTGCAGAAGTATCGGACGTGGCAACAGCTGTCTACAGCGGAGCTGATGCAACCATGCTGTCGGCGGAATCGGCATCTGGGCAGTATCCATTTGAGGCTGTGTCCACCATGGCTGATATTATTACTCGCGCGGAGGCCGATCCCTACTGCATAAGGCGCCTGGAAGATGACACTCAATTGCCGATATATACCACGCTGGATGCCATATGCTCGGCAGCATGGAATGCTGCGGAGTATTCCGGCGCTTGTGTTTTGGTGCTTTATACGGATTCTTTTGAAGCAGCGGCGAGGTGTTCTCGCCTGCGACCACGAGTTCCAATTTTACTAATAACAGAGTCTAAATCACTTGCCTGTAGAGTTGGCTTGTGCAACGGCATCACTGCCATGATTGCCAAAAAAGAACCAAGTTCCGATGTACAAATAAAATCCGCCAAAATTGCAGTAGTGGAGAAGCAATTTGCCCAGACTGGAGACGTCATTGTTGTTCTACGTAGTGATGCAGAAAATTCCGTAACCATTTGTCGGGTGTAAATCATGGGATTTAATTGCGGAATTGTTGGATTGCCAAATGTTGGAAAATCCACGCTGTTCAATGCGTTGACACAAACATCGGCGGCTCAGGCAATGAATTACCCATTTTGTACCCTGGAGCCTAACATTGGTAGGGTTGGTGTTGCAGATCCTCGCCTATATAAGCTTGCCGAAATCGCTGCCAGTGCGAAAACCATACCAACCCAGATAGAAGTAGTGGATATAGCAGGATTAGTAAAAGGAGCCAGCAAGGGCGAAGGGCTTGGCAATCAATTTCTCGGACACGTCAGAGGCACCAACGCAATTCTGCACATGGTTCGTTGCTTCGGTGGTACGAAAATTACTCACGTACACGGCAACATAGATCCAATCCGCGATATAGAAGTAGTTGAAATGGAATTAATGCTGGCGGACATAGAAAGTCTTCGCCGAAGAGAAGCGAGTTTGGTCAAGAAGAGCAGTCTTGAGCTGCATGCGGAAAAGGCATTCCTAACCAAGGCCATCAACTGGTTGGAATCCGGGAATTTACTGAACCAATTATCGCTAACAGATGATGAGCGTGTTTTTGCTCATGCTCTGCATCTAATCACCATGAAACCCACCCTATACGTATGTAATGTTAGTGAAAATGACGTTGCTGTCGGAAATAATTTTACTGAAATGGTTCAAAAATTTGCTGACAATAGGAACGCATTCGTTGTGGTAGTTTCTGCTGCCATTGAGGCGGAGATTGCTCTTATTCAAAATAAAATTGAAAGAGAAGAATACCTAAAATCTCTTGGATTGGATGAGTCCGGCCTAGATAGGGTGGTACGTGGTGGATATAATTTACTGAATCTCATAACGTTTTTTACCATTGGACCGCAGGAAGCCCATGCTTGGACTGCCGACAATGGTTCGAAAGCTCCCGTGGCGGCCGGAGTAATTCATTCAGATTTTGAACGGGGATTCATATGCGCCGAAGTAATTAGCTACGATGACTATGTAAACTGCTGTGGGGAAGCGAAGGCAAAAGCTTTGGGAAAAATGCGCCTCGAAGGCCGCGAGTATGTCATTGGCGACGGAGATATCGTACATTTTCGATTCAATGTATGAAGAAGTTTGCTTTTTCGAGAAAGCTGCCTAAATGCGCTATGTTGTGAAGAGACCGTTCATGTATGGCATACCCCTAAATGCTATTCAAAATCAGAAAAAATGTTAACGTTATCTGTAAAATTATTGGCTTACGAAAAATTTAATCTATATTAATACCAAATCCCATCATCGATTAGCTATTGCCCGCCTGGCAGCGGCTGCCATAGAGCGTGTTCGAGAAGCCATTTGGACAATCCAAAATGGGATTTGGTATTATACCAACGTAGCACCTACCCACGCCCACGGAATAAACAACCACCGTCCCAAACACTTCTCTATGTATCCGCTGCCATGAAAAATATTTTAGAAGATGCAACTTTAACGTAAAAACCAAAGACTCATTCCGCCTTTTCATTTTCAACCTGACTAAAGCGCTTTTCAGTCATTTTCCGCAAACTTGATAAGTCTTCTTTTTCGTTATTTATATAACAGTTTATGGCTTCTGTCATACAAGGCACATAGATTTCCTCTTCTTCTTTAATAACACCTTTGGTGCGAAACCACGGAGTAGAAATTCTTGCTCGTATAGCAAAAATGGAATTCTCAAACGTGAATGAAGACTTGTTTAAAGAGCCGTCAATATTAACAAACAAGCTCTTCAGCAAATCTATTCCCTGTCTCCAAGACAATTCTATGCAATATAACACTGCCACCTTAGACAGAGTGCTATAATCCTGTACAGCTTCTGTTTTTCTATACATGCTAACCCATTGAAAAACCCGTGTTTTTTCAGCTACACGCTCACTTATACCTTTCGAAGAAAAAAAAGCTGGAACTATTGATGATTTGACACAATCTAGCCAATACTCTGGAGGGCGAGATAGTGCAACAATAGCCCGATCGCAATCAACACTCTTCACACTATCGGTGGAAAGTGCCGTATATACTTTTCCAGAAGTTTCAATTTTAACTGGCTCTAACCTCATTTTTGGAAGAAAGTGCGACGTCTCGCAACATGAAGCTTGAAACAACACCCCTTTTGATAACATAGAACACGCATCAAAATAAAAAAAACTGATCGCAAATAATGCGCCAAGTAAATTTTTAACAGTCATACCACTCATGATTCATCTCCTTTCCTATAAACTCAATTGAGAAAACACAAAACAAAACACTGCTTCACTTATTTTTCTATTATTACTCCAAGCAGTTTTGCATAATTTTCCAATTCATTTTCCGTTCTTTGCTGGTCTCTAATAAGTATATCCGCCATTTTTACCCTAAATTCACCAATTCGAGATTCTCGTTTACCGTGTCCAGCCTCAGAGAACGCAGGACGAAAAACAAAAGCAGCGTAACACGCACCTACTACATCTAATAAAAACGGCACGGAATTAGAAGCAATGTTGTAACAAAGGGATCCAACCTCAACGTAGTCCCAAGCACTCCAGACATCTTTAGATGATCCAGAGCACAACTCGATTATCGCAGAAACCACAGCTAACGACGAAATTAACGCCTTCGTCACCAGCACAGGGCGACTAGACCATACCTTAGAAACTAATTTTGGTGGGATATCCCTTACTATTTCACCTCCTGCCACGCAATGTGCAACAGGCTTGAAGCAATTAAACCCTTTCTTGAGCCCTACTCTCGCAAAATTCACTGCCGTGCTAGAAAGCGAAATTACGGATAACGCCTTTGCAAATGGAGTATTCGGTAATTCCTTCAACACGTGCTTCACACCCTCAGCAACGTGTACACTGCACGTTACAATTAACACAAAACAAAAAACAAACTTCTTAAAACGCATAATTTCCCCCTCTACAAATTCGCCGAACACACTAGCTAAGGCAACATACCAACTAAGGTTTGTACTCAGATCACACTGAGAAAGCGAACTTATGTATCGGAAATTTGCTGGTTTTTCGCGCATAAAAATCCAATTTCTTACGGTGATTGAGTATATATGTCACACACAACCCTTGCAGGGCAGTCTAACATAAAGTAAAAAACTTTGCAACTTACAGATGCACTTGTGTATTAGTTCACCAGATGTGAGACCACCGCGGAGTTGTGGTTCGTTTGAACATACTACATAGGAGTCGCGCCGTTCAAGTGGGCGTGCGGTCGATAATTGTTGTATTTCCATAAGGCTTTCTTCAATCTCTTTTAGGGTAGATTCCCCGCAGCTTGCTGCGCTATAAATAATACCATTCCTCAGAACAAATTATCCGAAAGCTTTTTCGCATAGCCTGAACATGAGGCTGCTCACGGCTTGCTGAGAGAAATTAGTAATGAGGAATGGTATATACCCAATCACAGTGAGATTTCAGACAAAAAATGCTGTAATCACAATAAAGACTCACCAATAAAATCCAATTTCTTAGGGTGATTGAGTATAAAATCTCACTGTGATTGGGTATATCACATTTTGTCTAGTTAGAAAATCAACCTAATCTACTCCGGGGTCGTTCTTTTTATTAATTTTGCCTTTTTGAGATCATTTATACTTTTGCAACCGGTGCAAAACATGGCTGCTCGCAGCTCCATGGTTATGGATTCTATGAAATTCTCGCATTCCTCTCGGGATTGTGTGATTTTTCGTAAAAAATCACGGGAATTAGCGCAAAAATCAGCACCAAGCGCAATGGCTTTTGCAATATCTACACCAGTTCTAACTCCTCCGCTACCAATGATTTTCATCCCCTTCACATCTGCTGCAATGGATCGTATGCACTCGGCCGTTGGATTTCCCCAATCTCCGAATGCATCTGCAGCGGCGTGCAACACCACATCGTTGGATCTGCGGCGCTCTATATCTGTCCATGAAATGGATCCGGCTCCAGCGATTTCCACGGCATATACGCCGGCACCTTGCAATTTTTTTGCCAAAGATGACGAAATGCCATAACCTACTTCCTTCACAATAACAGGAGCATCCAGATATCGGCATAGGTGCTCTATCTTTGAAAGAAGACAGGAAAAATTCGTATTACCATTTACCTGGAAAACTTCATGCAAAGGATTAAGGTGCAGAATTAATGCATCTGCATCCATCATATCTAGGGCCATTTTGCATTTGTCAACGGAATAGCCATAGTTGAGCTGTACAGCACCTATATTAGCAAATAGCAGCGCATCGGGCGCGTAGGTGCGCATCTTGAAGTGGGAGGTATATATGGGATCATCAATGGCAATCCTCTGGCTGCCAACAGCAAATCCGATCTTAAAATCATTTGCTATCTCTGCCAGAGATATGTTTATTTTTTCACTATGTTTCCCGCCTCCGGTAATGGAAGCAATTATAAGGGGAATTTTGTTAATTTTCCCAAGAAATTTCGTAGATGTGTCAATTGTCGCATAGTCCAACTCCGGCAAAGCATTGTGCTCAAATCTATAGGATGAAAACCCTGGATTTACAGCAAGATCATTGCTTCCCTCCAATGCCAATACTATGTGATCCTCTTTTTTTCTTTTAGCGTGGTTCATATTCCATTTCCTCACAAAACCTAGATTCATTGTAACTACGGCACCGTTGCGATACTCCAGACGAATTATATAGAAATAATTGCTACAGTATATAGATATCATATGATTGGCAATCGTCCGAGAAAAGTGTAAAAACGCCGGGTTACGTTGACCCAAAAATACCGCAGATGTAAACGGGTCTACTATAATTAAAAAATGAGAGCTTTCCGGCTTTCAGATCACATCAACTCCACCTTCGGGAGAAATGTGGTCGATCAAGCCGATTCCTCCTGGGCCGTATTCCCAAAGCTTCGAACTTCCAAATTCCTTCTTTCATCTTTTGGGGAGGCAATCCCGCAACTGCTGCGATCGATTATTTCCGGAAGCAATGGCAATTGCATCCAGAACATCATCCACCGTCGGCATTTCACTGAGCAATATGCCAGCCGGAGCCTTCGGTCCAAATATTACCATGAACGGAATACCAATGCGTCCGTAATTTTTGATAAAGTCCGTTAATATGTTGTTTTTTTTGGTCATGTCCGCCCTAAGACTCAATATCTTATTGCTTTTGTTTCCCATTATTTCCTGAATTCGTTGATCTCCGAAAATATACGACCTGTTACTCTTGCAGGTCAAACACCAATCTGCATCTATGCTAAAGATTACTACCTTAGATTGTGCTACGGCGCTGGCAATTGTTTGCCTTATTTTTTCTGCGGCAATTGTGCAGTGTACATCGGCGGTATAATCATCCACCACTGATTTCCTACACTCGCCGGTTCGGGCCCCAGTGGCAGATTCCGGCGATTTTGTTGGTACAGCTAATAATGTTGCCGTGATGATGGATGCGATGATATTTTTCTTCATTTTGAAACAAATTGTAGCACTGATAAATAGCACACCAGCCATCAACATGCCGATGCCACCATAATAGCGGCTCGTAATAAACAGCATCCATAGCAACGCCATTGCAACGCCATAGTTTGCTAGGAGAGTTAATATTTCGACTCCCCTATTCCACCATTTGCTAGCCATATGTTGCTCAGTGCTTTTTTCTCTGGTATTTCTGGTGGTGACCAAAACAATTAGATAGGGCAAAGAAAACCCAGTTGCCATGGCTAGAAATACCGCAAACAAGTCAACAATGCTTCCATGAATCGCAAATACAGCAGCGCCTCCCAAAAAAGGAGCTGTGCATGGAAGAGCAACGCAAGCAGAGACCCAATTGGAGATGAAATTTTCCACAAATACGCCGCGTGCCTCAGATTTTAGTCGCAAAGATACCGAGAATTGCAGTATACCAAATGAATGAATAGTGAGCAAAAACAGGATAATAACAACAATTTTTAGAAACGCAACGTTTTGAAAGTGAAATCCCCAGCCAACCGACTCACCTCCAGCCTTCAGAAATGCCAGGAGCATTGCCAAAGCCATGAATGCCGCATAATTGCCAGCCAGTGCCCCGGTTAATGACTTTATCATCAGTATTTTGTCGTGCTTATATTTTAATAGTGATCTTATCTTCATTAGTATTACCGGTAAAACGCATGGCATGCAGTTCAGCAGCAATCCTCCAATAATTCCTCCCAGCAAAGCCCACAAAAACTTTGATAACCAACCGGTATTCGTCTCACTGCCATCAGTGGTAGATGTTTGTTTTGTTCCGAAATCCAGGTGTATTTTTATGATTTTATGCAAAATTGTGCAAATTTTATTGCATGCTGGGCATGAGATTTCCAACAAAAGGACGGCCTTTTTGTTGGAAAAATCGTTCGGAGAAACCCAAAAATTAAAGCGACAACATGACCCAGAAGTCGCAGCAAATTTTTCATATGGACTGCATAGAAAATTTTTTAAATTATCCAACCTTAGAGCTTTTATGGCTGGTCTTTTGGCGAATTTCCAGCCAATTGGTAGCGAAACAGTTATGCTACCTTTGATGGTTTTTTGATCCAACTGACTTTGCTGTACGACAACATCAAATTCGACTGAGTGGGATGAAAAAGCACAGAAGCAAAATATAAACAACAAAAAAAAGCAATATTTTTTTTCGCAAATTTTCATTTTAGTACAAAATTAACGCAAACAATATATCATCCTCATTGTAGTTCAGGTGATACATATGAGCAATACAGAAAACGATATACAGAATTTAACGGGAAAAATACTCATCGCAACGCCATCCATTTCCAACGATTATCTCAGTAAATCGATGGTATATGTGTGCAGCCACAATAAGAATGGGGCAATGGGAGTCGTCATTAACAAAATTATTCCGAACATGAGCATAAAGGATATATTAAAAAGGCTGCACATAAGTACGGCTGGCATTGATAATATAGATACCTATTTTGGCGGTTCTCAGGAAATCGATCGATGCTTTATCATTCACTCGGACGATTATTTAGCGCCGGAAAGTAGCGTTATCGGTGGTCATATTGCGCTAACAATAAATTCTGACATCATAAAAGCTATGACTTCCAGTGGTGGTCCCATGAAAAAAATATTGTGCATGGGTTGCTGTCTGTGGGAAACGGAGCAACTGGAAAACGAGGTTGCCTGCAGTTATTGGATACCCATTGAAGCGGACGAAGCCCTGATATTCGGAAATAAAAGCGTCGATAAATGGAGTAAGGCCCTGCTAAAAATAGGATCCAAAACAAGCCTATTCTCCGACGTAAGCGGCAACGCATAAATGGCCTGTAAGAAAAAAAATCGGAGCAAGCGTGGAAAACGAAAGTATTTGGCATGAAAAAGATAAAGTGCATACCTAAACAGCAGTTGTTGTTCTTTTCTTCCCAGACTCTAGTCGTATCAATTTTAATGCCGCATGGACAGAGCAAATAAAGGTTGGTTCTATATTGGGGCTGTTGTGAAAACTGATCAAAAAATGCCATCCCGAAGCAGGAACTACCCTGAAATACAGATTGTGAAAATTTGGATTTTTTCTGTTTTCAACAGTCCTATATTTTATGCTGAGGCACAAGCAATGCCAAGATTAGGTATGCAGCCATTTCTATTCATGTTATACTCCGCAGTGCTTCGGGGAAGCAGTTGCTAATGTTTCAATAAGATTATTTATCTTGAGCGCAAATATTTCGTCTTGGGCACGGTGGTGGTGCATTGTGTTTCGGAGAATCATTGGCCATGGGAAGGGTAATCCGAAAGAGTTTTAGATGAGCCAGCGCATGGTGCAGACACAATTGATGGATATTCGAGTTCTCCCTCATAATATAGAGGCAGAACAATCATTGCTGGGATCGATTTTATTTAGCAATGAATGTTTTGAGCAAATATCAGAGTTTTTGCTGCCAAAGCATTTTGCCACTCCGGTGCACGAAAAAATATATGATGCCATTTGTAAACTCATTTCCCAGGGGCTAATTGCCGATCCAATTACCCTCAAAGCGTATTTTGAAAAGCATGAGGAATTGAGTAGCGTAGGTGGTAGCAATTACTTGGTTCAGCTAGTAAATTCCGTAATTTCCGTCGCTTCTGCAATGGATTATGCACGACTGATTTACGACTTATATGCGCGTCGGCAATTAATAATGATAGGAGAAGAATTGTCTCACAATGCTTCTTCCTTTTCCGTGGATGTAAAGGTTGCTGATCAAATTGAAACGGCTGAAGCAAAATTGTATTCCCTATCTATATCTAGCCAGCATGGCGGATTTATTTCCTTCTCCGGCGCCATGTCGTCGACCATGGAATCTATTGAAAAAGCTTATAAAAGCGACAGTAGTATCACCGGAGTTACGACGGGATTCATCGATCTAGACAAATGGCTCGGTGGGCTAAACAAATCCGATTTGATAATTCTTGCCGGACGTCCTTCCATGGGAAAAACTGCGCTTGCCACAAACATCGCTTTTAATGCCGCATCAGCGCTGGAGAAAAGGGCTGATGGAGGCGGTCGAGTTGCATTTTTTTCCCTCGAAATGTCAAAGGAACAGCTGGCAACCCGCATTCTTTCCCAGGAATGCCAGATTCCATCGGAAAAAATTAGACGCGGAGAGATAAAAGAAGAAGATTTTGTAAAGCTCGTTACTGCTAGCCGAGCCATGGCGGAATTACCGTTGTTTATTGACGATAGCCCAGCTCTTGCTGTATCTTCGATCAGAATCAGAGCAAGAAAATTGCAGCGCCAGTATGGACTAGATTTAATAATTATTGACTATTTGCAGTTATTACAGGGAACTGCTGACAAAAAAAATGAAAATCGGGTCCAGGAAATTTCCGAGATTACGAGATCGCTCAAATCGCTGGCTAAGGAGCTGTACATACCGGTGCTGGCTCTATCCCAATTATCGAGGGCGGTGGAATCCAGAGATGACAAGCGGCCACAATTGTCAGATCTACGAGAATCCGGTTCCATTGAGCAGGATGCAGATGTGGTGTGTTTTGTGTTCCGAGAAGAATACTATGAAGCTCGACGTGAGCCAGCCAGTGGTACCGAAGAGCACGCGAAATGGCTTGATAGAATGACGAGAACCCATAATCTGGCAGAGTTAATTTTGGCTAAACAGAGACACGGTCCAATCGGCACCATTAGGTTATTTTTTGATGGCAGATTTACGAAATTCGATAATTTATCAGATAGCAGAAGGACAGCCTATGACTAGGGGTATAGGACTTCCACTATCATCAGGTGATTTTTTGGACACAGCAGAGACTAAAGATGCGGCTTGTTTCCTGCAGCAAGTTGAACCACATGTTTTAGCTGCAGCAGTAATTAATCTTGATAATGTAGCAGCTAATTACCACAAGGTAAGTTCAGAGCTTACATCGGGAACCATGACTGGAGCTGTGGTCAAGGCGGATGCCTACGGATTTGGGGCTATACCAATTAGCCGAAGGTTATACGCAGAGGGCTGCAGATATTTCTTCGTTGCTACCATAGAAGAAGGCATTGATATTAGAAAAACTGTTGGATGTGATGCTGAGATTTTTGTGCTTTCTGGCTTGCTGGATAATACAGAGCTACTTCTATTGGAGTATAAACTAACGCCGGTTTTAAATGATCTACATCATGTAGAATTGTGGATTAACTTCGCAAAAAAGAATGGTGTAAAGCTGAATGCTGTTGTCCAGGTGGATACCGGCATACATAGAAATGGATTATCAGAAAGAGAATTCCATTCCTGTAAAGACTTACTTACGAAAAACATTTCCATCATGTTTATTCTCAGTCACCTGGCCTGCGCTGACGATGCTGGCAGTGACATGAACAAACAACAACTGCAAAAATTCAAGGAAATTCTGAAGGCTGCCGGCGGTGCCAAAGGCAGTTTCTCGGCCACAAATGGCATATTTTTGGGAAAAGACTATCACTTTGATATTATTCGTCCCGGAAAATCGTTATATGGGTTTTCCATAAGAGAAGATTTTATCGGAAGCATGAGGCCAGTGATGGATTTGTTTGCCCGTGTAGTGCAAGTTAGCAATCTGGAGAAAGGGGATAGTGTGGGATATGGTGCAACTTTTGTTGCTAAAAAATCAACGCCAATAGTAACCATTGGCATGGGATATGCTGACGGATTCATGCGAAAATTTTCTGGATTTGGTTATGGCTTTTTGGGCGGAAAAAAAATGCCGATGATTGGGCGTATTTCTATGGATTACATAGTTCTTGATGCAACCGGAGTCGATCCGCTATATTTAGGAGTCGGCACGTGGGTTGCCCTGACACGCTCCGATGATTATACCCTGGAAAGATGGGCACTGGAGTTGGGGACTATACCTCATGAAATGAGTTGTCGAATAGGAAGCAGGGTCAAGAAGGTTTATGTGCCTGATTCGGTGAAGTAGGATCGATGTATGGTGGACGTTGTAGAACAAAATGCTTTTATATCAACGGCTGTTCTGCTGGCAATTCTGTTGATTGTATCGCATGTTTTCGCTAAGATTTCGCTATTCGGCAGGATAAATAATCTGATAACGTCGCTGGGAACGTACGCGTTGTTTGTTCTGCAAGAAATTGGTAGAGTTACCATTTTTGCGGCGAAAGGAACGAAAAATTGTTTCGTGCCGCCATTTTATCTCAGTTCTATAGTGAATCAGGTTATTATCATTGGTTTTTATTCGCTACCTATTGTGGGGTTAACGGCGGTTTTTGCTGGTATGGTGCTAGCTATGCAGATGCATGTGGGATTTATGCGATTTAATGCCGAAGGATCCGTTGCTTCTGTGGTTGTGATATCGATGACCAGAGAGTTGGGACCGGTTTTTGCTGGATTAATGGTGGCAGGGCGCATGAGCTCATCCATAGCAGCTGAGTTAGGATCTATGCGAGTTAGTGAGCAGATCGATGCTTTGGTTACTCTTCACGTTAATCCGTTTAAATTTCTCGTAGCACCAAGAATTATTGCCGGAGTTCTCACATTGCCGTTGCTAGTTTTTGTGGCAGACGTAATCGGCGTATTGGGAGGTATGATTGTATCAACGACATTGCTGAATTTTTCTGTTGGATCCTATATTGCCCAGACAATTGGTAGCCTTGAGTTAATGGACATTTTATCCGGGTTAGCGAAGGCCGCTGCTTTTGGATTTTCCATTGCTTGTTTTGGATGTTACCATGGTTTTAACAGTGAATTGGGTGCCCGGGGTGTTGGAGAATCCGCAACAACTGCGGTGGTTTCCTCCTGCATTTGCATACTTGCTTTAAATTATTTGTTAACGGCGGTGTTTTTTGGCATATGAGTAAAATAATTTTCGATAATGTTCATAAGAAATTCAATAATATCCGAGTACTAAATGGAGTATCCCTTGAAATTGCCGATAGGGAGGTACACGTAATACTCGGACGGTCTGGCTGTGGAAAATCTGTGCTACTGAAGTGTCTGTTGGGAATTATGTCCCTGGACAGAGGAGATATATTAGTGGACGATTTGAGTGTCAAAAGAAAGAGAAAATGTAAGGATTATATCAGAAAATTCAGTATATTGTTTCAAGGAAATGCTTTATTTGATTCCATGACCATTAGAGAAAACGTTGAGTTCGGTTTGCGGCAGATAAATTACAACAAATCTGAGTGTCGAATTATTGCCGAAGAAAAATTGTTTGCCGTTGGTTTAGAAAAGCGAGTGTTTGATCTCTATCCTGCGGAGATTTCCGGCGGCATGCAAAAGAGGGCAGCCTTGGCTCGAGCCATTGCCATAGAACCCGAAGTGTTGCTATTTGATGAACCTACTTCTGGTTTGGATCCAATCACAAGCGGTATTATTTGTCACTTATTAAAGGATACGGTGACAAATTTGCGAATCACCTGTTTGGCCATTACCCATGATCTAAAAGTTGCAGAATTTTTGTCGGATCGCTCGTCTATATTGAATGATGGCACTATAATTTGGACTGGAAAGACAGAAAAAATGAAGCATTGTGGTGACGAATTTGTTGAGAATTTTTACCATGCATCCCATGTCATACTTGGAGCAGGCATCTAGAAATATTCCGCACATAATGCAGCTATTTTGCATAGTCATTTGATAGGACAATGTTGTCTCTTTAAAAAAATATTCAAAATTAATTTTTTGTTAATCTAATTGATGTACAAAATAATAACGTTTTTGCGAAAATTGTTTTTATATCTTTGGATGTACTAATATATATAAACTATTTTGAAAGTGCGTTCGTTTGTCAGTGATTTGTCTGATATTTGAGCGAAAATCCCACATTGCAAATGCACTCTCAAAATAGTTTATGTATAATTAAAAACAAAAATGATATTTTTTTGCTTTTCGCAAATACGGTTATATAATTTGTTCTAATGTTTTGATCACGCTTTCTTTCGTGTTGTCAGTTTTTTTTGTATGCAAATTTATTCAAAATGACGTTGAATGCTAATTAACATTTTTTACGGTGATTTTTCATTATAACTTTTGGAGATATTGGTATGAAAAAAAATATACTTATACTAGGCTTGTGTCTGTTTACTTGTTTTAGATCCCCAACCTATGCCAGTAATAGCAAAATAATTCTTTATGATGTTGATAATAAGGAAAATAAAAAATATATAAAAATGGAGACTTTTATTTCGGAACGGGATACAAGTAATCATCATCGGATCACACAGGAACAAGACGACGGAGTGTTAGATAATTTAAAACTATTAACGGAAGCTTTGAAAACAAAAAAAGTCGCAAGGTTGGCATCATTTGACGGCGGAGGGATAAGGGGAATGTTGTTTGCTGTTCTGTTAGCTGACCTTGAAAAAAAGACTAATATGTCCATAGCCGAGCTGTTCCATATGTACATTGGTACTTCTACCGGTGGATTTGCGGCCGCGGGTTTAAACATACCGGATCCAAACAATCACAAAAAACCGAAATTTTCCGCTAGCCAATTGTTAGACCTGTATCTGAAAAGAGGACCGGAAATATTTACAAAATTATCAATGCCAAAAAGAATAATGTGCATGTTTCGGGATAAATATTCCGCAAGCTGTTTGGAAAAAATATTACAAGAATACTTCGGGGACGTAACGATGGCAGAGTTATTGAATGAAGTCATTATAACCTATTGTAATTTGACGGCTAACGGCAAATCAGAATTTATAAAATCCTCCTTTGCCAAGCAGGATCCATACTGGAAAAATTATATTGCAAGCCAAAAAAAATCTACAAATCTAGTCATTGATGTTCCTGATGAATCGTTAAATGACGAGGAAGATAATGCGGAGATTTATGATGATTTCGGCAGCATATCAAATTCGGTTTTGCCTGAGGTTTTTTCTTCCAATAAATTATCAATTTCTGGAACATTGGGAAAAATTACTTCCTCCGGTGCTAACACAATTTCGCTGGGAAAAACAGCATTGGATGCGGGGCAAAAAATTATAGATATGGGGCAAAATATTTTGGGAACTACACCACTAAGTCCTTTCGGTACCAGCAGCTTAAAATCCAGAAATAATTTTTTTGTGAGGCATGCGTTGAGAGCTACATCCGCAGCTCCAACATTTTTCCCACCATATCAACTGAGGACATTCCAACAGGTCACTACTAATTCCGATGAGCACATTGATGTGTTAGATGGCGGATTATCGGTTAATAAACCATATTTATACGGTCTCACGGAGATGTTTAACGTGTATCCCAATGCCGATGCCTATATGGTGGTGTCGTTTGGGACCGGAGAAAGCGAAAACGTCAGTGTAAAAGTTGCTCCAAAAACATTGTTGGGTTTTGCCTCGATGTTACCAGATATATTTATGGGAGATGAGGAAAAAATGAATCATCACCTTCTTAAAATTTTTGGGCAAACTATTACCAAAAAGGATATCTATCTGGTTACACTACAGGTACCACTATCACAGGTGCATATGGGAATGGATGACGTGTCACCGGCGAATCTGCAATATTTATATGATAGAGCGAATGAAATTGCGGAAAAGTCAATAATTATGCAAACGCTGGGCGAGATACTTCCTTTGCCTTTGGCGGATCGTTCTCTTCTCGTGAGACAAGATGACCAGGTACCACATACAGGCGCTAAATTTATCGAAGAAAAATTTTAGGGGCAAAACTGCGGGCAACTCATACCATTCCTTATTATTAATTTCTCGCGGCAAGCGATGGGCAGAGCCTCATGTTCAGGCTATGCAGAAAAGCTTTCGGATAATTTATTCCGAGGAATGGTATCAGTTTTCCAAATTTTGTTTTTTACTTCTGTTTTTTTCCACCATTGATGATTTCAGCGAATTACCGTTAAAGGACTTCAATTTGCGGCGCACAGTTGTTCTCTTCGTCTTCTTTTTTCGCCCATTTGCCGGCAGAATATCCTTTAGATAGATAATTTCAGACATAGCGTTTACCCCAATATAACCCATCATTAATGCCACACGGCTAGATTATAGTGGTTTGGTAAAATTAGCATTAAAATACTTTATCCAGATAAAAAATCTGTGATATGCGGTTGCGTATGCTTTCTCGGTTTCCTAATCTTTCCCTATGCTATACTCAATCACAGTGAGATTTCATACCAAATCTCATTTTAGATTGTCCAAACGGCTTCGAGAATACGCTCTATGGCAGCTGCTGCCAGGCAGGCAATAGTTAATCGATGATGGGATTTGGTATCAGATAAGAAATGCTGCAATCACAATAAAGACTCACCAATAAAATCCAATTTCTCATTGTGATTGGATATATACAAAAACTATTTTGAGAGTGCGTTTGTAATGTGGTATTTTTACTCAAGTATCAGACTGATCATCATACAGACGAACGCACTTTCAAAATAGTTTATATATAATACCAAATCTCATTTTGGATTGTCCAAATAGCTTCTAGAACACGCTCTATGGCAGCCGCCGCCAGGCAGGCAATAGAGCTAATCGATGATGGGATTTGGTATAATTTCAAACAGTTGCTCGCTACATTTTCATCTAGGAATTAACTACCTGCTTGTTTTCTTCCCGCAGATCCGGTGAATTTTCATCTCCATCGCTGCCCATGTCTGGGTTTTTATCATCCGCGACCACTGTACCCACATTGGTGGATAATAAATCCTGGTAGGCAGAAATATGATCAAGCTCCGCCGCTCCGATGTTTTGTTTTTTTGCAGGATTGTTATCTATTGCGCTAACGGCAACTTTTATTAGAGGAAATGAGCAAATAATGTGCCGGCCTCCTGCATCCAAAGTTACGCCGAGGGTTCCTCCATGCAGTTCCATTATGGCACGTACCAAGGATACACTAATAGAATTGGATTCTTGCACACGGCCGAAAAATCTTGGATTTGCACTATCCGTAGAGCGTCTGAAAACCCTTTTCTTGTTATCTTTTGTTTCCAAAATGCTTTCATCTTTAATGATCAATTTAAAATTGCCGCTGTCGATGATTGTTCTGATATGAATTTCACCGTTAACGGGAGTAGATTGGATGGCGTTGATTAGGATGTTAAATAGAGACTGTTTAATGCGTTTCTTATCACCGCGAAATAGCATATGAAACCGCTCAAAATTAGTGGTAATACTAATGTGTTTCTCGGCAGCTCGTTTTTCCACATTTTCAATTACTTCTATTATCGCTTCATCAATGATGAAATTTGAAATATCGAGTTTCGAAGCATCTATGTCTATGGACACCATCTCCAGCAAATTATTTATGAGTTGATTGAGCTGATTAGATAAACTAAGAATGCATCGGCAGTATTCCATTTGTTTTTCATTTAGCGCACCGAAGTATTGGTGAGTTAGTAACTCAGTGAATCCAATGAGAGAATTTAGAGGATCTCGGAGCTCGGCAGATATGCCAGATACAAATTCATATCTCAAATTTTGAGCTGCTTTCATGGCTTGGTTTTTTTCCGTTATGGCCGTTTCTACTTTGCATGTATCCGTTATATCTATGAAACTCAGCATATGAGCTCCATCTGGAAGAGGAATATAGGAAAACATAATGGTTGAGTTATCGTTTTTAAATAATTTTCCGGATTTCGCGATCCGATCTGTTAGGTTGCTAATTGTGCTTTCTTTGAATACATCCCAATCTGACCCATAATCCAGCAATCCTTTAATTTGTTCCAGCATGTCCGCAATGTGTGTGCCTTTTATATCGTTATCCCGCAGGTTCCACATCTTTTCCATGCTGCTATTGGCAATTTTGAGACGATTGTCGCTACCGTAAACGGCAACTCCTTCGTGTAAATGATCTATGGTCTCTCGCTGCACCGCCAGCAATGTATTATTTTTCCGCTGTAGCATTAGAGAATCGGTAACATCTTCAAACACAAACAACAATCCTCCGAGAGGATAATGAGCCACCATGCTGCGCAATGTTTTTCCGCTTGATAAGTGCATTAGTTCCTGAGTTGGGGATGTAATGGATGTAAATAGAGCTAGTTGGGATTTCTTAAAAGCCTGATAATCTGAATATTCCGGCAATTGACGATTATTGCGACACTCATCCATAATTTCTCCGTAGGTGGGCCTAGAGTGTAGCCAGCCTGCTTCCAATTTCATAAGTTGCTGGTAGGCGCTGTTAAAAAACTGTAGCCGTGTGTTTTCACCAAAAATCGCAATGGCCGTCGACAGAGATTCAAGCACTTCGTAATTGGCTGTCACTACTCGATCTAGGTTTGCGGCGAGAGCTTCTTCGGCGGTCATATCGGTAGCAAATCCAATGAGAGACTCGCCTGAAGCAGGACATTCGTGCAGACATAATTTTTTGCGAATTCCCCTAATCACTACAAATTGGGATATGCTTTGGAGGCGATTGCTCTTTTTTGCATTCTCTGCCAGAGAATAACCTTGACCAAACAAATTTCCCGGCACTAATTGCATATTCTCGGCGACAACGTTATCCACAACGGTGTCCAGAGCATCTGCATAGGCTTTGTTACAGTACCGAATGCGAAAATCTTTTCCCCTCTTCCAAATGGGAATGGGAACGGTATCCATCATTTCCATCAGGGAATTCCCAACACTTTCCGCAACTATTAATTTATCGGACATCGTTTTCTCGAATTCTAGCGCACTCGTTACGTCGTAGCACCACAGCACCAATGTATCCAGATTGCTAATGGACAATCTGGAGCCGTCGATTTTGATGCGGTAATTGTTTTTGGTATTTGTTACGGTAGCGCTAAATGGACTGCTGTTTTTTCTTAATTTATTGAAAAAAAATATCAATTTCTGGGCATCATATTCATCAATGGTACCGGCAATGTCGGCAACGGATATGCCAGTCAACGGTTTCATGGCAAACAACAGGCGAAATGTTCTGGACGATCCAATGTATTCACCATCGCCATTCCAGGCTATCCATCCGCCGGAAGATGTGGACAGCACGGCCTGGTAATGGCAGAGTATATCCCTGTACTTCAGAGCGTCATAGCGGGCTATGTAGACTCCGTGCAACAAAATCACCGCTGCCATGAAAAAGCAAGACAGAGAGAGAATACTGGAGTTGGAAAATATCAGGCAAACTATCCCAAATACAACCAACAAAGCACTAATCAGGTCGGCTTTAGACCAGGTCTTCATTATGACACAATCCAACAAACATGCGTAGCAACAAAACTATATTATGTATTCACGTATGCATCATAAAAGGTAACAAAAAGTTAATATAATTGCAATTTGTTATTTTTTTTAGACAATTGCCAACTATATCCAACACCAGTAACCAGCTCTTTTAGAGCAACAACGTTTTTGATGGGCAAGACTTTTTTGTTTACCTGCTACCAAAAATTTTCTTAACTTCATTTTCTACTATTTTACTAACAATACCCGGTAAATTATCTTTGATCCACTGAGTGATGGTAGGAGATATAAAATCCATCAAAGCCGCAGACATTGCTGCGTCATTTTTTCCAACGCCATGAAAACAATGGACACTATCTTCGCTATTCGCTGTTGAGGCTTTTTTATGTGTACCTATATTTTTTGTTGCATCAATTTTTGACTCTGCTTTGCCGGTTTTCGCTTCGCCACTGTCCAGACTATTTTCGCTGATATTACTGAAAGATCGGCAATCGGCCACATCGTCACTCATGAGACTTTCGGAAGTCAATACAATTGACGTCTCTATGCGACTCCGGGGTAATTTTTTTTGATTTTCAAAATCCACGGCATCCGAAGTTGCGAATTCTGCTGGGCCATTGTCCTTTTCACTAGCACAGTCATTTGCCTTGCCCACCGGGCCGTCTTTTTTAGGATCAGCGAATGTTACGTCTGTATTTTCCTGGATTAGACGCAGAAACGACTTCATATCCGGATTAGTTATGGACTTTGTTTTGTTTTTTTCTATTTTAACTATGCTACCATCCTCAGCAATCATATCGGTAAGTTCTAAAACCGGTGGTTCAGTTCCCGTTATCATATCCTTTATGGACGACAGCACCTCATCCAAAGATGCCTCCGTTGTTGGACCTGCATTGTTTTTTTTATCCATCCTAATACCCTTCCGTCGTCTGCCTAAGACGGTATCATTTTTTTCATGGAAGCTTCAAGGGGCATTACGCTGTTGTAGTTTTGCGATGAAAATAGTAGAATGAGCATGGCTTGTCAGGCAAAATTTTTCTGAAATTTGGGAATTATTGGCACCAATAAAGGATAAAATTTTGATGGTATTTTTTTGTTAAGTAAAATGGTGTTGCTATGAAAAAAGAAAATGAAAAGATTGTCGATTCCGATAATGCTAACGATACCGCCAGCAGAACGTTATCAAAACTACGAGAAAAATCAGACCAAAGTAACAGCAATTCGCTGTGGTCTATCAGCAAAGGCGATATAAAATTCATTCTAATATTCGTTACAATTTTCTCTCTGTGTCGCTTTTTCGTGTATGACTATTATATAGTACCTTCCAGCTCAATGGTACCAACTTTGCTTATTGGAGATATGCCGTTAACAGAGAAATGGAGATATGGATACTCGAAGCACAGCATATGGTTTAGTCCTCCAATATTGTCCGGGCGAAAATTCTTCAAAGATAATGTACAGCGAGGGGAAGTTGTGGTTTTCAAGTCTCCCGAAGATAACGATACCAATGTCGTAAAAAGGGTAATTGGACTTCCCGGTGATAGGGTCCGGGTAGAAAATGGAGTTGTTATTGTAAACAATGTTAGGGCGCAGCTAACATTCAAGAAAAAAATGTTCTACAAGGATACGAACGCGCATTTGTTCTACGAACTCATGATATACGATGAAGTTTTACCTTTATCAAAGGGCGTCAAACATGCGGTAGCTTATCAGGAAGAAAGACGCGACTCAGATGTCAATAACTTTGCCGAAGAGACTGTTCCCGAAGGACATTATTTTGTTATGGGAGATAATCGTGACTGTTCAAAAGATTCTCGTTGTGGTTTAGGCCTGGTACCAACAGAAAATCTCATGGGTCGCGCCGTTGCTACAATTTATTCCATCGATAATGGTGTTAGGTGGTGGGAATTTTGGTTGTGGCTGCAGAACATCAGATACAGCCGTATTTTCAAAAAGATTATTTAGTTCCGTTGCTTAATGGCAAGATAATCCGTATATTTGATGAGTGATACGTGTGAATATTGAAAAACTACAGCAAATAATTTCCTACAATTTCAGGGATATCTCGTTGATTTCCTGTGCCATATGCCATCCGGGTAGCTTAAAATACGGTCGCAGTTTAGCCAGAAATTTTGAAAGGTTGGAATTTTTGGGAGATCGAGTACTGGGATTAGCACTATCAGAGTTTCTGTATAAAAATTTTCCTACAGATTCCGAGGGAGAATTAGCAACGAGAATTTCTGTACTGGCAGGTACAGCTTTTCTCATAGACGTAGCAAAAAAGACAAATATCATGGAATGCCTAGAAATTCCTAAAGATTTTTTTGTATCGCCCAATAAAAATTCATCATCCATTGCCGACATGGTTGAGGCAATTTTTGGAGCAATATTCCTGGATTCCAATTTTGAAACAGTTAAGAAAATCATAGTCAAATTATGGGGAAGTGATATAAAAAATGTGGTTCACAAAAAAAAAGATGCAAAGACTCGGTTACAGGAAATTTCTCAGTCAGAAATGGCACATCTTCCGGTGTATCGATTGATAAATATGATGGGAGAAGCCCACAATCCAATTTTTGAGATGGAAGTAAGAGTTCTAGATAAATATGCAATTGGCTACGGTAATTCCAAAAAAAATGCCGAATATAACGCAGCGGGAAAGATGATAAAATTGCTGGAAAAGGAAGGCATATTTACTGATGCACCGGAAAAGAGAACCCAATGAACCGTCCCCGGGGATGAAACGCATCCATGACACAATCGACAATAGAAAAAATATGTCGATCAAAGAATACCTAGGATAGCATACGAAAGTCTAGCGTTTTTCTGGATCAATTGTTCAACCTTTTTCAATTCTGGCGAATTTGTTGAAATTTTCAGAAAAAATTGCACATGCGTTCCAATATAATCTTCCATGGTGATTTGTTATACCATTCCTCATTATTAATTTCTCTCAATAAGCGGTGAGCAGCCTCATATTCAGGCTATGCGGAAAAGCTTTCGGATAATTTATTCCGAGGAATGGTATTATATATAAACTATTTTGAAAGCGCGTTCGTTTGTCAATGATTTGTCTGATATTTGAGCAAAAATCCGACATTACAAATGCACTCTCAAAATAGTTTATGTATAACAGTGCCCATTTCATGGGTAGGTCCTGGAAAATTTATAAAACACTATAGTAAAACGACAAATTTTTTGATATCTATATGGAGTTCTTTGTGAGTGTTCCTCGGTAGCTCAGCGGTAGAGCAAGTGGCTGTTAACCACTGGGTCGGCGGTTCGAATCCGTCCCGAGGAGCCAGATATCAACAAGGCCTACGCATGAGAGTTTTATTATTCTTTTTCCACCTCAAAAAATTTGGACCAGTCCGGATTGTACGGAACAACTTCAATACGTTTGGTCAATGCTTTTTCTATACTCATCAGGTTTTCTCTTCAACAACTTCATCAAATAACTTCGCCAATTGCGATCGATCATGATTTGGAGTTTCCAAAGTCCAGATCCAACATAGCACAGACTTTACAAAAGTCCATTGAAGGATGCGTTGCGGATCAACATTTAGCAGGCAAGAAAATTTCTCGACACGATTTGTTATTATTGAAATCGCATTTTCGCATTTCCAAATTTTATCGATGGGATTGATCATAAAAGACGCAATTTCGTAGACATGATCTCCGACAACGCCGGCTGGATCAATGATTTTCCACTCGTCATTGTCGCGCAAAATATTGTCGTGATGCAGATCACCATGCATAACTGTTTGTTTGGTAGTCGTTTCCAGCAGATGCC
>JAITRU010000026.1 GCA_031288225.1 Holosporaceae bacterium | reverse complement strand
TCAATAATGCTGATTTTCTAGACATCTTTACCTCCACAACAATATTGACTAAAAATATAGCATCAAATAAAAACTATCACAACAAATTATCTGTATTTAACAATGGGAAATGGTATTATGTATCGGAAATTTGCTGGTTTTTCGCGCATAAAAATCCAACTTCTTAGCGTGATTGAGTATATACTCAATCACAGTGAGATTTCAGACGGAAAATGCTGCAATCACAATTAAAGACTCACCAGTAAAATCCAGTTTCTTATGGTGATTGGGTATAGCTTTCGTGGCCATGGTCGTATGAACCGCATCCATGAACAAAATCGGCTCATCTTTCGGCGTTTCTTTTTTCAATTTTTCCTGTTCTTCCCCAAATTGAGCCTGTTTCTCCGGATCCGCTTTGGCAGGAACGGGATGCGGTTTTATGAAGGAAAAATTCTTTCTTTTCAACCAATTATACCATTCCTCAGAACAAATTATCCGAAAGCTTTTCCGCGTAGCCTGAACATGAGGCTGCCCATCGCTTGCTGCGAGAAATTAATAATGAGGAATGGTATTATACCAAATCTCATTTTGGATTGTCCAAACGGCTTCTAGAATACGCTCTATAGCAGCTGCTGCCAGGCGGGCAATAGCTAATCGATGATGAGATTTGGTAGTTAGTCATTCCGGCCACCGCGTAATGCACTCCGAAGGTTCGCACAACGTAATCGCAAATCTCTGCAACTTATCGACCACATGCCAGCTTGAACGGCGCAAACCCTAGGGGAGTGTATTGCAGCAAACCGCAACTTCTAGGTGGTCTTACATGGAGTGAAAACCTATGCATGGTAAAACACGATGGTGGAATCATGGCCTGCAGTGTTGTATAATCCCCGGTAGTTTTGTCTGTTATTATTCGTGGACGATGACAAATGATTTTTGAAGACAGTAGAATTTGCACCACGGTACCAACAAAAATCGTGGGACCGATTCGCATGAATTATGAATTCCGGAATGGTGAGTTGGTTCATGTTCCCCTTGCTACCTTTGAAATCCCAATTTGGAGTGCGGTTAAACGCGGAGCGCAGGTATCGCAAAAAACCGATGGCATTGGGGTGGTTGTTGTTGATGATCGCATGAGTCGAGCAATTTTGCTGGAAGCTAGTGATGTTGGCAATGCCATTCGCTGCCAACGGTGGATCGAATCAAATTTTGGGCCAATAGCAGATATTGTCTCCCGGACTAGCCGATTTGCCAAATTAATGGACATTCATATCGAAAATGTTGGGCGGCTATTATATGTAAGACTATCCATGGAAACCGGTAATGCGTCCGGCCATAATATGGTCACCAAAGCCGCTGATGTCGCAGCTAATGTGATAATGGAGAATTGCGACCATATAAAATATGTGGCTGTATCAGGGAATTACTGTACTGATAAGAAAAATTCTGCTGTAAATGGCATACTAGGTCGTGGAAAGAGAGTATCTGCAGAAATTATTGTGACTGATAATCTGTGTCGCTCACTGCTGAAAACATCTCCGGAAGCTTTAGTCAATCTTAATGTAAAAAAAAATTTCATTGGCAGCATATTATCCGGAGGTGTGCGCACAGCCAACGCTCATTTTGCCAACGTCGCATTGGCGATGTATTTGGCAACGGGGCAGGATGCCGCTAATATTGTGGAAGCTTCCCAGGGAATAACTCAGGCTGATTTTGATGGAACAAACTTGTATTTTTCTGTTAATATATTCAATATGATAGTAGGAACTGTTGGTAATGGAAAGGGTCTAGATTTTGCCGTGGAAAATCTGAAATTACTGAAATGCTACCCGGAAGATCCTTCATCGTCCAAGAGACTTGCGGCGATAATTGCCTCGGCTGTCCTCTGTGCCGAACTTTCGTTACTGGCCGCCCAAACAAATGCCGGAGAATTGGTGAGAGCACACATGAAACTCGAAAGGAATTAAAAAAAATGCAAGTAGGCATAGATGCGATGGCATTCTCAACATCCAGGTATTTCCTGCGGTTGGATACTCTTGCTAAAAACCGCAATGTGGATTGTGCCAAATATTGCATTGGCATTGGTCAGCTAAAAATGTCCGTATTCCCACCAAATGAAGATATTGTGACCATTGCCATCAGTGCTGCTCAAAAAGTCATGGCCCGGTTGGTAAACAAAAATGAAATTGATGTGCTAATTTTTGCCACTGAATCGTCCTTCGATTTATCAAAATCCGCAGGCATCTATGTGCACCATTTTCTTGGTCTTAGACCAGACTGTCGAGTGTTTGATGTTAAGCAGGCCTGCTATTCTGTTACTGCGGCTTTGCAGTTGGCAAGGTCGTTTGTGAAGGATAATCCTGATTCTAAGGTTTTGGTTATAGGGTCAGATATTCTCAAATATTCCGCCGGATCATCCGGAGAACCGACCCAGGGAGGAGCGGCAATAGCCATTATAGTTGCAAAAAATCCCCGCCTGATGATAGTAGAGCAACACTTTTCCACTTACACTACAGAAATTATGGATTTTTGGAGACCAATAGAGGAGGGTGAAGCGCTGTTTGATGGAAAATTATCAGCGCAAAATTATCTGCAATCGCTGGAGATTACTTTTTTGGGGTATTTAAAAAAGTCTGATCTAACTCCATCTGACATAGATCAAGTGTGTTTTCACGCTCCTTTTAGCAAAATGGCCATCAAAGCTCGCAATAAAACATTTGCGGATAAATCCATCGATGATACTCTCATCTATAATGCCATTATCGGCAATAGCTGCTCAGCATCTCTGTACGTATGTCTCATATCGCTGCTGGACAATAGTGGCGATGATCTGGATGGCAAAAGGATCGGATTGTTTAGCTATGGATCAGGGAGTGTTGCCGAATTTTTCAGTTGCACTGTTGTTTCCGGTTATCGGCATATGTTATCGGCAGAAGAAAACAGAAAAATGCTGGAGGATAGGATCGAAGTTTCGTTTGAAGAATACGAGCAATTCTGCAAAAATCAAGCGGATCCAGGTAAAAAATACGCCAATGTTGGCAGCATTAGGATGGTTCGCGTAGAAAATAAGCAAAGAATCTACGAAAGAAGAATTGCAGGATAGACCACATGATTTTGGATGGGGCTTCCAGTTTCAACATTGTGGCAGTAACTGCCTGCCTAAAAAGGTGTTCCGTTGCCGTTGCCTATGACGGTGAGTTGCTGGAGATAAACGAACATATTGATGCTCCAAAAAATTTGGTTTTTCTTACTGCCCAGCTCATCAAATCGAAGGGCATCGATCTGCGGCGCATCAACGGAGTTATAACAGTTTCCGGTCCCGGATCTTTCACTGGAATTCGCACAGCTCAAAGTCTGGTTAAGGGCATCGCCATTTCCATGAAAATACCGTTCACATGTGTCAGCTATTTTGATGTAATTCAAGATATTTATTGGAATAGAAAAAAAAGTGCAGCCTGGAATTTAGAAAGTGCTGATTATTGCATCGCTCAAAATAGAGACACCTCCCGCAATATTTTTTCAGAAAAGCTGCGGCCAGCCCAAATCTCTGGACCAGGGAATTTGCTGCTGATCGTCATTCGCGGCAACGGCGGTCGAGTTTTCTACAGTCTGCGGAAGTTTTGCAAAAACCGCTGTTCCGCATCTGATGTACCAAACCTCGGCGAGGGTAATCATGATGATTATTTGGAAATCAAGTCAGGAATCTCAACGCCGGAAACCACGATCGATCTACTGAAGTCAGTGGTCGATGACGAATGGAATAATTGTTCAACCATTAAAGTTAAAGGGAATATTCCTGACGTCATCAACATTGTGGGAGATATTTCTTCTACTTTGGCAAATCAAGCAGCCGATCTACTGTCTTCGCGGTTGCATTTATTGCCTCTGTCGCCGGATGATTTCATGAAGGCAAGGCATCTAACACTAATGCAACGAAGGATTGCTGGCTCATCCTCGATGTATCCGCTGTATCTGCATTAATCAACGACAGTTCCTGAATTTAAATAATGCTGAAAAATTCAGCGTATTTATTGGGCGTTCTCTGTATTTAGGGGACCACAGAAGATTGATTTGGCAGCGCAGAAAAGATTCATTAAGGAATACAAGAGGTTAATGAAGAAGGCTCCCGAAGAGGAGCCGATTTTGTTCATGGATGCGGTTCATCCGACCATGAACACCAAAATCAGTTGCGGTTGGATCAGAGCAGGCACTGAAAAATTAATAAAAACGAGCGGTTCAAGAACAAGATTGAATATAATACCAAATCCCATCATCGATTAGCTATTGCCTGCCTGGCAGCGGCTGCCATAGAGCGTGTTCTCGAAGCCATTTGGACAATCCAAAATGAGATTTGGTATAATTGGCGCCATTAATCTGAAAAATATGGAGGTAAAAGTCAAGAGATTTCAGACGGTTATATATGGCTTGCTTTGAAAGTGCGTTTGCAATATTGTATTTTTGCTCAAATATCAGGCTGATCATCGTGCAAATGAACGCACTTTCAAAGCAGGTTATGTATAAATCTGCATTTTTTAATCTCTTGGATGGTAGATTCTCCGCAGCTTGCTGCGTCCATAAAAATAGGTTCAGGAGTAGATTAGATGGATTTTCTAGTACTCTAAGCAGCATTGCAATGCCAGAATTAGGGTGTAGATTACATCCACCGTTTTCTGTGCTATAGTTGGCCGGTGTGATTCGAGGGCGTAATCGGGAGTTATTTGTATCGCAGCTCCAGGGTTGACTGTGTCGGACGAGTAGTCTGCAATTGACCGTTTGTGATTGGCAAATATTTTTATTCCCGTCGTAGTTATGGAGCTTTCATATGTTGTTTTCCAATTTTTTCGCTCCCACGTCAAAGAATATACCTGCGGATGCGAAGATAGCGTCCCATGTGTTGATGCTGCGTTCGGGAATGATTTCCCAAACAGCTTCGGGCATATACTGCTGGCTTCCGTTGGCAGTTCGTGTTATGGAGAAGATTACGAGAATTATCTGTGAGGAACAGGATAAAATTGGCGCCCAAAAAGTATATTTCACCACCATACAACCGGCGAATTTATGGGTCGAAAGTGGCAGATATGATTCCTATGGCAAGGAAATGCTGCGCATAAAGGATCGAAAGGATAATGATTTTCTCTACAGTCCTACCAATGAAGAGCAGGCAACCGATGTATTCAGAAAGTATGTAAAAAGTTACAAAGGCTTGCCGCAGATGTTTTACCAGGTTCATTGGAAATTTAGGGATGAAGTTCGTCCAAGGTTCGGTGTTATGCGTGGGCGCGAGTTTCTAATGAAGGATGGATATTCCTTCGATGTTGATTTTGCTGGTGCCAAGAGAACCTATGATAATATTTTCAAATCCTATGTAAAAACATTTCGACGAATGGGATTGGTGCCGATTCCTGTGCAGGCGGATTCCGGAGCTATCGGCGGGAATATGAGCCATGAATTCCAGATCCTGGCAGAAACCGGGGAAAGTACATTATATTATGATAAAAAGCTGTTGTCGGTCTCCGATGGGGAGTTAATGACTACTTTCGCCGTGACCGATGAGAAGTTTGATCCAAAAACATCGCAGATTTCTGAAAAAGACCTTGTGGTCTCAAAGGGCATAGAAGTTGGGCATATCTTCTACTTTGGAACCAAATATTCTAAATCAATGGAAGCCTTCGTACTCAATGAAAATGGAGAAAAGATTTATCCGGAAATGGGATCCTATGGCATCGGGGTATCGCGATTGGTGGCGGCGATCATAGAAGCATCCCATGATGACCATGGCATCATTTGGCCAGAATCCGTTGCTCCATTTGATCTTGCCCTGTTGAATTTGCACCCAAGAGATGGAGAATGCGTTGCCGCTGCAGCGAAAATTTATGGAGCGTTTTCTGGCTGCCGGGAGGTGCTGTACGATGATAGAGATGTTTCTGTTGGAGAAAAATTGGCCGATGCCGATTTGATTGGCATTCCATGGCAGGTTGTTGTAGGTTCTAAAAATATCGGAGAAAATATCGTGGAATTGAGGAACAGAAAAACAAAGGAAGTCATAAAAATGTCACCGGAAAATGTGATTGAGAGGTTTTTGTCAAAGTGTTGTTGTCACCAGAGTTGTTGATCGCCTGGAGATACATTAATTCCAAAAGAAAAGAAAGAGCTATTTCCGCGATTGCTGCATTTTCTTTGGTAGGAATTGTTCTGGGGGTTGCAGCACTAATCATAGTGACATCCGTGATGAATGGTTTTCGGAAAGAGTTTACCGAAAGAATCATTGGTTTTAACGGACACATTACCGTTCATACTTCCGAGCAGAAATTTGCCTATGAAGATGCAGTGAAGGAAATATTGGCAATTGATGGTGTGGAACAGGCGGTTCCTCTTATTGAAAAACAAGCACTAATTACGGCAAATGGGGTGGTGCGAGCGACTTTATGTCATGGAATTTCTCCAGAGAATTTGCTAAAAAAGGACATAATTTCCAAAAATATAGTGACCGGAAATCCCGCAGATTTTTCCAGCGCAAATGAGGATTCCATTGTGCTTGGAGAATCATTGGCCCATCGATTACATTTGAAAATTGGCGATGAAGTTGTGGTTATGGCTCCGGAGTTAGATGAAACCGGGTTTGGATTTATGCATCGCAAAAAGACATTTAGGTTAGCAGCAACGTTTAAGTCCGGAATGTATGAATACGATAGCTCGGTATCACTGATTTCCCTATCAATGTCCCAAAAACTTTTTAAAATACTAGGTGGAGTGACTAGTATTTCGATATTCGCAGACAATCCACTAAAGTTGTCCGGTGTGCGCGACTCGGTATGTGATTGTTGTCGATTTTATGCGGATAGTGTAACTGATTGGCAAAACAGTAATAGTTCATTTATGAAAGCAGTTGAAGTGGAACGCAATGTTATGTTTCTGATCCTGACTCTTATAACACTTGTGGCGAGTTTCAACATTATTGCCTGCATGATTATGCTGGTGAAAGACAAGGAAAAGGACATAGCAATTCTCAAAACGATCGGGTTGATTGAAGCTTCTATTATGAGGATTTTCTTTATGGTGGGAGCGACCATAGGAACTTTAGGAACTGCCATTGGCGCCATCATTGGGTTGTTGTTTTCAATTTATATCAAGCAAATACAGGCAGCGATCGAAAGCTTGCTTCACACAAAGGTGTTTTCTCCGGAAGTTTATTTTTTAACACATTTGCCTTCATTGCTTAACCCATTTGATGTGCTGCTGACAGTCACAATTTCGCTGCTGTTGTCATGTCTTGCAACGTTGTATCCGGCATGCAAAGCAAGTAGATTGAACCCGACGGAAATTCTGAGATATGCATAAAAAATCCGGGACAAGTAGCCCATTATTACAACTTGACGGCGTCGGTAAGCGCTACGCCAATGATGAAACTTTCGTTCTCCGGCATGTGCACTTGTCCATCAATCAATCAGAGTTTATAGCTCTGATGGGACCGTCTGGATCCGGGAAATCAACGCTATTACACATTGCTGGGTTGTTGGATTGTTCAACCGAAGGAAATGTAATTGTCGAAGGGGCCAACTGCCGTGGTATGTCCGGCAATGGGCGCGCATTCCTGCGTCTAAAAAAGATGGGGTTTGTTTACCAATATCACCACTTGCTGCAGGAATTTTCGTCGGTGGAAAACGTGATGCTGCCGCAATTAATTGCCGGAGTTTCACAATCCATAGCCCGGGAAAAAGCCGAGCAGCTGCTGGAGGATTTTGGATTGATGGAAAAAATCAAGGCATACCCATCTGAATTATCTGGCGGTCAGAGACAGCGTGTCGCCATTGCCCGTGCCATTATTAATGATCCCGTTATATTGTTGGCCGATGAGCCGACAGGCAATTTAGATCACGAAAACGCCACGGCCGTTTTTGATGATCTGTTAAAAATTGTGCAAAAAACAAAAATGTGCGCTATTATTGCAACACACAATTGTGAATTAGCTGAAAAGATGCATAGAAAATATATCATCCTAGAAGGATCTCTTAGGGAAAAATGAACGGCAGTCGATTTATTCATCTGCGGCTGCACTCCGCTTATTCACTGGCCGAAGGTGCCATCAAAATGGAAGAGTTGGTGGCATTGTGTCAGCAAAATTATATGCCGGCAGTTGCAGTTACAGATACAAACAATTTGTTTGGAGCTATGGAATTTTCCAAAGCATGCATGGAGAATGGCATTCAGCCAATTATTGGTTGCCAGCTCAATGTACAGCACTCATCCGGAGATAATTGCACTGCATTAGCCCAAAATCGTGCCACCAGTATTTTGCTCTATGCCAAAAGCGGTGAGGGATATCACAATTTAATTCAGCTAGTGTCTCAGGCACATCTCAATTCTTCGTCGGAGTTTTATCCGGAAATTACACTGGATCTTTTGGCCAAGCATTCTGCTGAATTGCTAGTACTGACCGGCGGTATTTATGGTTCACTGGGATCTTTCCTGACCGCAAATGACATGGATAGTGCCTGTGAGTATCTGCGATTTATGCATAGGTACTTTCCCAACAGGTTATACATTGAACTATCTCGACACAACAATGAGATGGAAAACAAGATAGAGGAACAGGCAATTGGATTGGCTTATGAGCAAAGAATTCCTTTGGTCGCCACAAATAATGTCTGTTTTCCCTATCAAAAAGATTTCAAAGCCCACGATGCGCTGATCTGCATCGCGCAGGGAAAAACCATATATGAAATGGATCGAATATCGTCTTCTCCGGAATTTTATTTTAAACCTTCTTTGGAAATGGCTGAGTTATTTTGTGATATTCCCGAAGCTATAGATAATACAGTCCATATTGCTCGGAGGTGCTATTTCGCTCTTTTGAAGAAAAAAACAATGATGCCGCAATTCAAGCCCGCATCTGGCCGGACCCAGGATGAAGAATTGCTTTCGATGTCTGTGATTGGCCTTGGGAAAAAACTTGCAGTTTTCGAGGTTAACGGAAACTATCAGGAAATCAGAGAAAAATATTTCGACAGACTATACTATGAACTGGAAATGATCAAAAAAATGGGATTCAGCGGATATTTTTTGATCATCGCTGACTATGTGCAGTGGGCAAAGTTGCAGGATATTCCAGTTGGTCCGGGACGCGGGTCCGGGGCTGGATCAATAGTGGCGTGGTCGGTGGAAATTACCGATGTGGATCCGATATATTTTGGGCTGTTTTTTGAAAGATTTCTCAATCCTGATCGCGTATCGATGCCGGATTTTGACATAGATTTTTGTCAGGAGAGGCGTGATGAGGTTATTCGCTATGTGCAGCAAAAATATGGGTACCAATGCGTAGCCCAGATCATTACGTTTGGTAAGCTGCAGGCGAGAGCTGTGGTGAAAGATGTGGGACGGGTGCTGGCAATGCCCTACGGATTCATGGATAAAATTTCCAAGATGATTCCCTTTCATCCGACTCATCCAATGACTTTGCAGCAGGCTATTGATTCTGAAGAATTGCTACAGAACTTAATGAATTCAGATCCACAGGTGAAAAATCTCATGAATATTGCCATATGTCTTGAGGGATTATATCGGCACGCCTCAGTGCATGCGGCCGGTGTAGTCATTTCGGATCAAAATCTGCAGGATATTGTACCGTTATATAAAGATCAGAGATCCATAATGCCTGTGACGCAATTTTCCATGAAATATGTGGAAAATGCTGGGCTAATCAAGTTCGATTTTCTTGGGCTGAAAACCCTTACGGTGATAGATAAGACCCTAAAGAACATAGAAAAAAGAGGAATTTATTTAAAAATCAACGACTTTCCCATGGATGACAAAAGAACCTTCGAGCTTTTGCGGATCGTGAATTGTGTAGGTGTATTCCAGATTGAAAGTGCCGGCATGCGCGATGTGCTGAGAAAAATGCAGCCGGATCGGGTGGAAGATTTGATTGCGCTAGTGGCGCTATACCGCCCGGGTCCTATGGATGATATTCCCAAATATATTGCCTGCAAGCATGGGCTGGAGCCTATCCAGTACATTGATCCTCGGCTGGAGCCAATTCTTGCGCCTACCTATGGTGTGATGGTTTACCAGGAACAAGTTATGCGCATAGCTCAGGAAATTGGTGGCTATTCGCTGGGGCAGGCGGATATTTTGCGCCGTGCCATGGGAAAAAAAGATAAGAATGAGATGCTTGCCCAAAAAAGGCGATTCATCGATGGGGCAATCCAGAACGGAATGGCGCAGCCAATTGCAGAACACCTCTTTGAGCAGATGAATAAATTCGCTGGCTACGGGTTTAACAAATCGCATGCGACTCCATATGGTTTGCTGACGTATCAAACAGCTTTTCTGAAGGCAAATTATCCCATTGAATTTTTTGCTGCTACCATGACCATCGACATGACTAACACCGATAAATTATACGCCTATTATCAAGATGCTGAGACAAACAACATTAATATACTACCACCGGACATCAACCTATCTGGCCATGAGTTTCTAATTGATTACGCAACAAATTCTATTCGCTATAGCCTAACGGCCATAAAAGGAAGTGGTGAACAGGCTGTGCGTGCTGTGGTGGAAGAGCGGGAACAACATGGCGATTTTGTATCGATTTTTGATTTTGTAAAAAGATTGTCGCATCTCCGGGTATTCACTAGGAAGATTTTGGAGCACTTCATAAAGGCTGGCGTATTTGATCGTTTGCATTCCAATCGGCGACAATTGTTTGAGTCCATTGACCAATTAATGGCCATGAAAACGTCCAGCGACCAAGCCCTATTATTTGAAGAAGAAAGTACTCCTACACTTACTGAGGTGCCGGAGTGGAACGATTCGGACAAATTGCAGCAGGAATTTTCGGCAATTGGTTTCTATATTTCGTCTCATCCAATGCGACAGTATGTGGATGTTCTGCGGAAAATGCGATTCCCATCTCTGCAGGAAGCAAAGGAAATGGCAAGGGCAAAAGTTGCCGTTGTGATCAATAATGTTATTTATAAGACAACGAAAAATCAGCACAAATTTTGCATTCTGCAGGTTTCTGACGTATCAGGAGCTGCAGATGTTTCCATATTTTCTGAAGTACTGTCGAGTTGCCGCGATTTACTGGAAGTTGGTAATATGGTTTTGCTGGATGTTAGTTGCAGTAAAATTGGAGAACAAATTCGCATAACCGCTGATAAAGTGCAAAAATTCAGCGGTAATTTTTCTAATTTTGTTGCGGATACCAAACCCATGGGAACAGTCAATTCGTACTCCAACGCGCCCGCTCCTGAAGTAAGAACTCTGCAAGTCAGGATTGGTTCTAAAAGTAATCTGGGTGCCCTAAAGAAGCTTGTGGACAATTTTAGGGCAGGAACGAATTTTCGCATCATTCTTTTGCTACAAAATGGGAAAAAAATATTGCTTCCTTCAACATACTTTCTTACATCATATGATATATTAGATTTGCGCAACGTGGTTGGGATCGAGAATGTGATTGAATGATGTCGGAAATAATTAGGCCTATGGTTAAATGATGAACAAATTATACAACTGGATGATGCGCCAGGCCGAAAGCAAAAACGCTGCCTCTGTGCTCATGTTCATATCATTTATTGAAAGTTCATTTTTCCCTCTTCCTCCGGATCCGATTTTGGCGGTTGTGATTGCCAAAAATAAACACAGGGCATTTTATTATGCTGCCATATGTACGTTGGCGTCCGTTGTTGGTGGGTTGTTTGGCTATTACATAGGGTATGAATTTTTCGAGCTAGTGGGATCAAAAATTTTGGGGTTTTATGGGCAGGCTAGTAAATTTGATGAATTGGTGAGAAAGTTAAACGAATGGGCTTTTTGGCTTATCTGCATCAAGGGAGTTACTCCTATCCCATATAAGGTGGTTACCATCGCCAGCGGGTTTGCGAAAATCAATCTCATGATATTCACAACGGCTTCCATTATCACCAGAAGCACCCGTTTTTTTGTTTTGTCAGCGATTTGTCAAAAGTATGGTGAAAGTTTCTTGAATTTTACTGAAAAGCATAAAGCTGCGACGTTATATATCATAATTTTTAGTGTTATATTAGGGTTTGCGTTGCTAAAGTTGCTCATGTAGATTTTTGTGGAAGCTTGAGAAATTTTTAAAGTGCTGAATATCGTCATTTGTGTTAAAGTGGCGGTGGCTTTTTGTTTTTATGGAGATGTTTGTTGTTTGATTTATTTAGTGAGAAGATATCAGGAATATTCAATAAACTCCGTAGAAGTGGGTTGCTGAAGGAGTCCGACGTTGATATTGCACTACGTGAGATTAGAGTTGCATTACTGGAGGCGGATGTTTTCCTGGACGTGGCCAAGAAGTTCATCGCCGATGTGCGAGAAAGGGCAATTGGGCAGGAAGTAACCAAGTCTGTTTCTCCTGGACAGATGGTGGTAAAAATCATTCACGATTATTTGGTGGAGTTGTTTGGGAAACCAGAGGAGGTAAATCTTGGCAAAAAACCTTACAAAATCATGTTGGTTGGTTTGCAGGGAGCCGGGAAAACTACGACGGCAGGGAAGTTGGCGAAATTTTTTGCAAAAAAAGGCAAAAAGATTGCTGTGGCATCGACGGATATTTACAGACCAGCTGCCGTTGAACAACTGCAGATCTTATCTAGGCAGGTTGATGGTTGCTTGTTTGCGCAGGAGTTGGGAGTTGAGCAATCTTGCCAAGAGATATGCAAAACTGCCCTCCGGAAAGTTGCGGATGCAGGTGCGGATGTTTTGATCATTGATACGGCAGGTCGATTGCACATTGACGACGTTAGAATGGAAGAGTTAGTGGAAATAAGGAAGACCATTAATCCCGATGAGGTTACTCTTGTGGTGGACATAATGACCGGTCAAGATGCCATCAACATTGCCAAAAAATTTCACGGGTCTGTCCAAGTTGACGGTATAGTGTTGACCCGCGTTGATGGTGATGCTAGAGGTGGTGTTGCGCTGTCCATGCGTGCCACAACCGGATGTGGCATAAAGTTTCTTTGCACCGGTGAGCGACTGGATGATCTGGAATTTTTCGATCCGGAAAGGATTTCCAGCCGTCTTTTGGGTATGGGAGATATAGTTTCGCTGGTGGAAAAAGCCCAGGAAACATTTTCTCAGCAAGAGGCTGAGGGTCTACTGCATAAAATGCGGGAAGGTGCGTTCAGCTTTGATGATTTTGCGACGCAAATGGAAAAAATGTCCAAAATGGGCGGTCTTAGAAGTATCCTCAAAATGCTTCCGCAAGGAAAGCAAATGGAAAAAATAATGGAAGAGCAAGGAGCTTCCGATAAAGCCCTAACAAAAAACCTGGCCATTATTTGCTCCATGACCAAAAAAGAAAAGAGGAATTATAAAATAATAAATGGATCCAGAAGGAAAAGAATTGCTGCTGGATCCGGCACCACTGTGCAGGACGTGAATAAGTTGATAAAACAGTATGAAGTAGCTTTGGGTATGTTTAAAATGCTGAGAAAAGACAATGGTGGATTAGCAAAGATAATGTCAAGAATGGGGAGACAATAAATTTGGTGTCAGAGCAAAAAGGTAGCGGTATTTTTTTTAGTGATGTAGAAAGATTGCGGGCGTTTTGTTGCATTATGGTGGTGCTGCACCATATTATACACGCGTGCAATTTGGAATTTACTTTTCATTTACTCCCGCGATGTTTGTGGGTTGGCAATGGCGCTATCCATGTATTTTTTGCCATATCTGGTTTTTTCATCACCTATTCACTAAAAAATAGGGTGTCGGCTACGCTCGGCGAATCGTTTTTGGATAGGCTCCATGCATCCAAAGAGTGGCTGTTGATTTTTTATAAAAAAAGGTTTTTCCGCATAGTTCCGGTATTGTTGTTCGTATTGGTTGGAACGATGATTTTCTACGCTTGCACTGAAAAAGATCCCGGATGGTTTCATCCTACGCTGAGAAGTATAGTGGAGATATTCTGCGGCAGCTATAATAATTCCGTTAGTATGTTTGCGGAGACTGAAAAAATTCACTACGGCGGATTTGGGCTTTTTTGGACTCTTTCAGTCGAGATGCAATTTTATATGCTGTGGCCGCTGGTGCTGTTGATGTGCAAGACCGATAGCCGTCGGGCAATTTTATCGCTGGTGATTGGGTGTGCTTTTTTGTTTGTGATCCAACCATTAGTCACAATATTTTACGGGTTCAAATATTACGCCATTAACAATAATGTGTCGGAATTATTCCTTGGATCATTTTTTGCCTATCTCTGCAAAGATGCAGACAGTATATGCCATGATGCTAAACACAGATGGTTCTGGATGTCCTTGGCAGCGATTCTAGCCATGTTGATCTGGATATATCCTTCCATATGTAATATTGAAAGTGATGTATATTTCGGGAAAACGGTGGTGAGTATTTTATCCATAGGATTAACTGTGTTGGCAATTTTTATTCCGGGAAGTTTTGATTTCCCCGTGCTCAACAAGTTGTTTAACTTTCTCGGACGCCGGTCCTATGCATTCTATGCCGTACAGCTTATGCTGGCGAACATAATTGTGTGGTACACAAATTCCATATATTTTTCGAAGGAGTCTTTTTCCAAATACGACTTTGCAATGTGGCAGTTTGTGATGTTTTTTGTGCTTTTATTTGTTGTTACTGAGTTAGTATTTCGGTTTATAGAAAAGCCGTTTAGAAAGTTTGGTGGTGGTAAATCATGAAGAAAACAAATGATGACTCATTTTGTCATAGCCTTTTTAGCAATCTTAATATCGGAAAAAGTACACTATTGTCGTTTAGTGTGCTGTGCCTTGTTCTTTTTGGCTGTGTTAGTACCAATGTTAGCAAACGTGATCCATATGGCTCGATGGTGCGCATTGCCGACAAAGCCAGGAAGAGTGGCAATCATGAAGCAGCCATGAATTTTTATAAAAGGGCGATGGAAATTGATCCGGAGCATCCTAGCGCCTGTTTGGGATTGGCAGAATGCTGCCTAGACAAGAAATTATTGGATGCTGCCAACGATTATATAAAAAAAGCTGAGGATAAGGGATGTAATCGGCGCATTTCCACATATCTGCGCGGTAAAATGTTATTGCTGCGGGGATCTGTTGCTGAAGCAGAGAAAATTTTCAGTAGAAATGGATCAGTGGATGCTATGAATGCTCTGGGTGCGATTTGTGCTTCCAGAGGCCAGCACAAGAAAGCCCAGGATATTTTTAAAAAGGTCATAGCTCGTGATACGAACTATATCCACGCCTATAGAAATTTAGGATTATCACTGATGTGTTGCAAGCAGTATAAGGACGCAATATTCTATCTGGAAAATGCATGTTACATGAAGGATGCAAATATATCTAATCGTATGGATTTGGCGTTGGCTTATGGACTATCTGGCAATGTTCAAAAAGCCAGAGAAATCTATGCTCAGGATTTTGATGGGCGTGTGTTGGAGGAAAAGGTAGCTGCACTTGAGGATTTGTTAGCTGAAAAATAGTGCATTTTAAGCGATTACTGATAGGTGGTATAAGTGGCTGAGTGGAGTTTTGTCGTAGGGGGTAATGCTGCCGTTAGCAGATATGTAAAGTCCCTGTACGATGTTGCTGCTTCAATGGGAAATGAGCGGCAAGTTGGCAACTGGCTGGAGAGCATTAAGCATAACATCGTTTCTGTTGGGAATTACAAAAAATTTCTTAGAAGAATGTCTCTGATAAAATCAGATGGTTTGGAATTTATTAGGATGCTTTGCCAAGAGCTGAAATTGCCAGCCGAATTGGAAAATTTTTTGACAATCCTTTTAAAAAACGGTAAGTTCAGCATGATTCTGGATGTGTGTGATTGTTATTCGGCGTACCTGGATAAGGTGGATGGGAAGAAGTTGTTTTTCATTACGTTTGCAAAAGATGTCGAAAAGCAAATGGAAGAACAATTGAGAACTGACCTTGTGGAAGTATTTGGCGGTGAAATTAATTGCATTGTGTCCAAAGATGCATCACTAATTGATGGATTTTGCATCCAACACGGATCTAAAATCTTGGATTATTCTATGCGATCACGTTTGCAACGTTTATCTAGTGCAATGAGGAAAGATAGTCATGAAGATTAAATCATCAGAGATTAGTTCCATACTTCTAGAGCGCATCAAAAATTTTGATTCTGGTCCTGAATTTGTAGAAATGGGGCGTGTTTTGTCTGTGGGAGACGGCATCGCCAGGATTTATGGTTTGGACGATGTGGCCATGGGAGAAAAGGTGATTTTTGCAAGTGGCGTAACCGGTATGGCCATGAATTTAGTTGAAGATACCGTTGATGTCGTCCTTTTTGGGGAAGATCGAGAAATTCTGGAAGGAATGGAAGTGCGAAGATCCGGAAAAATCATCGATGTTCCTGTCGGTAGAGCACTTGTGGGAAGAGTAGTAAATGCATTGGGTGAGCCAATAGATGGTAAAGGAGCCATAAGAGCCAGCGAGAGACGTGTTGTTGACATAAAAGCACCGGGGATTATCACTAGAAAATCCGTTAGTGAACCGGTGCAAACGGGGCTAAAGGCCATTGATGCCTTGATTCCCATAGGTCGTGGCCAGAGGGAGTTAATCATTGGTGATCGCCAGACTGGGAAAACTGCCATTGCCATTGATACCATTATTAACCAAAAAAATGCCTTCGAATATGGGGATGAAAGCGATAGGCTATATTGCATTTATGTTGTGATAGGCCAAAAAAGGTTTTCCGTTGCACAGATTGTAAAAACTCTGACAGAGATGGGAGCCATGAAGTATACCACTGTGGTCGCTGCTACGGCGTCTGAAGCGGCGACGATGCAGTACATAGCTCCCTATGCAGGCTGTGCCATAGGTGAGTATTTTCGAGACAATGGAATGCACGCTCTCATTGTCTACGATGATTTGTCTAAGCATGCTGTTGCCTATAGGCAAATGTCCTTACTTTTAAGAAGACCTCCTGGGCGGGAAGCATATCCCGGGGATGTGTTTTATCTGCATTCGCGGCTGTTGGAGCGGGCTGCAAAGCTGTGCGACTCTGTTGGTGGAGGATCTCTCACAGCGCTTCCGATAGTGGAAACACAGGATGGAGATCTGTCGGCCTACGTTCCAACAAATGTTATTTCCATCACCGATGGTCAAATATTTCTAGAAAATGAATTGTTCTATAAAGGTATTCGCCCAGCCGTAAATGTGGGACAGTCTGTCAGTCGCGTTGGGTCTGCAGCCCAGCGAAAAAGCATGAAACAGGTTGCGGGAAAAATCAAGCTTGAACTGGCTCAATACCGAGAGATAGCTAGCTTTTCACAATTTGCATCAGACCTTGATACTGCAAGTAAGAATCTCATTTCAAGGGGAGATCACTTGACGGAACTGCTGAAACAACCGCAGTATTCTCCCATGCCCCTCGAGGAACAAGTTGTAGGAATATATTTGGGTGTTAATGGTTATCTTGATAGCATCGAAGTTTCACAGGTTTCGGCCTTTGAAAAATACGTGCTCGATCGGATCAAGGATGAACAGTCCTTGCTGTTGGCTAGCATAAAGGAAAAAGGAGAGATTACGGCGGAAAATGATGAAATCTTGCGGGCTGTGTTGCCGATCTATTTGGAAAATTTTAAGACCAATAATTCGGCGTAACTTACCTTCTAGTTGAGAATGGATAATTTGAATGGCTAATCTGAAGGAACTTAGAAACAAAATTGGAGTCATCCAATCTACTAGAAAAGTAACGGCGGCCATGAAATTGGTGGCTGGTGTGAAGTTGCGGAAAGCTGAGCGGAAGGTTTCCGAGTCTCGCGAGTATGCCATTGAACTGAATCGCATACTTGCGAGACTTCGTCGGGAATTTTTGGATGCGGTGCCGGAATTGTTCGCTGGTCGGAAGAATGTAGCCGCAGTTCTGTTGGTTGTGTTTTCCTCCGATAGAGGCTTGTGCGGTAATTTTAATTATCTTATCCAAAAATTTGTTACGGAGGCAGTTCTTGGCATTCGTAATGTCGGTGCTAGTGTACATCTAGTGTGTGTGGGAAAAAGATTATTCGATTATTGCAAAAATTCATCCATAGGTAGCGATTCCCTAGAGCTAGTTGCTGATTTTTATAATGTTGACAACATTTATGAAAACTCGAAATTATTGGCGGAAAAAATTGTGAAACGCTTTAATGATCGAAAAGTAGACAATGTTTCCGTTATATTCACAAAGTATTTATCTGCCATGAAACAGATGATCGAAATGAGGTCACTGATTCCTCTGGAAAGCGAGATAAATCATGATGAAACTGTCACAGTTTTTGAGCCGAATGTTGGCGAGATACTCCAGCAGCTACTGCCCCAAAATATCGCGGTGCAAATTTACCAGTCTGCGCTGGAAAGCATTGCCAGTGAGCAGAGTATTCGTATGAAGTCCATGGATAATGCCACAAGAAATGCCGATGAAATGCTGTATAATTTTAAGATAAAATATAATAGATTAAGACAGAACAAAATTACTCAAGAATTAGTGGAAGTTATTTCCGGAGCAGAGGCCATAGTGGAAGGGTAAAGAGTGCGATGAAAAATAGCAAAAACACAAAAAATGAGCCGGAGAATAGAGGAGTTATATCGCAGATTTTGGGTGTGGTTGTGGATGTTGCGTTTGAAGGAAAAGTTCCAGAAATTCTCAACGCCCTTGAGGTAATGAATAACGGAAAGAAAATTGTTCTAGAGGTGGCACAGCAATTGGGCGAGAATGTCGTCAGGACAATAGCCATGGATATTACGGATGGTCTCCATCGTGGACAAGAAGTAATCGATACTGGAAAAATGATAGAAGTTCCTGTTGGCAAAGCATTGTTGGGACGGATCATCAATGTGATTGGTGATCCCATAGATGAGCGAGGCTCCATCGAAGCTACCATGAAATTGCCGATTCACCGTGCTGCTCCTCCCTTTGTTGAGCAGGCCACGGAAACGGAAATTTTGATCACCGGCATAAAGGTTGTGGATTTACTTGCTCCATACGCCAAGGGAGGCAAGGTCGGGTTATTTGGAGGGGCAGGAGTTGGAAAGACCGTTTTGATAGAGGAGCTTATCAACAACATCGCCAAAGCCCATGGAGGCTATTCTGTCTTTGCTGGAGTTGGTGAACGCACGAGAGAGGGTAATGATCTATACCATGAAATGGTGGAATCCGGCGTCATAGATTTAAATGGAGATGGATCCAAAGCTGCTCTGGTCTATGGCCAAATGAATGAACCGCCGGGAGCGAGGGCTCGAGTAGCTCTTACGGGGCTGACTCTTGCCGAATATTTTAGGGATTATGATCAGCAGGATGTGCTGCTTTTCGTCGATAATATATTTAGATTTACCCAGGCGGGATCTGAGGTTTCGGCTCTACTGGGACGTGTTCCTTCTGCCGTTGGTTATCAGCCGACTTTGGCAACGGACATGGGCGAATTGCAGGAGCGCATTACCAGCACAGTTAAGGGATCCATCACCAGTGTTCAGGCCATATATGTGCCAGCGGATGATCTTACCGATCCGGCTCCGGCCACATCTTTTTCTCACCTGGATGCTACTACTGTATTAAGCAGAAAAATTTCCGAACTGGGCATATATCCATCCGTTGATCCGCTGGATTCTACTTCCCGAATGCTTACTCCACTTGTGGTCGGGGAGGAGCACTATCGCGTTGCTCGCGAGGTGCAGAAGGTATTGCAGACCTACAAATCACTACAGGACATCATTGCCATTCTCGGAATGGACGAACTTTCGGAGGATGACAAGCTTATTGTTGGAAGAGCCAGGAAAATACAGAGATTTTTATCGCAGCCATTCCATGTTGCGGAAGTTTTCACCGGCATAAAGGGAAAATTCGTGAGTCTAGCTGACACCATAAAAGGATTCAGCGCTATAATTTCCGGAGATTGTGATCATTTGCCGGAAATGGCATTTTTTATGGTTGGAACAATAGATGAAGTGTATGAGAAGGCAACGGCAATGGGAATTTCGGTTTAGGCTATCTGATTTTGCCTGGTGGAAGGAGAAGGATTGGACGTAAAAATTTTAAATTTGAAGGAAAAATTGTTTGATGGAGAAGCCATCAAAGTGGTGCTCCCAGCCGTTGGAGGTGAGATGTGCATCCTGCCTCACCATATTTCGCTAATAACTGCTTTGGTGCCAGGCACTATAAGAATATTTCGTGCGATCAGTGATCGTGTCGTATCAATAAAAGTAACCGGAGGCGTATGTTCGTTTTCCAATAACTCGGCTGTATTTATTCTGCAGTGAGAAGATAACATGGGTGAGCATAGCACATTAGTTGTGGCCATAATAAATCAGAAGGGTGGTGTAGGGAAGACCACTACCGCTGTTAATCTAGCCACTGCGGTTGCCGCCGTTGGAAAGAAGGTGCTGCTGCTGGATATCGATCCCCAGGGCAATGCAACCACTGGATTCGGAATGCCAAAGGGGCGTCGATTGCAGAGCAGTTATGGCGTGCTTCTGGGGTTGGTTGATCCCCAGGAAGTCATAAGGGAAACTTACGTGCATGGATTGTTTATGATTCCATCCACCATAGATTTATCAGCAGCAGAAGTTGAGCTATTTGGTCAGAAGGATAGGGATAGCAAACTTAAGCAAGCCATAGCTCATTTAAGTTTTGATTATATTTTCATCGACTGCCCTCCGGGTTTTGGTTTCATAAACATCAATGCCCTGAATGCGGCTGGAAAAATCATCATTCCTCTCCAGTGCGAGTTTTACGCCCTTGAGGGATTAGCCCAGTTGTTCAGTACCATTCAAAGTGTTCGAAATACCATCAACAAAAACCTAATTGTGTCAGGGATTTTGTTGACTATGTTCGATAGAAGAAATAGCCTCAGCTACGTGGTAGCCACTGATGTGCGTACCCATTTCAAGGAGTTGGTTTTTGATACAGTTATTCCGAGAAATGTCAGGATCAGCGAAGCTTCATCCCATGGGAAACCAGTGGTGCTATATGATGTGAAATCATCGGGAGCCATGTCGTATATAGAACTTGCTAGGGAATTTTTAGCTAGGGAACAAAATGCATGAGTGAAAAAATTTTGGGTCGTGGGTTGTCAGCATTTTTGAACATGAATGAAGTTTCCAAAAATTATGAAAATGGTAAGTCTATTATTAATCTTACCGTCAGCTGCATTAGTCGCAATCCCTATCAGCCGAGACAAATATTCGACGAAGAGAATCTTGTGGCCCTTTCTGAGTCCATCAGGAGGAATGGCGTTCTGCAGCCTATACTGGTGGCTAAAATTGGCGATGGAAACTATCAGTTGGTTGCTGGAGAACGGAGATTGAGAGCGTCGAAAATGGCTGGGTTAGATGAAATTCCAGCCATCGTGATGGAAATAAGCGAAAAAGATCAGCTGGAAATCGCCATATTAGAAAATATTCAGCGGGAAGATTTAAATCCAATGGATGAAGCCGAGGCCTATAGGAGGTTGATCGATGAATTTCACCATACGCAGGAGCAATTGTCTGATCTCCTTGGCAAGAGTCGAAGCCACGTAGCTAATATTTTGCGGCTGCTTTCGTTGCCGGGAGAAGTGAAAAAACTTTTGCGAGCCAGGAAAATTACGTTCGGCCATGCTCGGGCGCTCATCGGTTTACCCAACGCCGAGGAGATTGCCCATCAAATTATTGAGCGAGATATAAATGTGCGAGACGTGGAAAATATAATAAAATTGACCAAAAATGGTACAAAGTCATCGACTGGATTACGGCAACCTGCTAAAATCCCTAAAACACAGGCTTCAGTGGATCCGGAGGTTTTGAATATTGCCAATCAGATTTCTTCATTGGTGGGCTTGGATGTTAATGTAAGATTAAAAAATAACGGCGGCATTATTGAAATTGCGTTTGACAATTTTGAAGAACTGGATTTTCTTATCAAAAATCTCGGTTCTGGTTTAGCTCGCTGTAGGGTTTTGTAATTTCAGGTGGGCCATTGATTCCATGAGTTCTAAGACATGTCCAGCGTGATACGGTCCGCTTTTACGGTGGGTGGATTTATCATTTTTTCCAGATTATTCGGTTTTCTGCGCGAATGCACAATGGTGTTTGTGCTTGGAGCTGGAGTTTATACGGATGCTTTGGTGGTGGCATTGAAACTAGCCAATACTTTCCGGCGAATTTTCGCCGAAGGAGCATTTAATGCATCATTTCTTCCGAGATTTTCCAAAATTTTGAACAGTGAAGGCCGACCGGCGGCAAATGTTGTTCTGTCGGAGATTTTTAGCTTCCTTTTATTCGCCGTTGCATTATTTTCGCTCGTTGTTATAACATTTTTTCCCCAGATTTTGTCAATTATGGTGCTGGGATTTGATGTGTTGAGTGAGAAATTTGCCGTTGCTGCTAGCCTTGGTAGAATATGTTTCCCCTATTTAATTTTTATTTCCATATCGTCTTTATTTTCTGGAGTGCTCAATACACTAAACAAATTTGCGCTACCATCCGCTGTCTTTTCGTTGCTCAGCATATTTAGCATTTCCGGTTTGGTGTTTGGCTATCTGACCGGCGCGTCGCATTTCATGACGGTTCACGTCATCGCAGTGCTAGTGCTTTGTTCTGGCACTACTCAAACGCTCATACTGCTGTTGGCCATAAAACGACAGGGATTTTTTCTTCGCATAAAATTTGCCTGCTGGTCGCCGAAGGTAAAGGATATTGTGATAAACATGATTCCCGGGGTGATCGCAGCTGGAGTGTGGCAGCTGAATTTACTGGTCGATACGACCATGTCTTCGTATTTGCCGACGGGATCTATCACCTGCATTAGTCTTGCTGATAGGCTCAATCAATTTCCCCTAGGCACACTCGGAATTGCTGTAAGTACAGCACTTTTGCCACTTTTATCCAAGTGTATGGTTTCAGGTAATCACGAACTGGCAAGCCGAGAATTATTGCGTGGGTTGCTGTTTTCGATGTTTTTCATCATATTTACCACCACCATGCTAATGGTTCTTGCCGAACCAATAGTGTCTGTTATCTATCAGCGTGGATTGTTCGGTGTGGACCATGTGCGTACTACGGCAGATGCCGTTATTGGGTTTTCATTTGGGCTTCCGGCCTATGTGTTAACGAAACTATTTTCTACCATATACTTTGCTTCCGAAGATACTGTAACTCCAGTAATCTTTGCCATCATTTCAGTGCTAATAAATGTTATGCTGCTCTGCCTGTTAATTCCATTTTTAAAATACTTAGGTGTAGCTCTGTGCACTTCACTATCATCAATTTTTAATGCACTAATGCTCATCTGCTTTTCTGGAAAAAAGTTAAAGATAGATATATCCAAAAATTTTATTTATAAAATTCTTGCTCAAATTGGTGCTGCTGCTGCCACATATATGGTATTGGATGTGATGAGCAGGAGATTCTGGACATCGGAACTTGGTGCACTTTCACAGAAATATATTGTAGTCGCCCTTATGTTTAGCGTAGGGTGGTGTGTTTTTTTCTTTTCCACAGTTTTATTAATGAAATTAATGAAACATGATCATTGGAAATTGTGGGAAAAATCTGCTTGGTAGACTATTTGCATAGGGGAGGTAAAAAAAATCATGAAGGAAGAAATAAAGCGCGCCATTGAATCCAGTAAGGAATCTTTGGAGTTATTGCGGAGGTATCTTTGACATAGCTCATTTGCAGGAGCAAATAGCCAAGCTGACTGTCATCAGCGAATCGGCAGATTTGTGGTCAGATCCTTCGAAGGCCAAGGTCGTGATGCAGCAAAAATCGCAGCTAGAGGCGGAACTTGGTCGTTTCAACGATGCTGAGTCTAGGCTGAAGGATTTTATATTGATGTTGGAATTAGCGGAAGAGGAAAATGATGTGCAGTTGATGGCAGAAGTGGAAACTGATATCGGAGCATTTTGCGAGCAAATGAGTATTTATCAGCTGGAGTGTTTTTTTTCCGACGAAATGGATAATAACAGCTGCTTTTTGGAGGTGCACGCGGGAGCCGGAGGAACCGAAGCCCAGGACTGGGCTCAGATGCTACTGCGCATGTATTATCGCTGGGCAGAATCCCACAAGTATTCGGTTGAATTGATGGAAGAAAGTGTCGGAGAAGAGGCCGGCATAAAGTCAGCCACCATAAAAATCGATGGTCCCAAAGCCTACGGATGGCTTAAAAGTGAATCGGGAGTTCACAGACTTGTGCGCATATCTCCCTTCGATGCCAACGCTCGCCGCCATACGAGTTTTGCATCCATTGGGGTTTATCCAGTTATCGATGAATCCATCAATATAGAAATAAGCCCCAGCGATCTTCGCATCGATACCTATCGAGCGTCCGGGGCCGGTGGACAACACGTAAACAAGACGGACAGCGCAGTGCGCATAACTCATATGCCGACTGGAATAGTGGTGCAGTGTCAGACGGATCGCTCCCAGCATCGTAACAAAGCTATCGCCTTTGATATGTTGAAATCGCGGTTGTATGAACTGGAATTGCGCAAGAAAAAACAGCAAATTAACAACATCGAGAAGAGCGATATTGGCTGGGGTTATCAGATACGCTCCTACGTGATGCAGCCATACCAGATGGTTAAGGATCTCCGCACCGGTTTTGAAAAAGGAAATGTTGCGGCAGTAATGGATGGCGATATCGATGAATTTCTGCGGGTTGGCATAAGCGCAAAAATTGCTGAAATGCAGCATTCCGTAAAAGACTCCTTTCCAGATTGCTGAAGACGCGATTTTCGCTAAAATTCGAGATGGTTGCGGGGGGAGGATTTGAACCTCCGACCTTCAGGTTATGAGCCTGACGAGCTACCGGGCTGCTCTACCCCGCGTTAACAGAATCACACTATCACACAACGCCGCATGCATTCAATGTCAATTTGATTCATACTATCATGATCAACAAATGTTTTTTGCGACCGCATGACAACTTGACGCAATCACCGCTCTGTACATCTGGCAGGATTTTATAATCCTCCGACACAACCTGATCATTAATATAAACTCCACCGTTGCGCAGCAGTCTTTTAGCGTCTCCTCGACTAGTGCACATGCCACCATCAACGATGATATCTACCAGGGACACGGATGCTAGTTCGGATTTTTTCAGGGAGTACTTTGGAACCGATGAATCGGATGAAATATTGCCAACTCCCTTCGAAAACATTGCGGTGGCCGTTTCATGTATGACATCTAGAGATTTTCGACCTCGCACAATTGCAGTGACCTCATCAGCCAACAGTACCTTGATGTCGTTCAGTTCCTGCCCCCTAATGTTCTCCATCTTTTTTATCTCGTCCAGATCAATATCCGTGAACAGATACATCATCCGAATAACATCTGCATCATCAACATTTCTCCAGTATTGCCAAAAATCATAGGATGACAACATGTTTTCTAACATCCATATGGAACCGTTAGCGGTTTTTCCCATTTTTCGCCCATCTTTTGTGGTCAATAATGGACTGGTGAATCCAAAAACTTCTTTGCCCAATTTTTTTCGAACCAATTCAACTCCACAAACAATATTACCCCATTGGTCCTGACCACCAAATTGAATGCGACAATCTTTGGTTCTTAATAATTCATAAAAATCATACCCTTGCATTACCATATAGTTAAATTCTAGAAAACTTAGGGAATTATTTTCATCCAACTTGGACTTTACCGAATCAAACCCAATCATTCTATTAACCGAGAAATAACATCCGACTTCTCTTAGAAATGGAATGTAGGACAATTCATCGAGCCAATCTGCGTTATTCACTATAACTGCATCTGATTCTCCTTCTCCGAATTTCAAAAACGGCAGCAAACATAACTTTATTCCTTCCATATTCTCGGAGATTTCCCCATCCGACAACAGTGGGCGCGCGGCATTGCGAAAAGACGGATCACCAACTTTAGTGGTACCGCCGCCCACCAAAACCACAGGCTTATGCTGATGTTTTTGGAACAATCGCAGCAAAGCTATTTGAATAAAACTACCAACATGCAAACTTTTCGCTGTAATATCAAATCCTATATACCCAAGTCGGCCACTTGTTGTCAGATAATCGTCCAATCCATCAATGTTAGTGGATTGGTAAAAGAACCCCCTGGCAACGGCTTCATTTATAAAGGAAGATTTGTATTTCATTATTTTTTCCTCACTTTACCAAAAATCCACTGCGGCAGCTTTCATAGAAGGGGATGGTAGCATTTTATATTATGCAGTTCAACGAATTTTTATTCATCGCGCTCGTTACCAATGGTATCAGATAGCATCCATACGGTGGTGGGAAGGAAGATAAAATGTTAAAGATGGGAGAAAAGGATGCATTGCGGGACAAATACTGCGTTTTTTTGTTTAAATGAACCAAAAATTTTCTGCTACGCTGCCAGGTAATTATCAAGCTGCATTAGTTTTTCTATCTGGGCAAGGGATTCGTTTTTGGTAATGGACAACGCTTTGCTGGATATTTCGTCTAAGGTATTCTGATTCATCAAGAGACTATGGCAGACATCACACATTTCATTGCCATCGTGCACCTCAAAGGCTACACCGTTGGCCTGCAAAAAATTACGCGCTTCAATTGTGTTATCCATAAAAGGACCATGTAAAACTGGCTTACCAAGAGCGGCAGGCTCAAATATGTTGTGTCCCCCGACTGGAACCAAAGATCCACCCACAAAACATACATCAGCTAACCGGAAAAACGTACCAACTTCACCAAAAGTGTCAATGCAATACATTTCCCTGACATAGGGATCAGCTTCTCGATTTATGCCATTGCTGGCAGCATCGACACTGGCCTGCATCCGTGAATTTTTGCTACCCAAGGCACCAGCAATCTGCTCGTCGCTGATATCCGATCGCATCAAATAATTTATTCCGTGTCGCTGAAGTAAGTCTCCTATAGCTCCAGCTCTGACGATATGTCGTGGAATAATTATGGTAACCAGATCAATTTGGCGCTGCCTCAATTTTTTGTGAGCCTCAATCACAACCTCTTCTTCAGTCTCATGAGTACTCGCAGCTACCAGTACTTTTTTAGTTTTACATTTCATTTGAAAAAATTTCAGTAAATTTTCTTTGCATGCCAACAATTCATTGGCATATTTCAAATTGTCTATGCGGAATGTATTTTGGGGAGAGAACAACGCATATCTTTGATAATCAACCTCAGATTGTGCAAGAATAGCCTTGAACATACGCAATGTTCCAGAAAAAAATGGTGCCACCAGCTTCCATCTTCTAAATGATTTGGTAGATAATCTGGAATTTAGCAAAAAACACGGAACATTGCGTCTATGCAACATGGTAACAACATTGGGCCATATTTCTGCCTCCAAAAATACCGCGACATCCACTTGCCAGTGGCAGAGAAATTTTTTCAACCACAGAGGATGATCCACAATGAAGAATTGATGGACGCAGCCGCCGATATTTTTAATTTTTTGGGCAACAATATCAGCTGATGTAACGGTAATTGTGGTGAGTAGTATGTTTAATTTTGGATGGCGCTTTTTGATATAATTGATGAAAGTCAGTGCCGATAGCGATTCTCCAATGCTGGCAGCGTGAATCCACATCAATTTTCCGTTTGGACGCTGCGCCGTGGCAATGCCAAAATGATTCTTAACATCATTTCTCCTGTCCTTGCCAATAAAACATCGCCAATGGAAGTAAATGTGGAGCAATGGTGTTAAAAGCCAAAGCAACATATTATAGATGCCAGATAAAATCGATGCGCAGCAGCAATCGCTGTGGCTATTGTCATGGGTGTTGTTGCGATTATCAGCATCGTACTTTGCCTTGAACTTCATAGATTCGTCTCCATATTACTCTTCTCCATTAACCGACTTCATTTATGATTTTACGAGCTTTTTCCGAAGCTTCATCGATCCTATTTTTTAACAATTCCAGTGCAGCGTTTTCATCCATGCCAATTAACTCATCAAAGCTAATTGGCTTACCATAAACAATGGCTCCCCGATTAAAGGGATAGGAAAAAATGAATCTATCCCAGGAATTAAATCTGTAATATCTTTTTACGCAAAAACTAAGCATAATTATATCTACTTTGGCGAGTTTTGCGATGGCGATAACACCGGGTGCTGGTTTATGACGCGGGCCCCGGGGACCATCCGGAATAATAGCCACATACTTACCACCTCGCAGTAATCGGACTATCTCCTTGGCGGCTGAGACACCATTCCCCGTCGAACCAAAAATCGCCGGCATCGAAAATGATTCCACAATCTTTGCAATTAATCTTCCGTCTCGGTGCGGAGATGCCAGCACATGCAGCGGTTGCTTCCACTTCCAAATGCACGGCGCCAGCATCAATCTATCGTGCCACAAACAAGCGATGAACGGCTTAGCAGCTTGAAGATAGGCATCGACTGGATCCTCATTTACGACGGTCCAGCGGGTTGTGTAAAACGACAACCGCATTAGGAAAACCATTACCCGAGAAACCAGTGGCAAGAATAAATCGGAACCGCCAATTTTTTTTACAAAAGCCCGCAGGCCATTCTTAATATATGTCAAAATCCAACAACGTATGCTACTGTGCTTGTTTTTTTTCTTGATGGAAAAACCTCAACGAAACAACCCGCAACAACTAACCGCCTCAATAATCAGCAATTTCAGCCGATTCCATCGATGCTCATCAAACAAAAACTACGGCACCTAGTGAAAAAATTCCTGTACAACGGAACCAAACGATTTTTCCTCTGGCTGTGGCAATGCCGGAGGCGCCATTCCTTGTGGTAGGCAAAATACAACATTGGCTTTTTCCTTTGCAAAATCATCAACCAATTGCAGCGCAAATTTTGGAGACTCAACAAGTTTATAGATGACATAGCCAAGTTCGGTAATAACCCTCTGAAGTTCATCGCGATTAGATTCATTGGCTTTCAGAGCATTTTCGTTTATACCCAACATAATTGCCGGATGATATTTTGCGATAGTTCGATGAGCTCCGATCAAAGCCTTCAACTCACTTCCTTCGATGTCCAACTTTAGGCAATCCACCCGTGGCAAACGATTGTAATCTACAAATTCATCAATGCTAACGGTTGGCACGTCTTCAATTCCAGCATTTTCTATTCCCTTTGAGCCGAACTCATTTCCAAGGGTATTAAGGGCATTCCTCTCTTCACCAGCAATCTTTAATTTCGCCATTCCGGTCTTATCGGAAACAGCTAATCTATGGGCATGAATTGTGTTTTCCAGGTGATTGAGTTTGATATTATCCATCAATCTACCAAATCCCCTGGAACTGGGCTCCAGGGCATAAACGCTGCCATCATTCCCAACATTTCTACTGATCAGCAAAGAAAAGTACCCATTATCTGCACCGGCATCGATGAATATCCCTCCGGAAGATGGCATCAATTTACCAAGCACAACCAGAGGATTGGGATCATATATGCCGCGCACAAAAAGGGCTCTGTTGATTTCATTGTTGGGATGAATACGTATAACCAAGCCATCTATCCAATGCATTAGCACAGGACTTTTGATATGCAAATACTTCCACCAGCGGAACCATTGGGATACTGAACGGGCGGAATCTCCATAGTGGCGGCTCCAGCCGGCAACGGGCACTATTCTACAATAGGCGGGCGCCGGTTCCAGTGCATTACCAGCGACTGTTTCAGATACATTAGGGACACTAGATGCCGAGTAATGTACTACCTTCGATGCAGGATTGTCCAGCACGACATGTTCCGAATCTTCCGACTGAACGCTGGAATTTGCCGTAGGTGCTGTAACATCATTTTCCTGCGCAGGATAATCATCCACATCATCATCATCGACATCGATATCGCTTTCCTCAACACCATCTTCAACTGCCTCATGGACACTTGTCGGAGAAGACAATTCCGGAGCTTGATTGTTCGCATCGGTCGCTGACTCACTACCCTTTGCTGGGAAACACAGCAACAACAACATCCCTGCCAAGAAGAGGCACCTCACAGATTTTAATTGCATGAATCCAATATACTCCCACATTGTAGAACAAATGTTTTCGCCACCATGACTTCGCATAAACTCTTAATGTACATGTTAACCTCTAGATAAAAAAAAACAAGGTTTTTTTGAGTAATTGAGGTCCTTGATTACGATTGGTCACTGAAAATTGGCTTAACTTCTGTCCTGTAGAGTAGAATATGGAATATTGCAATAATTTTACCCATGGCCTGGCCATAAGCGGACACGATCATTATCGTGTTTTTCATGGAAAAAATGAATTCGCCAGAGGCAAGAGCCACACATAAGTGGAATCGAACTTTTTGAGCTTCACCTGAAGAAGGCTAGCGAGAAATTTAATGGCCTAGAGAACGAGCTTTCCTATGCATTTGAAAGAATCTGAATGGTGGTATGATAATCCAAGGACAAGGATCTTTTTAAGATTTTGACTAAATTGGTTGTTAAAAACAAGGAAATGCTAGCCAAGAGCCCTGGATTAATTACACCAATCGACGAAAAAAAGTAGATTTTCATGGAAATTGGTGAAGATAGAACAAAATATTAACGGTGTCATTGTCTATTTGAAGGAAGAATGTAATAATAATGGCGCCATCGAGAGCCGTTTTCTTGTGAAGATATAAAAAAGGCCGGCGGTGGGAGTGATTTGCGCTAATTGTGCCTGGTGTATAGCCTATGGCAGCATTATCTGGTTTTTGCTGGATTGTGCATTAGGCGTATTTTATTAGTATGTAAGGATACACAAATTATGTCTATGTCTTTGTGGACTGATTCCAAATTTTATGGACCTGAATTGCTGCAGATTGCGGAAGCCGTTGCCCGCGAAAAGGGATTGGAGAAAGAAAAAATACTGGAAGCTATGGAAGGAGCCATCCAGAAAGCTGCCAGGTCCAAGTATGGTCATGAACACGACATTCGCGTTACCATCGATCGCAAAAGCGGAGAAGTGTCCATACTCAAATGCTTGACCGTCAAGGAAATTGTTGAGAATGAATTTACGGATATTTCTTTGGAGGATGCTAAAAAAATCGATCCTGATGCGATTATTGATCAAATCCTAAGCACCAAATTGCCGCCCGTAAATTTTGGCAGAGTTGCAGCTCAAGTTGGCCGCCAAATAATAATTCAAAAAATCACCGAAGCGGAGCTGGAGAAGCAGTACGAAGAGTTCAAGAATAGAGTTGGTGAGATAGTAAGTGGCATTGTAAAGCGCGTAGAGTACAGCTACGTAGTAGTAGACATTGGAAAAACAGAAGCAGTCATAAAGAAGGATCAGCTGATCCCCAAGGAAAATTACCGGACCGGAGACCGAATAAGGGCATACATATACGAAGTTTCTCGTGAAACTAAGGGGCATCAAATATTTTTATCACGAACGCATCCTCAATTTTTAGCCAAGCTTTCCATGCAAGAAGTTCCGGAGATTTATGACGGAGTTATCGAGATAAAGGCGGTAGCCCGGGATCCGGGAAGTCGCGCAAAGATTGCAGTGTATTCGGCGGACATGAACATAGATCCCATAGGAGCCTGTGTTGGTGTAAGGGGCAATAGGGTTCAGTCAATTATCCAGGAATTGCAGGGAGAAAAAATCGACATTATTCTGTGGTCCGATGATTTGCCAACCTTTGCCGTGAATGCCCTAGCTCCCGCCGAAGTTACCAGAGTCGTAATGGACGAAGAAAATAGAAGGTTTGAAGTGCTGGCGCCGGACAATCAGCTGAGTTTGGCCATTGGCAGAAGAGGACAAAATGTCCGACTAGCATCCATTCTCATAGGGTGTAGTGTTACTGTTGTATCCGAAACGTTTGCCATTGAACAGAGAAATAAGGAATATCATCAGCATTCTCAAACATTTATGGAAGCACTGGACTGCGATGAAGTTATTGCTCATTTGCTCGTGACAGAAGGTTTTGAAACGGTGGAAGAGTTGTCAAATTGTCCAGGGGAGGAATTGGCGTCCATAAATGGATTTGATGAAGATGTCGCCCAGGAACTTATTTCCCGTGCTAGGGACTATATTCAACGCAAAAAGGACGAATTTGCTAAAAAAATAAAAAGCATGAAGGTCGATAAAAAGATTATAGCTCTTGATCTTTTGACGAATGATATGATTTTGGCATTGGCCGAAAAAAATGTTTTGAAGTTGGACGAGTTGGCAGATCTGTGTGCAGATGAGTTGCTGGAAATATTGCCTGGTATGGACCAGAATTTAGCAAATGAAGTCATCATGAAATCAAGAGCACATTGGTTCGAATAAATTATTCATGAATGATTTTATAGGGATTTTTTATATGACAGAACAAAAAAAAGGTACACTGAGTTTGTCTCGTCCTGGTAGCGTAAAAACTTCCGTCGATGGTGGTGATACGAAAGTACGGCAGAGTTTTTCACATGGAAAAAGCAAAGTAGTAGTTGTGGAAGTCAAAAAGAAACGGACGCAGGCAATTACATCCAAACCGAATAGCGAATCAAGGCATGGCACCGCTGCCTACGGCACATCTGACATTGGCGATGAAAGAGGCACGAAAAACAACCTATTAACTACTCAGGAAATGGAAACTAGGATTAAGGTTATCCAGGATGCTATTAGGGAGGAAAAAGAACAGGTTGAGCGTTTAAGGAAAGAAATGGAAAAGCGTGAGCACCTGAAGCAGAAAGAAACTGAAGAAAGAGCTAGAGAAAGAGAAGAAGGTGTGCCTGAAACTCGGAATGTTACCGAGGTTTCCGAAAAAACTCTAAATCACGGTGATTCGGAAAAAGGCACGACCACGACAACTGGTGCGCCGGGTTTTTCGCGCTCGCACTATTCCTCACATAAATCATCCCGGGAGGATACGGATTTCGATGATGACGACGCAGCATTCTCAAAATCTCCTACCACAAAAAAAGTTGTGCCGGTAAAAAAAGATATAAAAGAATTGAAGAATAAATATGCTTCAGGATCTGAACGGGTTTCCATATACAACGCCCTTGATGAAGTTGGCGAAAGAAGTCGTTCTCTAACTTCCATAAAGAGGGCTAAACAAAAGAATAAATTATCCACTACAGGAGCAGAGGTTTCTAAAATAATAAAGGACGTGATCCTGCCGGAAACCATTAGCGTACAAGAATTGGCAAGCCGGATGGCTGTGCGCGTCGGAGAGGTAGTAAAAACTCTCATGAAACTCGGCGTGATGGTTACGGCCAACCACGTAATAGATTCTGATACGGCGGAAATCGTAGTGATGGAATTTGGGCACAAAGCTAGCAAAGTTAGCGAGGGAGATGTCGAAATAGGACTAAAAAAGGAAGACCATGAGCATGAATTGCAGATACGCCCACCCATAGTCACAATTATGGGTCACGTGGATCACGGAAAAACGTCTCTACTGGACGCTCTTCGCAAGACAGATGTTGCAATTCACGAAACAGGTGGTATTACCCAGGGTATTGGCGCCTACCAGGTAACTATGAAAGATGGTAGAAAAATCACATTCATTGATACTCCTGGACATGCGGCATTTACGGAAATGAGATCTAGGGGAGCAAATGTAACTGATATTGTAGTTCTGGTTGTTGCGGCAGATGATAGCGTAAAGGACCAAACCATTGAAGCCATTAATCATGCTAAGGCTGCCGGTGTTTGTGTTGTGGTGGCCATAAACAAAATTGATAAAAGCGACGCTAATCCGGACAACGTTCGTAAGGCTCTATTAAGCCATGATATAGTTGTCGAATCTTTTGGTGGTGAAATAATTGACGTTGAGATTTCCGCAAAAACTGGACTCAATCTTGAGAAATTAGAGGAATCTATTTTGCTGCAGGCGGAAATGTTAGATCTAAAGGCTAATCCAAACAGATCAGCAGAAGGTATTATCGTGGAGTCAAAAATAGAAAAAGGCTACGGTCCCGTGGCGACGGTTTTAATCGAAAAGGGCACATTGAAGATTGGGGATATTTTCGTTTCCGGCAGTGTTTTTGGTCGTGTCCGAGCTATCAAAAATGATCGCATGGAGGATTTGTTTCAACTTACCCCGGGAATGCCTGGAGAAATTGCCGGTTTCAGTGGAAGCACCATTCCGGGCAGTGATTTTGTCGTTGTTGAGAATGAGGCCAGAGCTCGAGAGATTGCCGGCTATAGAGATCGTAAAAAAAGAGAGTTATCCTGGGTTGTTTCTTCCCACACCACGTTTTCCCAGATGTTTTCTAAGTTCGAAGCGGACGAGAAGTGCAGTGTGCTTTCGGTGATAGTGAAAGCCGATGTAGAGGGATCCTCGGAGGCCATTTGCAGCAGTCTCAAGCAATTATCAACGGATGAAGTGGCAGTAAAGGTTCTACATGCTGGCATTGGAGAAATTTCCGAAAGTGATGTAGTCCTCGCAAAAGCCTCAAATGCCATAATCATTGGGTTTAACGTAAGGTCAAATATACAGGCTCGAGACCAAATATTCCGGGACAAAATCAAAGTAAAGTACTATTCCATCATATATGATTTGACAAATGATATAAAATCCATACTATCAGGATTATTGGTACCAGATATTGAGGAAAATATTCTTGGATCTGCGGAAATAAGGAAAGTTTTTAATGCATCGAAAATCGGGAAAATTGCCGGTTGCATGGTGAGAGAAGGGACCATAAAGCGTGGAGCAAAAGCAAGGCTAGTGCGGGATGGAGTTGTCGTTTATACCGGAGAAATCAAATCAGTTCGCAGGCAAAAAGACGATGTGAAGGAAGTGAAAGAAGGTTTTGAGTGTGGTCTATCCCTTGAGAATTATCAGGACATTCATGAAGGTGACGTTGTGGAGTGCTTTGAGCTAAAAGAAGTAGCTCGTCAATTGTAGGTATACGACATGCAGATTAGTAAAAAAAATACAAGACAGTTTCGTGTAGCCACCGAAATAAAAAAGGCTATATCTGAGTTCTTGCTAAACAATTCCATTGTGGATAATTATTTCATTGATTCTTCAATGATCTCCCTAACGGAAGTGTTGCTAAGCCCGTGCCTGCAGCATGCAAAAGTGTTTGCCGTGTCCCTGGCTGAAATTAGTAATTCAGATGCTAGAATTTATGGTGCAATTTCCTCTGAAGATTGTGTTTTTTTTTTGGAAAGGCACGCCCAAAAAATTCGGCGCTACGTTGGAGCAACCATTCACCTGAGGTATATTCCGGATTTTAAATTTTTTGTTGACAATACATCTAGGCAAGCAGAAAAGATTGAACAATTGATAAAACGGCTACCCTCTATGTCTCAAATATAGTAGATAAAAACTTTCCGGCAACTAGCCATCTAAAAGATGCGATTTTTATCAGGCGGTTACAGAAGATTCTAAGCTTTTGTTGAGTCATAAAAAACACACTGATGATGGCGAAATTTGGATTTCACGATTTTTTTTTATCCAGAAAAGCTTTTACTTTCAGCTCCTTAACACTAGTGGAAAACAACGACAAAAACATTTGACGTTCCGCTTTCATACCACCGCTGATTCCAGCATCGTAGAACAAACGGATCGCTTTCTTAATCAAGCGGGTGCTTACGCTAGATTTGTCAGCTATTTCCCCGGCCAACGCCAACGCTTTTTCCAGCGTCGGATCGATTCTGTCTTTTTTTTGTGCCGCTGCTTTTCCTTCGGATCTAGTTTCGTGTTGGATTCCAACTTCTTCATTCACCACACAAGTTACAATTCCTAGCTTCATAGCTTCCTCTGCCTTCAAATATCTTCCGGTCATGATAATTTCGCCGGCAATTTTGGGACCGACTATTGAAGTCAACATCTGGGTGCCTCCCAAGCCTGGCATGAGACCAATGTTGATTTCCGGAAAGCCAAAAACAGCATTCGAGGATGCCACTATCATGTCGCACATCAGAGCTAACTCAAATCCACCACCGAGAGCATAGCCGGATACAGCGGCGATGACCGGTATTTTAATCTGCCAAATGCGTTCCCATCGATAATCCATGAAATCATCAAGACAAGCGCCTTCGAAAGTTCTTGAATATATTTCGTTAATATCTACGCCAACCGTAAAGGCTTTTTTAGAACCGCTGCCAATTACCAAAACTGCTGCTTTTTTTTCTATATCTTCCAGCTGTTGATATATTTCATTAACTAATTCCTCGGAAAGAGCATTTAATTTTCCATTGTCATTAAGTCTCAGTAGAGCAATGGAATCCCGAATGGATAGTTCTACCCGCCTAGCAACGTTCATTATTTTTTGCTCCGGCTTTGTGCTTGATCCGCGCCTCTACCACCTTTATTTTTTGCATGATGATCTC
>JAITRU010000027.1 GCA_031288225.1 Holosporaceae bacterium | reverse complement strand
CGTAAAATATCACGAAATTTAGCCTCCGAAATATGCGAACATTTTATATACTTATTTTTCATTGATATATCCTAGCTTATCTGGCCAGAAAATCAATCTAATCTAGTCTTGAACCTATTTTTTTGCAAATTGTACTCAATTTACGGAGTTAGAGTAGAGATTTTTAGTGTGGATATTATACCATTCCTCGGAACAAATTATCCGAAAGCTTTTTCGCATGGCCTGAACATGAGGCTGTTTACCGCTTACTGCGAGAAATCAATAATGAGGAATGGTATAATATGCTCAAATGCTTGATCGATGAAAAGTTACTCTACCTGTATGATCAAAAATTTATGAAACGGCCCTGCCCCGGTCTCGATATTGCTTGTTTTTTTGTTAACAATATTGTATCATCACTCGTTTTTTATCAAAAGAGGATAAGGTTAGCATGTCGTCATCAGGGAATTCCCAGAGTCAGGCTTTGCCATATGTTATATGGTTATCATTGCTGTTATTTTTTATTTATCAATTTATTGCTAGATCAGTATTTCCAACAATTTTTCTCGAGAAATACATGCAGTATTTTTCCATAGACGCCGGACAGTGTGGAATCCTCGGTAGTAGCTATTATATAGCCTATACCATTGCACAAATTCCAGCAGGAATTATTGTGGATAGATACAATATCCGCTACACGGCAACCATTGCAATTGCTCTCTGTGCAATAGGTCTCGCCTTGTTTGTTTCCACCACGAATTTTCACTTGGCCTGTCTAGGGCAGATGATCGTTGGGCTCACTTCAGCCTTTGCCTTTATAGCTACGGTCAAAACAGTGACCGAATGGTTTCCGCTAGAAAAACGCGCCATGATGACATCCTGCACCATATCCATAGGTTGCATGGGACCCGTAATTTTTGGCCCATCCGTAGCCCACATTGCGGAAAATTTTTATTGGAAAAATGTGATACTGATATTTGCAGGATTTGGACTCATATTGGCGGTTGCTGCATGGTGCGTAGTAAGGAGCCGAAAAGACCATACAGACGCCCGAGATACCGAGCCAAAGGAGCATGTGCCAATTTCAACCATTGTCAAAACATTAACTACATCTCCACAAATTTGGATTCTATCACTATTGACTTTGGCCCAATATGCTCCCCTGAGTGCTCTGGGAGACATGTGGGGGGCAGTGTTCATCAAAACAGCCTATAATGTTAGCTACACCGAGGCTTCCGCTGCCAATAATATGCTCTATGCCGGAATGATAGTTGGACCTCTGGCCTTTGCCTATATAGCTACCAGGCTGGGGAGCTACAAAAAGGCTATCATTCTGGGCATTGTGATGTGCACACTATCCTTTTCTGCCATAGAATTCTGCAGCAACTTGCGTCTGGAAGCCGTGTTCGCACTACTACTGGTCGTTGGATTTTCTGCTGGAGCAATGCTAGCTTATCAGTTAGGAACAATAATGTATCCGAACTACATGGCCGGTATTGTTGTGTCCATAATTAATATGGCCAGCATGATAAGTGGAATTATCCTGATGCCGATGGTTGGGGCTCTCATGAAGTTGTCCTGGAATGGGGCTATGGAAAATGGTTTGGAGATTTATAGTGCAGCCGATTATCGATGTGGCTTCCTATCGGTGCTGGTCTCATTGGCAATTGGTACTGTTCTTGCATTTTTTGTGAAGGATCATAGACCGGAAATCGATGGCAAGGTCAGTGAGCTTTCTAAAAAATAAGGATGGTAGTTTTGTAGAATATTATGGCTCAAGTAGTGGATATGAGCGTGCACTGTGATTTTTCCAAAGTGGCTTTTCGTGTTTTTGGACTGCCAATTTACTGGTATGCCCTGGCCTATATTGCGGGAATATTATCAGCTCTTCACCTAGGCAAGGTGTATCTAAAAAAAACTCACAGCACAATTGCACCGGAAAAGCTGGATATATTCATAAATTATGCCGTAGTAGGCATTGTTATGGGAGGGCGTCTGGGACATGTGCTCTTCTATAATTTTGCCTATTATTGCGATAATCCATTGGAAATTTTTCAAATATGGCACGGAGGGATGTCATTCTTCGGTGGATTTGCAGGGGTTGTGCTGGTGGCCTATTTCTTCTGCAAAAAACATCACATAGACATGCTGGAATTTACAGATTTATGGTCCGTGGGAGCTCCCATTGGATTATTTTTAGGACGTCTGGCAAATTTTGTTAATGGAGAACTAGTGGGAAAAGCCTCAAGCGTTGCCTGGGGAGTCGTGTTTTCTGATGGAATACAAAGACACCCCAGTCAAATTTACGAGGCGTTTTTGGAAGGTATTGTTCTTTTTGCGGTAATGATTATTTCATTTCATAGACGAAGTTATGAACTTTGTGGAAAGCTTTCCGGAATTTTTTGCGGTACCTATGGCGTTTTAAGGTTCGTGGCAGAATTTTTCCGAGAACCAGATTCAAACTTTAGCCAGCTCTTGTTGCATAAAACGGCCATTAATTTTAATCAATATATTTGTGTAGGTATTTTTATCTTGGGATATGTAGTTGTTGGAATGCATCGTAGATTAAAACCGCCAACAATGCGTGTAACGGAAAGCTAGGGTATGGTGAAGCTCATCGCCATCGTTGATGAGGACTTTGGCATAGCAAAAAATGGGAAAATTCCGTGGCAATTTAAGGATGATTTGAGTTTTTTTCAACGGCAAACATGGCTGGATGTGGTCGTAATGGGGCGGGTAACATACTTTTCCATCGAAAAGTCGCTTCCCAGCAGAATCAATTGCATCATTTCCAATAGCATGAGCTCCAAAGAATTTTTTGCAAAATCGAATCGTAGTACCAAATTATTTCAAACACCGGAACAGGCATTGGAAAAATATCAAGATCACGACATCTGGATAATTGGCGGAGCAATGTTGTTTAATTATGTGATAGCCGGGAAACTAATTAACAAAATCATCATTACTCAAGTACACAGATCCTATAACGCGGACTTGTTTATTGATAAATCATTGCTGATGGATAATTTTAAGTTCCAGAGAACGATCGCACGTGGGCTAATTCAGCCAGAGTTATGCACGACCCCACCATCAATCGTGCCAACGGATACGATTGAGAGGGAAAATCAGTTTCCAAAAATGGCGGACGACAACTTGGATACCTACTCTATTTATGAATATAATTTACGAATTTCGCAGCCAAAGTAACTTGAGGCCGCTGCATAGTGGCTTTTTCTCTCCATCGACTTCGTCAGATCCTCATGTACAAGAAGTACACTGCGGTCTTGGGCTATGTTCTTCCTCGTTCTTGCAAGAAAAACCTCATTATGCGGCAGTCTCGATGCTATATAATACGTATTATCATAGTAAATCGTGTATATTACAAAAAATGGGTTAACCAATCCTCGACAAAAAATGCTAAACTTCCGGTGTCATAGCAATGGAAAATTGTTCTGCAATGAAAATGGAGAGAAAGATGAAAATTATTCACTGTGGTCTTGTGCTGGCTTTGCTTAGCACTGCTGCCTGTGATCCTGTAACAATAACAATTGGCGGTGCTGCCATTGCCGGTACTACGGCAATATGCAACGAAAAAGGCATCGTGGGAAGTTTAGCAGATGGTAAATTGCAAACAAAAATCAATCACCACGTCTACTGCAAAGACGAGGATATATTTGATAGGATGGAACTCTGTGTCAAACATGGCATGGTAGTAGTCACGGGATATTTCAAAAACGAGGAGCAACGCAGAAGGGCCATGGCGCTGGTAAAGGAAGTCACCGATGATTGTGCTGTGTTTGATGAAACAAAAGTGCGAGGGAAACCAACGGCCAGAGAATATTTTGTCGATTCAAATATAACGTCACGCATCAAATCCGCACTAGCATTTGATGGCAATGTGCAATCCTTCAACTACGACATTACCACTGTCAACGGAATTGTTTACGTATGTGGAACGGCTCATTCAAAATTTGAGCGAGATGTAGTGCTACATAGTGCTCGGGTAACCTCGGATGTAAAGCAAGTGGTGGCCTATATTAAATTGGTAAAGAAAACTGAAACTGCAAAAAATTAAGTAACGCAAGTGCCAATGAATTAGCATACACTGCTGCACGCAAAAAAGTCGGATTTTTGAGATAGTATGCCATGGAATCCGGGAGATGGCTTCCTCCACCCCACATCTAATATACTCAATAACGCTGAGAAAGCGAATTTATGTATCGGAAATTTGCTGGTTTTTCGCGCACAAAAATCCAATTTCTCACGGTGATTGGGTATATACTCAATCACCGTAAGAAATTGGATTTTATTGGTGAGTCTTTATTGTGATTGCAGCATTTCTCATCTGAAATCTCACTGTGATTGAGTATATATATAAACTACTTTGAAAGTGCGTTCGTTTGTCAATGATTTGTCTGATATTTGAGCGAAAATTCGACATTACAAATGCACTCTCAAAATAGTTTATGTATACCATTCCTCGGAACAAATTATCCGAAAGCTTTTCCGCGTAGCCTGAACATAATGCTGCTCACCGCTTGCTGAGAGAAATTAATAATGAGGAATGGTATTATTTAGTTGAAACTACCTCCATGAATCATACATGAAAGCACCCACCATATTTTGCATCTACTCCCAAAATAATCATTCATAGAAATAGCACGACAGTAATAGTTCTCTTTTCCCTTTGGCTACCATCTTGATGTCCATCAAATAATTTCCACCTTTATGGGACAATCCCACATCTCTGATTTTTTTAACTACACCTCGCAGCTGGATAGTAAATTTCCAGCATTATCGAAGAAATCGACAGTTCCACATGGTTTGCCATTTTCAAAACATGAAATTTCCATAAGGCTTCCGTCCTGATAGTATTTTTTAACTTCTCCATTAATTAAATTGTTTTCGTACAATGAATGTTCCAGAAGAGCTCCATCCGGATAAAATAGTTGGCATTCGCCCTGTTGCTTGCCTTCCACATAATTGGCTACCCGCATGACGTTACCAGCCCCATCAAAGGACGTGAACACTCCATCAAACAATCCATTTTTAAAGCAAACGGTGGATGATTTTATGCCATTGGAAAAGAAAACTGCCTCTCCTTCCTGCACTCCATCTTTGAAATTAGTTGTCATCAATGATTTTTCACCCTCGAAAAATTCCGCTGGTCCTTCCAGAATACCATTTACGAAATTCAGCCTATGGCTAACTGCACCGTTTTCGTCAAAAATAACCGTTGCTCCGTGAGGCACACCATTTTTCAGGGAAATTTTCTTTATAACTTTACCGTCGGCGTCTATTATTTCGCAAACATCGACAACATCAGCAGAAATTTTTTCTGCTTTTGCATCTACTTCATTTTCTTGATCACTGTCCTGCGCTGCTATATCAGCTGTCGCTTCCTGCTCATTCGGCATTTTCCCCCTTCTTCATTGTTTTTTCACCCTCTGCCATTTCCGATGGTATCATGTATTCGGGAGCGAATTCTAGCGCCATCGATTGTGTTGAACAACGGAGTTTTTCGAAACCAAAAGATGGCTGCTGATTATCTACAACTCTGAATTATCCGATAAAAATAGAAATCATTGAAACAAGGTGTTGGATTTTAAGGCTTTCCAAATGAATGTCAAGCAGCGAAAGCTGATTCCTTGGAAACGGCAGAAAATTCAAAATATCTATTAACCTTCCACTAAAGTCTGTCAATTTTTATAGAAAAGTTTTACCACAATTTAAGGTATAATCGTGGAGTAGGATTATCGAAGTCAAGCATGCAGCTTAACCGCCCTACAAACATGTTCTACATTTGGAGTAAAACTTTCCTATAAAAATCGACAGACTTTAGTGGAAAGTTAATAGGTAGGCATAGGCATGTATCATGTGTGCTTGCAGGTCAATCCCTCAGAATGCTCACTTATTGCATTTCAGGACCATTTTATGGGATCATTGGAGCACTATGACGTACAAGTGTTGTGCTTATTTGAAAAATTGCAAAAAATATTCGAGTCCTCGTAGTCGCTATGGAATGTGCTGCCTAATGGGATTGTTGGGATCTGCTGGCTTCGCACAGTATAACATTACGGCGATGTTTTTGCTGTCATTTGCCTATCTTTTCGCAAAAATTATTTGTAATAAAGATAAACACAGAAACTTTGCTTGGTCCACTTTTTGGTTTTCAGTGTTTTTTTATGCATCCAACCTGTATTGGTTAGCATTTCCTTTGACCCTGGACTTTAGGACGCATGGAATACTAATTCCAGTAGCACTTATCCTGATACCATCATTTCTATCTTTGCAGATCATCGTGGCTGCCTTCGTGACCAGGAAATATTTTCACACCATTCATCAACAAGCGTTAGCTTTTCCGGCCATAATTGGCGTTATGTTGTACATCTTCGGACATTTTCCCATTGAATTTCCATGGATATTGCCTGGATATGCCTGGTGCTGTCATGAAGTTTTTCTTCAAACTCTCAGCATATACGGTATATATGGACTAAGTGTCATAACCATGTCGATGATCACATCTATGGGAGCAAGCTATGTTTTTTACAATGAAGGAAAAGTGAAAAGCGCCGCCATAGCGCTGGCGCTTTCACTGCTGCTATTGTTGGGAATGAGCAGTTATGGCTTGATGCGCCTGCATAATCATCAGACAAAATACACAAACATCAGAGCCGGAGTGGTGCAATGCAATTTATCTCAGGAAGAAAAAAATGATGAAAGTCTAGATTATGCAAATTTGCTACGGCACCTACATAGCAGTAATTTGCTAAATTTCTCTGAAAAATCGAAGGAAGTTGATTTTATAATATGGCCAGAAGCCTCTATTCCATATCTGTACCGTGATGATATGGTGGCTTTGAACGCTAGGCTGCGGTCCATATTACCAGACAAAAGTTACCTTATTGCTGGAACTGTGAGAGAGGATGTTTTTACGGCAAAAACACATAACAGCGCCATCATAATTGGTCACGATAAAAATATATTAAAGTACGACAAAATTCATTTGGTACCTTTTGGCGAATATATTCCCTGCCGCAAATACCTACCGGCACAGATTTCCAGCATTGCCAGTAATATAGGTGATTTTGATGTTGGATGTGCGCCTAAGATCCTGCAACTGAAGGAATTAAGCATTATTTTGTGCATCTGCTACGAATGCGTATTTCCGCTGGAATTTATCCCCAAAAATGCCAAGGGATGTCCTGATGTGGAAAATGTAGACTTAATGATAAATCTAACGAACGATGCTTGGTTCGGTCAAACTTCCGAACCATTCCAGCACCTGCAAATTTGTAGATCCAGGGCCATAGAATGCGGAATACCGCTGATTCGTGCCGCAAATTTTGGTATTAGTGCAATTTTTGACGGATACGGAATAGAGTTGGCCAGCATAGCCATAAACACCGCCGGTACCATTAATGCATTTGTTCCCAAAAAGATTCCCGGAGGTACCATCTATGCAAAATATGGAGACACCATCTTCTGGATCATGGTATTACTATTGCTAGCTACAGCCATCTTTGTTAAATATGTAGGATCAATTGCTTGGCGTTCAATCGAATGAGTCGTAGTTTTTCTAGCGCCATCCCGTGCCATTTTAGTGAAAATATGTCGGTTCCAGAATCACGCAATCCACCTTTTCCTTCCATTTCGAAGAGGTTGTGGTGAAGTGTCTTTCATTTGTTAATCATTTTTGATAGCATACACCTCAATTGAGGTATAGAGTGCAGCAAGTTCTGGGTTTAGCTTTGCCCTTGATCCATTTGTAGTTAAGTTGAAGAACATGGAGGGAGTCTGTGTCAGATTTAGATAGGTTTTTTGCCACCTGTTTATTTGAAATTGATAATTGTAGCGATTTAAGTTCCATTGATGCAGTGCGTATGGCTATTTTCGGAAAAAATGGAAAAATAACGGAAATTATGAAATCGCTGAAAAACATGACTCCGAGAGAAAAACGAGAATTTGGAGAGAAGATAAACAATATCAAAGAAAAAGTTCGGGCACGCCTTCAGGAAAAAACTCGCACACTGGAGTTGGATGACATGGAAAAAAAACTGTCATCGGAATTCGTAGATGTGTTTATGCCGGCACGTCCCTATTCACCAGGGCTGGTGCATCCACTTAGTAAAACCGAAGAGGAGATTTCCGGCGTACTTGCTTCCTATGGATTTAGATTTGCGGATGGTCCAGAAATCGAAAGCGAATATATGAATTTTACGGCTCTGAATATGCCTGACCATCATCCGGCCCGGACTATGCATGATACGTTTTACATGAAAATTCCCGCCGATAAGGACGGTTGTAAATTGCTGCGGACTCACACGTCTCCGGTGCAGGTGAGGGCCATGCTACAGCACAAACCTCCGTTGCGCTTTTTTTCCATAGGGCGAGTTTTTCGCAATGACTACGATGCCACTCATACTCCAATGTTCAGTCAAATAGAAGGGCTTATGGTGGATATAGATGTGGGATTTGCCCACCTTAAATGGTTTATGTCGGATATTCTAAAGCAATTTTTTGCTATTCCCAATCTTGCTCTACGCTTCAGAACGAGTTTTTTCCCTTTCACGGAACCGTCTGTTGAAGTTGATATTAACTATGAAATAAAAAATGGAAAAGTTGTGTTTGGTACGGGAGACAAGTGGATGGAAATTGGCGGAGCCGGCGTGGTTCATCCAACTGTTTTGGAGCATGGAAATGTGGATGCTGCAAAATATCAGGGAATTGCATTTGGATTTGGCCTCGAAAGACTAGCCACACTAAAATATGGTGTTCCGGATCTAAGGGGATACTTTGAGTCTGATGATCGCTGGAGAAAATCGTTTGGATTCAGTTTCTTTGCTTAATTTTTATTGATTTTCCTGGGTTTCCCTGTTATATGATGGCTCATGGCGATGGCTGGAGTGTATTTTGTGGGGTAGAGTATGCGTTTTACGTTTAATTGGCTAAAAAATCATTTATCGACCGAATTGAGTATCGAACAGGTTTCCAAAAGACTTACCTCAATAGGAATTGAAGTTGAGAATTTTTCTGATCCGGATACGCTTTTTAAAAACTTTAAACTAGCTAGAATTGTACAGGTGCAAAATCATCCCAATGCCGATAAGCTTAAACTCTGCTCCGTAATTGATTCATCCGGAAAAACATATCAGATCGTGTGCGGTGCGCCAAATGTTGCCCCGGGGTTAACCGCTGTCTTGGCGATGCCTGGCGCCATCATTCCCTACTCCGGAGTTGTCCTAAAGAAAAGCAAGATTCGCGGAATTGAAAGCGAAGGCATGATGTGCTCTCATAAGGAGTTGGCATTGCCGTCGGAGGAAAATGACAGCATCATAGATTTGGGGCCTAACGTTGATTTATCAGAATCTGTTGGCAATGCGTTGGGGTTGGATGGCGGAATAATCGACGTTTCTATAACTCCCAACAGAGGAGACTGTTTAAGCGTAAAGGGTATCGCAAGAGATTTAGCTGCTGCCGGAGTTGGTGAATTTTTGCCCTGTTCGAATGTTTCCTGTCCATCCTCCTTCGAGTTCCCCATTACCATCAACTATGAGAATAGTGATGGCTGTAAAAAGTATGCTCCTGTAATGGCATTCCGAGTCATTCGCGGCATTGATAATTCTACAGCTATAGCAAAAATAAAAAACATTTTTATGGCTCTTGGACAAAAAAGTATATCTCCCATAGTTGATTTGGCGAATTTATTCATGATGGATTGCGGGCGGCCATTGCATGTGTATGATCTCAACAAAATTGAAGGTGAGATTGCAGTCAGATTTGCAAATCCTAAAGAAGAGTTTATCGATTTGAGTGGCAATAAGCACCAGTTGTTGCAGGATATGATGGTATCTGCCGACAATAAATCCGTTCTTTGCCTATTGGGTATAATGGGCAGTCAAAAGGTTGCCTGCGATAAGTATACTACGGATATTTTGCTGGAATCTGCTCTGTTTGATCCGATTTTTATCTCCAGGACAGGAGCTGTTCTAAATTTAACCAGTGATTCCCGCAGCAGGTTTGAAAGAGGAGTGGATCGAGATTCCTGCTTTTCTGAATTGGAAAATGCGACAAAGCTAATTCTTGATTTTTGTGGTGGGACTGCCAGTAACATCATCGTGTTAGGCAAGCACCCGGATGTTCAAGATAATGTTACCATTACCAAATCTAAGCTGCGGTCCATCAGTGGCTGCGATTTGGATTGGAACGAATCTCGGCAGATTTTAAAAAAATTAGGGCTGCGAGAAACAAGTTCTTCGGATGAAACTGCTACATTTTTGATTCCATCCTGGAGATGTGATCTTAGCATAGAGGAAGATTTGGTGGAGGAAGTGCTGCGTATTTCCGGCTATGACAACGTGGTCGAAAAAAAATTCGATACCTGGGTTGTCACGGATGATGAAATACTGAACAAAAAAAGGCATATTTTCACCACTAAAAAATTGTTGGCAGCCAAGGGATTGTCCGAGGTCATATCCTATTCCTTCATCAAAGCTGAGCATGCTAGTATTTTTGACGAAAGTGGCAGTTTAGTGCAATTGCTTAATCCAATAAATACCGACATGGGCGTCATGAGATCGTCGCTGATTCCAAACCTCATTGTGGCAGCCATAAGATCGCTGCACTACGGCCAGTTACATGTGGAAATTTTTGAAATTGGGAATGTGTTTTGCGGTGATTGTTCTCAAAATCTCAACATAGCTGGTCTGCGTGCCGGTGTCACACATGAGCGCAGCTGGGCACAACCAAGTCGGGTAGTTGACCTTTTTGATGCCAAGAGTGATTTGCTGGTGGTTTTGGATCATTTTGGCATTGATGAAAAAAATGTTACACTAAAACTTGATGCTCCTTCCTACTATCATCCATCACGCAGTGGCGTTATGTGGTCCGGAAAACGGAAGCTAGGATATTTCGGTGAATTGCATCCAAAAATTAACAAACTTTTCGGCATAGCTGAGAAGTTGATTTGTTTCGAATTTCTGCGTCCTGATATTGAAGTCGCTAGCAGGGAAACTCCCTATAACAGCAAGGTATTTCCAAAAATAGCCAGGGATTTTGCATTCCTGTTTAAGGCATCTGATTCGGTCGGCAGCCTCCTTAATGATATTTACAAACTGGATGCAAAGATTATCAGGGCAGATATTTTTGATTGCTTCGAAATAAATTGCGCTGAAAAATCCATCGGTCTATCCATTGTGATGGAAGCGGCTGATAGAACTCTTACGGAAGAGGAAGCTCAGGAAGTTTCCGAAAAAGTCATCAATTATGTAAAAGGTGTCGGTGGTAAATTGAGGGGAAAGTAATTATTGTGGGATCCTTGATAAGGAACTTTGCCATTGTTGCGCACATTGACCACGGAAAATCTACTCTGGCGGACAGGTTGATTCAATTTTGTGGCGCTGTTAATTTGCGGGAGTTTCGTGACCAAATGCTAGATTCAATGGATATCGAACGGGAGCGCGGTATAACCATAAAGGCACAGACAGTTTGTCTTAATTATAAGGCAAAGGATGGAAAGGTATATCATCTTAACCTAATGGATACACCGGGGCATGTGGATTTTTCTTACGAAGTCAGTCGCTCTCTGGCAGCCTGCGAAGGGTCCGTATTGGTTGTGGATGCAAGCCAAGGAGTCGAAGCCCAGACACTGGCAAATGTTTATCAGGCATTGGAACACGATCACGAAATTATCATTGTTATTAACAAAATAGACCTACCTGCAGCAGATGTTGATCGTGTAAAGCTGCAGATAGAGGATGTTATAGGGCTAGATTGCTCCGACGCAATTTTAATATCCGCCAAAACCGGAATCGGCATAGAGGATGTGCTGGAAGCGTTGGTCCAGAGGCTACCTGCACCCACGGGTGATGCCTCGGCTTCTCTGAAGGCTCTGCTGGTGGATAGCTGGTATGATCCATATCTGGGCGTTGTTACTCTGATTCGTGTTAAGGATGGTCTTATAAAGTCCGGCATGAGGGTAAAGTTGATGGCCGCTGGTATGAGCTATAACGTTGAAAAAGTTGGTGTTTTCACTCCCAAACCCCAGGAAGTTGGCCAATTGACCGCCGGAGAGGTCGGCTACATAATTGCCGGTATCAAAAGCGTTGGCGATGCTCGCGTTGGTGATACCGTAACTCAGGAAAATCGGCCAGCTAAGGAACCGCTGCCTGGGTTTAAGCCTTGCATTCCTGTGGTATTTTGCAGCATATTTCCGGTGGATTCCACAGATTATGGAAAGTTGAAGGATAGTCTTGTAAAATTGCGATTGAATGACGCTAGTTTTTCATTTGAGCCGGAAACTTCCCAGGCGCTTGGTTTTGGTTTTAGGTGCGGTTTTTTAGGAATGTTACATTTAGAGGTTGCGGAGGAACGGCTGGAGCGGGAATATAATCTTGATTTGGTCACAACAGCTCCCAGCGTAGTATACAAGGTTCATATGCGCAGTGGCCAGGTTATAGACCTGCACAACCCCGCAGATATGCCTGATCCCAGCAGCATTGATTACATTGAAGAGCCCTGGTTGGTGGCAAAAATTATTGTTCCCGATGAATATCTTGGGAATGTGTTGGCTCTCTGCGAAGAAAAGCGCGGAGTGCAAAAGGGGCTTACCTATGTTGGTTCCAGAGTTCTATTGGAGTATATGCTTCCCCTAAACGAAGTGGTTTACGATTTCTACGATCGACTAAAATCCATCAGCAAAGGTTATGCTAGTTTTGATTACCAGCTGCATGGATTTCAGAAAGAAGATCTGGTGAAGATGTCGATCCTTGTAAATGGAGAACCTGTGGATGCGTTATCCATGATAGTATACAGCCGCAATGCAGAGCACCGGGGACGTCTGCTGTGTGAGCGGTTGAAGGATCTTATTCCAAGACATATGTTCAAAATTCCAATTCAAGCTGCTATTGGAGGAAAGATCATTGCTAGAGAGACAATTGCCGCATTTCGAAAGGATGTGACCGCCAAATGTTACGGAGGAGATATTACCAGAAAACGCAAACTTCTGGATAAGCAAAAGGAAGGGAAGAAGAAAATGCGGGAGATTGGTAATGTGAAAATTCCTCAGGGAACATTTTTGGAAGCGCTGAAAATGAACAAAGATAACGGCAAATAGGCTCTAAAAAACCAATATTCTGTTTTATGGAGCAATGGTAATGTACGTTAACTTTCGGAAAATTTATGAGGCATTGCTGAGATTTTTATGTTCAGTGTTTTTTTTGTTTTACTTTCCTGTAGAAGCACATCATTTTGTGAGCCTTAGAACGGCACAGGTAAATTTGAGAATCGGTCCTGGCAAAGAGTATCCGATCGTCTGGGTATTCATGGCGCAAAATGTACCTATGATGTTGTTGGCGGAATTTGGTCAATGGCGTAAGCTGCAATTCGTGGATAATTCTGAGGGATGGGTGCATCAGAATCTGGTATCTAACAAAAACACAGCCATCGTCACAAAAGATCACGCCGTTATGTACAAATATTCAGCTGAGTCGGTTCCAATCGCAAAACTCGAAAAGAATGTAATAGTTAATGTGTTAAAGAGGCAGGATGACTTCATAAAAATTGAAGTCAACGGCATGAAAGGCTGGATAAAAAAAAAATACACCTGGGGAGTTAACGATGGCTAGCGAGGATATATTTACCTTCAAGTGCCTTCGATAAGGATACCGATCACGTACAGGATTATGCAAATGATTTTTGGAATGCACTCTGTAGCAATATCTATCAGATGGATAATAGCCAATTGATGGCGGAATTTGGTATAAATAATATAAATTATACCTAAAAATTTTCTCACTTGCCAAATATTGATCCGCAGTGTATCCTTCCATTGACTTTTGTAAAGTCGTGCAGTGTTGGATTTAGACTTTTGAGGCGCCAAATCATGATCGATGGCAATTGGCTATGCTGTTCAACGAAATGGGAGGGAATTGTTATGAAATTTATTAATCTACTCATTGTTCTGTTTTCTTTTGCTGGATGTTCCATCGTAGAACATTCGCAGAAAAACGTGCCAACCATTGCCTCATCAATGGATGCATTCTATTTCACTGATGTGTTTTTAGATGCTTCCGAAGTCGACATCAAGCAACAAACTAAAAAACTAGGCAATGAATATTCATGGAAATCTGAGCGCGATATTTTCAATAATTCGTTCACGTGCAGCTACCACCACAAAAATGGAGGAGAATCGGATGGGGGTGAAATAAGCTGCCAATATCTTGGGAATTGGCATGGCCAAGATATAGTTGCACGCCATTATCGGACCGGAGGCAGTGGTAGTTTCTCTGATATTTTGTTCTGTTCCATGGTTAGCGGAAAATTGCGCCGATACAAAATAATTCTTCCGGGTGATAGAGCGGATGGTGGTCTTTTGCCGCATCCAATGTTCGATGGCAAAGGGAAAATCTATTTCCATATGTATCTTTCAAATGCCACTTTGCTCAAGGAATCCGGACTTGACGAAAAAATTGTCTCCGGTGACGATGGATCTACCTGCTGCACTTGTTACGGAATTGTCGGGAAATGTGTGTACAATATCGAAGAAGGAAAAATGAAAATTTTGTCCATGACATCATTTTCTGACAAAAATAAAAATTCAAAAATAACCTCGTTGATCAAGGCAAAAGCCCACAACGGAATAGCAATCTTCAGCGAAAAAGAAACTCAGGAATTTCTGAAAAAATTGCGGGAGTTATATGCATCCAAGTGATGGGAAAAGATCGTAAAAGACAAGTGATCCCTTTCATAATTCGCGTTTGTAGCTCTAGGATTCATTTCCCAGGAAATGTTGTAACCATGCTGCTACGTCTAACGACAAATGAGGACGAGTCTGATCCAGGATTTCATCCTGATATGCCAGCATCCAGGTAAATTCATCATCTGTAAGTAGTGTCTTATTGATGAGTTTCCAATCAAACGGTACCCATGACATCATTTCGAATGCTAGAAAATTATCATTTTCTCCTCGCACGAGCATCATGTCTTCTAGCCTAATTCCGAATTCATTTGCTCTATAGTACCCCGGCTCATTGGAAAATAGCATACCTGCTGCCAGAGAAACGTTACTATTGTCAGCCATTGCTGCCGGTCCCTCGTGTACACTCAGCATGTATCCAATCCCATGTCCCGTTGCATGATTGTAATCTGCACAATAGTGGTGTAGAAATTGACGAGCCAAAATATCTAGTTGAGCACCGGTGGTGCCAACTGGAAATTTCGCTGTAGCTAGCGCAATGTGGCCCTTTAGCACCAATGTGTAAAACAATTGCTGTTCCTCCGTAGGATTTGCCAGAGCTATGGTGCGAGTAATATCCGTTGTGCCGTACATGTATTGTCCGCCGGAATCAAGCAACAGCATATTTTTTATGACTCTATCGGTTTTTTTGCTTGGAGTGTAGTGAATTATTGCAGCATTATCGTCTGCCGCCGCAATACATCGAAAACTTTCGCCAATAAATCCGTTCTGCATTTTTCGGAATGCTAGCATCTGTTCCGATGCCTGCATTTCGGTCAATGGGTGATCTGCGCTGGTTTCGTGTATCCATTTCAAGAAGTTGATTATGGCTGCCGAATCTTTGCGGGATGATATTCTAATTTGTTCCACTTCATGCACATTTTTTATGGATTGCGGCAGTTGGCATGGATTTTTGACTGGCACAAAATTTTTGTTCATCAAATGGGATGCAGTTTCTGATTCATCAACTCCTACACGGGAGTATCGCTCCAGATCACTGGGAAGATCTATTTGATATTTCACATTCGTTGCGGCAATCGACTCCCATTCATCGGGGATACTTTCGTAATTATCATCGAGATATAGAATGACGTCACTGGCAGCAGTGACAAGTAGATAACCCAGTACGACAGGAGTAAAAGCTTGGCTTAGGTCCCGAATGCCCAATATCCAAGCAACGGAGCAGGGATTGCACAGTAAGTATGCATCTAATTTATTTTGACCCAGCGTAGCAAATATGTATTCCAACCTCCCATATCTTTCAAATTTATAGGATTCGCGCTCTCCGTTGTCATAAATATTATGCAGTAGCATCTTCTTTTTTTTTGCCACGGGTAGCGATAATTTTGCTCCAAGATCAATGGGCGTGAAATTGTGATTGGGAAGTTTGGAACATATTGATTTTATCAGATTTATGGAGAAAAATTTCGGGTCGTAGGCAATGGTGCATTGTTGAGGGAGATTTTTCTGAATCCAGCTAATAATTGTTGCATTGTTCAACGATAAAATATCGAATTTCTCGGCACTTACGCAATTTTTAGCAGCCAATTCATATCTGCCATCCACAAATAAAGCTGATTTTTGTGCTCCAATGTAACCACTGTTTACTTCCATTGTCGCGTAATATGTGTTGTGCATGTGATTTTCTGAGCAAATGACCGCAAAGCCAGCCGACGCGTCCAATCCGGTTAGGAGTTGCAGGATACCCTGGGCATCATCACAATAAATGCTGCTATATTTGCCACAATTGCTATGAATAATTGCATCGCAGTTATATCCCAACAATTTCTTCTCTCTCCTTTGGCTACCATGGTTTCCGATTTCGGATTAACACGCGTTACATTAGCAACTGTTTTTCGAAATCCACCCTGCCGATGGTTGCGGCAAAAATCACAGCGGAAATACTGCATTGATGGAAATGTGCACAATAATAAAAATAGTCAGCTTTTATCAACAACCTGATCGAAGGAGTAAAACAACCGTGTTAGCTATCACTTTCGCGACGATGCTAGCATAGTTTTTGCACAAGTACGATATTGGATCCATCCTGGATCACTTCAAGCTCAAACCCGCACGCGCTCAGCAACTTTGCAAAATTGTGCCGCATAATGTTCCTGTAACTTGGCTCCGTTGTCATTGCTATTTCTGGAGCAAATATACTCCGGCCGGATCCCCTTGTCGTTATTGTGCTGGATTCGTTGTCTATGGAAGTAACCATGGTCCCCCCATAGGGCATGATTTCTTTCATGATTACCGCGGTGTACATTATGATTTTTGCTGCAATACTGGGAACGCTATTGAAATCAGATTTTATATCAAAGGAAATACCATAACATTGAAGAAAATCAACTACAATTTGATTTAAAGTTGCGCTTGCATAGCAAAATGTATCCGATCTAGTAGAAAAAAGCTCGCGGGTAAATTTCAGTACCGCATTAGCTTTGTTGATGCTGTGCTGCAAATTTTTAAGCAGATCATCTTCCCTGGAGAGTAGGAACGCATCCATGCCCAATGATATGGCATTGAACGGCGTAATAAGGTCATGACATATCCGCAAAATCAATGCACTTTCCAGCTGTATACCAAGCTTTTCCATGAAATCCTCACATCTACGCACAGTGTCGATATATCAACTGTGTTTCTGCTAGGCAGCGTCTTTTTCGATGTTTTTTCTTTTACTTTCCAAAATTTCTGCATCACATAGCGGGCAGAACTTATGCTCACCGGCTAGGTATCCGTGTTTTGGGCATATGGAAAATGTAGGCGTAATGGTAAAATATGGGAGATGGAAATTCTCCACAACTTTTCTCACTAATTTTCCGCACACCTTTGCATCGGAAATTCTCTCGCTCATGTACAGATGCAGCACTGTACCTCCAGTATATTTCTTTTGGAACATATCCTGCATAGATAAGGCTTCGAAGGCATCCTGAGTATAACCAACCGGTAACTGGCTGGAGTTGGTATAGTAGGGCATTTCCGGAGTGCCAGCCTGGAGTATGTCCGGATAGCGTTTGCGATCTTCCTTGGCGAATCGATAGGTTGTTCCTTCTGCTGGAGTTGCTTCTAGGTTGTACATATGCCCAGTTTCTTCCTGAAAAATAATCAGAACTTCCCGGATTTTGTCCAGCAATCTGATGGCAAGATTATGCCCAAAATCTGTTGTGATGTCATGTTCATCATTGGTAAAATTTCGGATCATTTCATTGATGCCATTTACGCCAATCGTAGAAAAGTGATTACGCAGAGTGCCAAGATATCTCTTGGTGTATGGAAACAATCCGTTGTCCATATACATTTGTATGACTTTTCTTTTGATCTCCAAGCTTGTTTTTGCATAGTTCATGAGCTCGACTACACGTTGCATCAATCCATCTTCGTTGCCCTTGTGGAGATAACCTAAGCGAGCGCAGTTCAGTGTGACGACACCGATGGATCCGGTTTGTTCTGCTGATCCGAACAAACTATTTCCGCGCTTGAGCAATTCCCGCAAATCCAACTGTAGACGGCAACACATGGACCTTACCATGGATGGTTTTAGGTCAGAGTTAACAAAGTTTTGGAAATATGGCAGGCCATATTTTGCTGTCATTTCAAATAGAAGATCGGCATTTTCACTTTCCCAGGGAAAATCTTTCGTGATGTTATAGGTGGGAATCGGAAATGTAAAAACTCGTCCTTTGGCGTCTCCCTCCGTCATTACTTCTATGTAGGCGCGGTTAATCATGTCCATTTCCTTCTGTAGTTCTCCATACGTAAAGCCTGCTTCTTTGCCACCGATTAGGGGAACAACATTTTTCAGGTCGTCCGGACATACTAAATCGAATGTAAGATTTGTGAATGGAGTCTGTGTGCCCCATCTGGATGGTACATTCAGGTTGTAGACGAATTCCTGAATGCACTGTTTAACAACGTGGTAAGAAAGATCATCGGCCTTCAGAAATGGAGCCAAATAGGTATCGAAGGAACTAAATGCCTGCGCTCCAGCCCATTCATTCTGAAGGGTGCCCAAAAAATTAACCATTTGGCCAACAGCGCTGGTGAGATGCTTCGGAGGTTTTGCCTCTGCTTTGCCAGCAACTCCGTTAAATCCTTCGTTTAACAGAGTTTTTAGAGACCAGCCAGCGCAATAGCCAGACAGCATATCCAGATCATGAATGTGATAATCCCCGTTCCGATGAGCCATTGCCACAAATTCTGGATATACCCTATTTAGCCAGTAATTTGCCACCATTTTTCCGGATATGTTTAATATCATTCCGCCGAGAGAATAACCCTGATTAGCATTGGCATGTACCCGCCAGTCAAGCCTATCGAGGTATTCGTTAATGGAAAGAACAACATCCACCATATTTTTCTTATCACGACGGCACTCACCTCGTTTTTCACGGTAAACTATGTAAGCCCTGGCAGTTTTGAAATAGTTTTCATTTATCAGTGCCTGTTCCACCAAATCCTGGATTTGTTCGATGTCTGGAATGCTGTCGTCAGACCTGTGTTTCAGGATTTTTAACACCTTAAACGTAATATGTCTGGCATCTGCCTCCGTAAATTCTCCAGTTTCAATCCCGGCTTTCCGTATAGCATTTACTATCTTTTCTTGATCAAATGGGACTTTGGTCCCATCTCTTTTTAGAACAAAAGTCGGTTCTTTTAGGCCAGAAGAAGCCTTAGTTTCTGAAACTTGCATACAATGTCTCCATCATTAAAAAAATATTGTAATATTTGTTACGCACGAATTGAAGCAACCAACGGAAAATTCCCTCTCGGGAACCGAGTTTCCAACACTCTCTTATAGTACGTGATGCCAAATGAAAAAGCACAACACTTACCAAAACGCACTGAAACCCTCAGGAACAGTGCTCCGGAACAACTAACACCAGATTACACTAAATCTTAGAAATCCCACAGTCGAAAATATCATTCAACGTTGCCGATGGTACCCCGTTTACGCACCAATGTCTATACCCATAGTGGGCTAGAAAATAATGGAAAATTAAAAATAAATTATCTTAATTAACGGAGATTCTTACTTTATTAGCACAGCTTTTTTGCTGCTTCTTCAATGGCCTGCAAAGAATTTATACCTGTTAGTGCGAATTCCGGACACGTGCGTTTAGCTAGTCCGCAAAGAACTTTGCCGGGACCAATTTCCCAGCACTCGGAGACTCCGCTGTCTTTTGCAAAAATCATGCTCTCGCGCCATCTGACCCGTCCGGTAATTTGTCGGACCAGCAGCTCCCGGAAATTATCAGTTTCTGCTTTTGCAGTGACATTTGCGATGATGGGTTTGACTGGCTTTTGAAAATTTACTTCTTCCAGCCAGTCTGCCAATTTAATGGCGGCATTTTGCATTAGTTGGCTGTGAAATGGACCGCTAACTTCAATCAAAATAGCTAGTTTTGCGCCATTTTCTTTGGCAACGGTGATGAAATGCTCAACATTTGCTCTTGTTCCACTGACCACTACCTGCCCGATGGCATTATCGTTCGCAATCTGTAGCACAGAATTCGCTCCTGCGGCCTTGCATCTGGTACATTCATCATTCACCAGAGATTCTACCGTTTCCAGATCCAATCCCAGAATGGCAGCCATTGCACCATCCTGGCTTGGGGCCGCTGCCATGGCTTTTCCTCGAATTTTCAAGATTCTTGCGGCATCTGCCAGCGAAATAACGCCGCTGGCGCATAGAGCAGTGTATTCTCCCAGAGAATGCCCGGCAAAAAACAAAACATGTTCGGCCAGATCTATGCCAAATTCTTCTCGCAAAACAACAACATAGGCCATGCTTACTGCCATCAGAGCCGGCTGGGCATTCTCGGTTTGTTTCAATTCATCCGATGATCCATGGAATATTACATCGGACAGTTTTAGCGACAGCGCATCATCAACTTGCCGAAATACAAGCCTTGCACCCGCGAATGCATTGTAAACATCCAATCCCATTCCCGGTGTCTGAGATCCCTGACCGGGAAACATGACAAGTCTCATTTAACGTGATATCCCATCTATATCCCTTTTCTGCCCGGAGCAACAGATACCATTGCGCGTCTCCGCTATTAAAAATGTGCGCAACGGGATAGGGGACCAGCGCCTAAAAATACACAGAAAAGAAATTTACTCGGATGCCACCTTGGTTGCTGCCATATGTTGCTTTGCCAAGGGCTCTGTAATTTCTTTATCTTCCGGTACATCTTTAAATTTGCTGGTATCAATAGTATTCATGGACTGCAGCAGTCCATTTTGATCGAACCTCATACGCACCACCACTTTGTCCTTTGCCTCTACTCGCCGAAACGCAATTTCTTCACTTTTATATTTGATATATATCCATGTTAATGGATCCTTATAAATTGACGGAGTGCCGCACTCATTCAGCACATCATTAACGGTTGTTTTTCCGACTACAAAACCAGCAATCGCATCGTCGAACACTATATTGCCGTGATAATCGACGACGGGCTGACAGCCACTAAAAATTGAAGCTGCAATTCCTAGAGTAATTGATAGAACAACTAATCCAGATAACTTGATTCTCCCTATTATAGTTGAATCGGTGCTCATCTTTTTTCTACGCATGCTAAACTTTATCTTAAATAAACAAAACCACGCGGTGATTGTATCACTTCATAGGGCAATTTGTTCGATTTATTTTTAATTTTTATGTTTTTATATTATTTAGCAATAACTGCTTGATTGATAAATTAAAGTCCCATAGGACCACTGAAGTGGAGTATTGCTCTATTAACGTCTTGTTAAAAATATTCCATTACTTTCTTCGGGAAGTGATTGTTTCCGTGCTTTGTGAATATTTGCGGCAAATATCTCCGGCCACCGGTTGAGCGCAGTTGGAACATACAAAATGTCTTTTTTGAAATCACAATTCAGAGGTGGAGTAGCAGTCCTGGAGACTAGCTTAACCCTTCCGGTGGTTTTGCTTATGATGTTCTTTATATTTGAAATGATAAGAATCAACAGCATCAAAAATGCCATGGACAGCATGGTTACGGAGGCAGTATTGGACTTTATTAGTTCCAAAAACACCATTAATTTTGATGCCATTGTCGAAAAACACAGACCGATATTCATCGAAAGGGAAAAAATAAGATATTACTTTGCCATTTACAACGACATGAATACCATGTGCCAAACTGCTCCATATGGAAATGAAGATATATACTGGCCTGATGCGCAAGGGAAAAAAGAATCATCAGCACCATTTTTGAGTATGGGCAACACTTTTGTGGCCAGGACCGGCGACATGGCACTGAAAGATCATACGCGACCAGAATTAGGATTTGCGGCTGGTGTAAATGCAACCATTAACAATAAGGTATTTGTTCTAACTTTTGTGTGCGATTATAAATTTTCCAGTGAAATGATAGGCCGGGCATTTGCCGGTGGATCAAATTGCAAAGGCCTGCCGGAGGGGCAAGCAAGGTTTTTGATGTGGGGACGAGGAGTTGGTATCACCAATTAGATGTACGCGCTCTATATCATATTAATGGTGGGCTGATTGGTGTTTTTTAGCGAAAAACGCACCACTACAAACGTAATTTCAAAAACAGCTTGTGTATATATATTATGGCAAACCGCAACTCCGAGGCGGTCTCACATGTAGTGAATTTATACAGAAGCAATTTCAGGAATGACTTTAAAAAAATGCCCTGCTATAATGCCCGGGCTGCAATTGTAAAATACTTCATCAATGACGTAAAAAGAGAGTAACTACCATGGCAAAAAAAATGGGATTTTGGCCTGTATTGTCGATTGTTTTTGGCAGCCAGATTGGTTCTGGTATATTTGTTTTGCCAGCAAGTCTCGCTCCATATGGATTTTGGGGAATTTTGGGTTGGTGCCTAGCCGGACTGGGAGCAATCATGCTGGCCATGGTATTTGCTGAGCTCTGCACAAGATTTCCCGAAATCGGTGGCCCACACAAATATGTACAGATGGTGTTTGGACGTATGTTCAGCTTTTATATAGGGTGGGCCTATTGGCTTGTTTCGTGGGTTAGCAGCACAGTATTGGTAATATTAAGCGTATCATATTTAAGTCCAATTACGGGAATTTTTTCTCCCGCCATGACTTTTATGTTAGAGGTTGGCCTTTTGGCTGTTGTATGCGCAATAAATTGCAAAAGTGTTGAATTGTCAGGACGGGTAGAATTTGTCCTCACCCTGATGAAATTTGTGCCGTTCGTGGTAGTACCGGCCCTAATTATCGGAAATTTCGATGCCTCTAACATAATGCTTGCGCCGGAGTATGAATCCACATCAATTTTAGAGTTGATAACCAAAGTAACAGTTCTTTGCTTTTGGGGATTCATAGGAGTAGAATGCGCCACTACTCCAGCAGGAAATGTCAAAAATCCTGGAAAAACAATTCCAAATGCCATAATTGTAGGGACCTGTGGTGTAGCTTTGGTTTACATTGTCAATAGTGTCACCATCATGGGAGTAATACCAGGAACAGAGTTAGCGGTAAGTAACGCCCCCTTTGTGGATGCCATAAAGGTGGTAGTGGGAAAAAACATGTCTATTCTGCTATCGATAATTGCTTCCATCGTTTGCATAGGAACTCTGAATGCCTGGACTTTAACTTCTGCACAGATATCGCTAGGCCTCGCCCAGGATGGATTGCTACCAGAAATATTCGCCAGAAAAAATTCCAGTGGATCACCCTACGCCGGCGTGATAATCAGTAGCATAGGTATGCTTCCAATTATATTGCTAACAAAAAGCGACAATTTCAGTGCACAAATTAATTACATAGTAGATTTTTCCGTCAAAGCGTTTTTGGTAATTTATATGGCTTGCTGCATCGCCTTTCTAGGGGAGGTAATTCGAGATAGAAAAATAGGAAAAGCCATTGTTGGAATCGTTGCAATGGCGTTTTGCGCCCTCATGGTAGTAGAGTCGACGCCGCAATCGTTGCTAGTTGCTGCCACATTCTTTGTCAGCGGAATTTTTATGCTGCCTTTCATAAAAAGAGGTCATGGCGAAACAGGTGGCGATAAAAGTACCAAAGTATTATCAAAATGATCCGTCTGATTATGTGCATGACCTGCCATGGTAGATTCGGTTTATGTTTACTGTGCAGAAATGCAGAAAGATCTAGATCCTATGGAAGACCAAAAAATATCCTGGATGTAAAGCTAGTCTGCCATCAATATATCGCTGCCAATCGGAAAATTTAGCAATAAAAGCCAAAAATCCTTTTTCCAAACATGGAAGTAACCAATTTGATAGATACCCTAGTCTCATGCTACACTGTTTCGGAGAATGTTAAAAAGTTGTTTTTCATGAATACACATTACTTATATCCCATTTGCTCGTATATTTTTGGATCGATTCCGTTTGGTTTGATTCTTTCAAATTGCTTTGGCAATGGACTGCTTAGAGAAACCGGATCAAAAAACATTGGGGCTACCAATGTCATGAGAACTCAGGGAAAAATTTTGGGATTATCAACGTTTTTCCTGGATTCTTTCAAAGGATTTTTCGCTTGCCATTTTCTTCAAACCAACGATGTTTTCTTGAATCTTGCAATTATGGGAGCCGTGGTTATTGGGCATATGTTTCCATTGTGGTTAAAATTCAGAGGTGGCAAAGGAATTGCTACCTATATCGGCTTACTGGGCGCTCTTGATATTTACGTTTTTGCAACAACAATAATCATTTGGATTATTGTGTTTTCCATTTGTCGGATATCTGCCGTTGCCGGGTTAGCCAGTGCTGTATCCAGTTGTTTATTCATTGAATTTGTGCCATATACCCACCATCGCCATGACACAAAACAATTGTATCTTCTCATCGTATTAGTTACACTTATCATAGCTAAACACCGCGAAAATATTCGCCAATTAATGAGCAAAAGAAAATTGCCTTCTTCTCGAAAACAATAGATTTTCTGCGAAAGTGAATTTGAGTTGATAGGTTTTCTAGAAGTATCCGGTACTAGTGAGAAGTAATGTTTTAGGCAAATTTCAAGCTATGGATTTCGGCAATGATATAGAATCTCATGGGAGTTTTTTCTTGAAATTTCGGTAAGCGGAGCTCAAAGTTTTGAATTTTTTGAGTTTCGCGAAGACGTTTTCGACTAGCGATCTTCTGTACGAAAGAGCTCTATTAGGGGACTTTTCTTCCTCAGTTAGAGGAATTTTCCGCCATCGCTCAGGGAGAAGAATCGCGTTTTTATTTTTCTTCGGCAGTCCCTGGCAGCCGGGCATCCGGAATCGTCAAGTACAATTGCATCTCGAGGCATGCGGATTCTTTCAACAATCTCGCGAAATTCTTCCACTTTTACGCCGGTTAATACCATTTCCCATCATCGATTAGCTATTGCCTGCCTGGCAGCGGCTGCCATAGAGCGTGTTCGAGAAGCCATTTGGACAATCCAAAATGGGATTTGGTATAATTTCTTGAAACTCAGCATTTTTGCTCCAAACTAACTGGTTGAGTTTCACTCTTATCCTATACTATTTCAAGCTTTTTCTTCTTTTGCAGAAACTCTAACTGAAACTATCTCCCTGAATCATACAACTACTGATACCAATCTAAATCGCGTGATTTGTAATCCGCATACGAGCTCTCGGAGTGAATGGGTGCATCACTACGGACTAATGTTTCGCCAACGCATCATCGCAAACTGATTGCAATTCCGACAACAGCTTCATCACGTCACGCTGCGGCACTTTTTCGCTTTTTCCAACCGGAAGATTTCCCAATCTGAACGGGCCGTAGGCGACGCGGATCAACCTATTAACAGAGCAACCAAGGTGCTCCATTATTTTGCGAATTTCGCGATTTTTTCCTTCACATAGCGTAATTAATACCCAAAAATTGGATGCTCCTGGCTTTTGAGAATATTTTATCACTCGCACCGGGCCATAGTGAATTCCATTCACGGAAATTCCATTCTCTAATTCATCGATTATATGATTATCTAGCTTTCCAAACATCCTTACCCTGTAAGATCTGCTAATGCCGCTACTTGGTAATTCCAGTTTTCTGGCAAGACTTCCGCTGTTGGTAAATAGCAATAACCCTTCAGAATTAATATCCAATCGCCCAACGGATAAAAATCTCCCCCATTCTTTTTCATCAAAAAAATCAAACACAGTTTTTCTGTTTTGGGGATCTTTCTTAGTAGTTATTACCCCATTAGGTTTATGAAATTTCCAAATAATCGTTTCTTGCTCTTGAACAATGGGTTTGCCATCCACGGCTACTTCCCAACCATCCGGCACAAAAAACACTGGAGTTAAAACAATCTGACCATTGACGGTGACTCTTCCAGCCTGAATTAATCTTTCGGCGTCTCGACGAGACGCACGACCACTTTCGGCAATCCTTTTGGCCAATCTGGTATTTTTTTTGTCACTGTCGTGCTTGTTATTTTTTACATTTTTTTGCTTTTGCATCTGTTCGAAAATTTTTCCCATTTTCTCTGGCCACCAAAATTGGAATACCATCGAATATTTTATAAGAAGTACAGACCTTGTAACTGACGAGTTTATCTCCATCCAATTCAAGAGCACAACCACTAACCGGACATACAATTATCCTGAGCAGAGCATCACTAATAAGCGGAGTTTCTCGATTTTGGATATTATCATTGCCTGACATTTATCTATTCACCATTTCGTTGATACTACGATGTTACCAAACTGTACTTATAATTCTCCATTATTTTTTCTTCTTGGCATTTCTTACTGCGCGGCCAACGTTCAGCAGTTTCAATTTGCGATGCAGAGCTGAACGTTCCATACCAATAAACGCTGCTGTTTGGGATATATTTCCACTAAATCTTTCTACCTGAACCCGCAAATAATCGGACTCAAAGGCATCTTTGGCTTCCTTTAGTGGAAGAGCCACAAATTTTGCTACCTGAAGAGCATCAAGCTTTTCTTTGGTACTAGAAGTAATTTCCTGAGGAATATGCTGAGAATGAATAAAATTATCGCCACTATCTCCGGCATTAATCAATGAACTCTCAACGACATTCCTTATTTGATAAATATTTCCAGGCCAATTGTATGATTGCAGAATTGCCAATGCTTTCTCGGAAAAATTTTTCCGCGGAAACCCAAACAACTGGTCTGACCTTGCTAAATAATATTCCAGTAGAGGCACTATATCTTCACGACGCTCGTCTATGGGAGGAATAGTTATAGCGGAAATGTTAAGCCTATAGAATAATTCCCGGCTAAACAATCCATTATCAAGTACATAGGCAATATGCTCCTCGGAGGAAGAACAAATTATCCGTACATCAACATAGATATTTCGGTTTCGAATGCCATAGCGCCCTTCCTGCAAAAAACTCATCAGCCGTCGTTGTGTATCCTGCGATAATTTTGATACATCATCCAAAAAAATTGTACCATTGTCCGCCTGCTGAAAATGGCCAAGTTTCCTATCTGTCCCAAATAAATCATTATCAAATTTTTCAAAGTTGTTGCATATGCAGTTAACATACACGAATGGATAGGTCCGGCGATGTGATTTTTTGTGAATATCGTAGGCAATGGCATCTGCCCCGACTCCGATGGGACTTTTTATGAACACACGACTGTTGGTGGTTGCGATTTTGTCAACAACCTGGCGAATACTAGCCACAAATGGAGATACTCCAACAGTATAGGCATCGCTGTCTCTACTACTATGCCTCAGTGCAATATTTTCTTGTTTTAATTTTCGCAACTCCATTGCCCTACTGCACATGAGCAATAAACGATCAATTACAAAAGGTTTTTCGATAAAATCAAACGCACCTTTTTTGATGGCTTCAACGGCAACATCTATGGTTCCATGGCCTGATATCATTACCACTGGAACATCATAGTTATGGCTTTTGATTTTTTCCAAAAGCTCAATGCCGGCAATTTCATTATCTCCCAGCCATAAATCCAAAAAAACCATGTCAGGTATGTTTTTTTTGATGCTGCCAATGGCCTCCTGCTCGTTGGAAGCCTGGGTCGTGGTATAGCCTTCATCGGATAGTACCTCCACCATAAGGGCTCTTACCTCTTCTTCGTCATCCACAATTAGTATATTTCCGCTATTCATGCACCATCACACCAAAAAAAATTAACGCCACGCATTAAGTACAAACTCTATCATAGCTCCACCAGTCTTGCGATTTGAAAATCGCAGCTCGCCACTATGATCTTGTATTATTTTCTTGACGATTGCCAATCCCAAACCGGTTCCCTTCGGTGTAAGAGTAAAGTAAGGCGTCGCCAGCTGCTCCATTTTTTCCTCGGGAAATCCAGGACCATTGTCTTCAATGACTATAAATACCTTATCGGGGTTTTGGTACCTTACACTAACCCAAATATTTTTATCGTCTTTTACGGTTATATTCAACGCATTAATGGAATTTTGAATAATGTTTACAATGGATTGATGCAGCAGTCGTTCATCGCCATTAATGGCGCAACTGTTGTCAATGTCATGGCTAAGATTAATTTTGATATCAGTGGCATTTTGCATAAAAAACACCGCCTGTCGGCAGACTTCAACTATGTCACATTTTTTTAGCTTAGATTCCGGTAAGCGCGCAAAAAAAGTAAAACTGTTCACCAGTCTCTTGATGTCATCAACTTGGCGAATGATAACATCGACAAGTCTGCAAAAAGCTTCGCGGCCAGTAGAAATTTGCGCAAGATATTTCCTCTTGAGTATTTCTGCCGAAAGCTGAATTGGTGTTAGCGGATTCTTAATTTCATGCGCTACTCGGCGAGCTAGATCCGACAGCGCTGCCTTCCGCTGAGCGAGGATCATCTGGGTAAGATCATCGAATGTTACCACAAACATGCGATGAGATTTATCTTCGATATCAATAAATTCTACCCGCACCAAAAACATAAGCATTTCATTTCCTTTGCTATAATAAATTTCGCACTCTGTGAATGAATTAGGATTATTCCCAGAATTTGATACCCTAGACACGATTTCTTTTATTTTGGGAATAACGTCGTATATGCATTCTCCAAAGCCTATCTTTTTTCCCAAAAGCTTTTCGGACGCAGCATTCCACATAAATACAGCATCATTATCTACCCCTATTACTCCGGATGAAACTCCAGCCAACACGCCGCTGGTCACCATCATTTTTTCATCCAATTGATGATTAATTTTTATGAGATCCTGGCGCTGGCAATTAACCCTGTCAACCATGTTGTTAAATGTCTTTGCCAACATGCTCAACTCTTCATAGTGGCAGTCTTCATGGGCTCTGGCATCAGTATTTCCTTTTATTATGTTTTCCGATACATCAATCAAATTACTTACAGGTTTTATAATTCTCCATGAATATACTAGAGCAATAACAATGGCCGCTACCAGCAGAAGAATTCCCATAACCAGAAACATAAAAATAAATAAAATTTCCAAATATCTGCGTTCCCTGAAAAGACTATGATATTCATCGAATGCTGCTCGCGTGTTTTCTGCATGGGCTAGTATGCTGCTATCAAGTTTTTTTCTTATGACTAAAAATCTATAACCTTCGTCTCCCCCGTGCGTAATGCATGATACAGCTACAATGCTTTGTTTGTCATTGCTTTGGTTACTGAGCACAATATTGCCATTATCGATGCAATATTGAAGATCACTGTAATTTATATTTAGAAAATACAATGCAACGCTATATTTGGTCCTTGCAATGACGTTGAGAGAGGAATCCAAAATAATCGCAGCTTTTACATCCTTAAGACGGCACAAATCATCCAGAAGAAATCCTATTTCTTTTGCAGCATTATTAAAATTCAACTCATAATTATGCCATGACTTTTCCATTTTATACTGAATAATTTCGGAGATTTCCATACAATCCAGCAGAGCATTTTTCTTTCGCTCAGCCATATAGGATTCAGCTACATTTAGCGATTCGGTTAGTACTCTTTTGTTGCGCTCATTGAACCAAGAATCGATGCCATTGTGAAAAAATACCGCAGAAAAAACAATCATCATGACCGATGGGACAATTGACAAAAAGGAAAATACAATTATCAATCTCAGAGTAAAACGTGATCCTTTTTTGTTCCAGTCAAGCCATAGCTCGGTAATTTTATGACTGCCAAGCAATAACAGTATTAACACAGAAACTATGTCACAGTGCAATAACGTTATTATGATCCGAGAGCTTTTTTTGTATACATCCATATTGGACAATATTACATAGGTCGAAAAGCAAAAAATTACGGATAATACAAAAAATACCACCGTAAAAAAATCACGAACCTTTGATTTTGTAACAACACTATATATAGAAACAAGAAAATCAGGTGTTTTCATGAAATTATTCGATCATAATTTTTACAATCTCTTATTAGGCTGGTGTAGAGATATATGCAAACCCACCTAACAATCCACAGCACTAATCCTGGATTGTTTTTTTGCGAAGAGTATTGCGGCTAATACCCAAAATCTTTGCCGCTTTTAACTGGTTTCCATTAACATGGCGAAGTGTCACCTCGAAAACCACACGCTCAACCTCTTTTAGAATCCTATCATACAATCCAGGAGGAATAACATCTCCGTTATGGAAAGTGAAGTACCTTTCCAGATGCTTCTCAATTTCTTTGGAAAACCCCTGCTCGACATTTTCCAAAATTTCCTTAGCAGACATTATACCTCACCATTTTGTCTATGATAGAAATCGTGTACATAATCTTCTATAAAAGCGACATCGTCGCTTACGTTTATTTTTTCTCTGAAAGCCGAGGCTCCCCGCAATCCATGGCTGTACCAGCAAAAATGCTTTCTGAACATTCTAATACCACGTTTCTTTCCATAAAAATCCAGAGTATTGCGAAAATGTAGCATAACGATTTCCAGCTGTTCCTTCAGAGCCGGAGCCGCAGTTAACGTTCCCATATGCAAAAAATCTATCATTTGTTTCAACAACCAAGGTCGCCCCAGAGCAGCCCTACCCACCATTACTCCAACTGATCGCGATTGCCGAATAGCCGCAATTGCGTCCAGGGAAGTGCGGATATCACCGTTGCACAAATATGGTATTCGCAAAATATCTCTCAACTCAGCTATGGCAGACCAATCGGCTACGCCACTGTACATTTGATCTCGAGTTCTGCAATGAATGGATAACATTTGTACCCCAACATCTTCAAACTTTTTTGCCAACGATAAACAGTTGATGTTTCTCGCACTCCACCCCAATCTCATTTTCAATGAAACCGGAATTTTTACCGCATTCACAACGGATTCTGCTATTCTCACAGCTAAATCTTCATTTTTCAACAAAGCAGCGCCGGATGCATTAGCCACAATTTTTTTGGCTGGGCATCCCATGTTGATATCGATGGCGTCGATTCCGAGATCTTCATTAATAGCGGCGGATTCAGCCATATGTTTCGGATCAGCACCAACGATTTGCACAATTTTCGGCAAATTATTATCACCAATCAATCTGGTATAGGTTTTTTTACTACGGCGCACCAGTGATTCACTGGAAACCATTTCAGATACAACGGCACTGGCTCCAAATGATGACACCAATTCCCGAAACACAGCGTCCGTTACGCCGGCCATGGGAGCAAGAAAAACCGGGATGGGATCGATTATAGCAGCATTCTTAAAATTTACCATACCACCCCACGGAACTTAAAACTTCCACGGCAGCGTGCCGAGGATTTTTTTGACATAAGCAATCCATAACTTTCTGAAATGATCTCCGCTGTCGCTCCACTGCAGATGCATTCTGCAGCAATCCACAAACGTGTTGGAAAATATTTTCGGCTGTGCATTGCCACTGTAACAATTCCGGAACCACATCGTTGTTAGCCAAGATATTTATTAGGCAAACACGATTTATCTTTATCAAAAATTTCACAAGAATATAGGTAATGACGGAGGTTTTATAGATCACGATGAATGGTACATTTGTATTGGCAAGCTCAAGTGTCACAGTGCCGGATGCAGCTACGGCAATATCAGAAGAATACAAAGCCAGAACTTTTTCATGTTTTTCGGCGATAACTAAGGGACTTGTAACCCAGCTTTTCGTGTATTTTTTAATTTCGTTCACCAAAGGAGCTATGGTTGAAATGATAAATTTCACGTCAGCGTATTTTGCGGTCATAAAACGCACAAAATTCCTCAAAATTGGCATGTGACGCTCTATTTCCGACATTCGGCTTCCGGGTAATAGACAAATTACGGGGCCTCCGGCGCTTTTGAGGATGTTTTTTTGAAATTCCCCAAGTTTATTCGGGTGAGGCTTGATAAAATCCGTATCTCCAACAATGGGATGTCCAACAAACTCAGTTTTCAAAGCAAACTTGCTGAACAAGGGTGGTTCGAATGGAAATAAAGTCAGCAACTTATCAATAAACTTTCCCATGTTTTTTGCACGCCACGACCTCCAGGCCCACACCGGTGGCGCAACGTAGTGTATGATGAATGGACTCCGTTGTACGCTGCGGAGAGATGATGATTCATGCGCAAAATGTTTCTTCAATCTGCGATTAACGCGATGCGTAAATCCCGAAGAATCTATTGTTACTACAATCTGAGGTTTATAGCGAAGAATTGCAGCAACTGTTTTATTAATCAGCCTGTTGATGCGGAAAATTTTTCCAATTACCTCGCATATACCAATAACAGACAATTCCTCCACCGGAAACAAGGTTTTTAATCCAGCAGCCTTCATACAATCTCCACCGATGCCACAGAATTTCACATCTTTGTCCAGATAGTTAATATCCTGCATCAATCTACCACCAATATAGTCACCAGATGCTTCTCCTGCCACAATAAAAATTTTTTTCACGACATTTGATCCAAAAATTTCTTATCACATCCACATAAAAACATGCCAAATTGATCGAGTTGACCGATTACATGCTTTTTTTCAAGAACGATACATCCGTCTGCTTCCAATGCAACACCGGAAAATCCATTCTTGTGCAGCAGGTTCACCGTGTTTTTTCCTATGGTTGGCAGATCAAGTTTTCTATCTTGCTGTGGTTTCACTGCTTTTATCAAAATTCCTCCATTTTCTACTTTGCGAAGCCTGGCACATCGTTCTATGAGTTCATCCGTTCCCTCAAAACATTCCACACCCAAAACTAAACCATTCCACACTATCACTGACTGCCCAACATCTAAGCCTCCGAGCGCCTTTGCCACATCAAATCCCTTTTTCATATCGCAATACTCTGCAACCGTGGGATGTTTCTCTGTGCATACTCCCACTGGCACGAATGCATCCAGCATGAGATCTGTACCATTTATTAGCTCAAATCCTTCCTGCTGCAGGAGAGCAGCTATGCCACGGAGCAGAGCATCATCGCCGGAAAATATCTTCTTTCCTAACTTTAATAACCAGAAAGCAGCAGTAGCATCCATGGACATTTTGAAAAAATCCGGCCGTTTCACAGTTCCGGCAAGTGCAATTTTTTTCACCCTGTGCTTTCGAAAAAAACTCAGCGCTTTCTCGATTTCTCCAAAATCAACAACAGTCTCTGCGATTGCAGAACAATCTGCGTAGTCACTGAGAACGGCAAACCCTTTAAGGAGGACAAGACAAAATCTGATGTTTTTCCTACTACAAAACCGAGCAATGAGCAATGGATAATTTCCACCACCACATACTATCCCTATACATTCCTGCTCTGCTGATTCGGCACATTTTTTTGTGTTACTGCCTTGCGACTTACTTCGGCATTTCACATTTGATTCCTCGGCATGCAGAAAGACCTATCGGTTCTTTGTCTCATGAAGCTAATAACCTCTTCAACGCAGGACATGCCGCGAAACATGCTTTCGGCAGTTTTTAAATTATCAAATACTGTTCCTGCCCGCAAAAAAATGATGTTATATGCTTTTCTCAGGGCAATGATTTCGCGTTTATCCATGTCTATCCTTCTCAACCCAAAAATATTAACACCGGCCAAATGTGCTCTATCTCCCTTAACGGACCCATACGGAATAACATCCCGTTCCACTCCAGACATTCCTCCGATGATGGCGTAGCGTCCTATTCTCACAAATTGGTGCACAGCTGCCAATCCACCGATAATTGCATCGTCATTAATGACGACGTGTCCACCGAGCGTTGCGTTGTTCCCCATCACAACATTGCTACCGATAACACAGTCATGGGCAATGTGCACACCTACCATGAACAGGTTGTTGTCGCCTATGACTGTCTGCATTCTTCCTCCTTCGGTTCCTGGATGCATGGTAACATGCTCACGAATGGAATTATTGCAGCCAATGATAAGGCTGGATCTTTCATTTTTAAACTTTAAATCTTGGGGGCGAAATCCCAGGGCAGCAAATGGAAATACCTTTGTACCTTCACCAATTATAGTAATCCCATCCACACACACGTGGGAAGAAATTTCAACATTGTTGCACAGACATACACCGGCTCCTATAACCGCATAGGGACCTATCTTTACGTTTTGTCCAATTTTGGCTTCCGGAGAAACCACCGCTGTTTGATGAATCAAAATTATTCCCTCCCAAGAACACTTCAGCGTTGTTTTTCCTGGAAAACGATCCGGAACTGAAAAAACAATCAGCTAAAAATACTGCAAACTATGAAACTATCATGGCCGTAAACACCGCTTCGGCTACCAAGAAATCGTCCACAAAAGCTTTGCCACTGAACCTCCATACATTCTCTCGATTTCTCTCTTTTTTTACATGCAAATGCAAAACATTTCCCGGCTCCACCAATTTTCTAAAACGTACATTGTCAATGGACATAAAATACACCAATCCCCGTTGTTTCAAACCCATGGTTCTGGCTACAACTACGCCCGCCGTTTGCCCCATTGCTTCCACAATAAATACTCCGGGCATGATGGGTTTTTCGGGGAAATGACCCTGAAAAAACGGCTCATTAGCGGTAACATTTTTTACGCCAACGGCGCTCTCGCCCAATACAAGACTCTCTACTCTATCGATCATCAACATGGGATAGCGATGAGGCAAGCAATCCTTGATCTCAATCATATCTAAATTGATCGAATCGTGCGACTCCATCACTAACTATCCCAATTTATCGAAGAAAATATTTTTATTTTTTTCATACTTCTAATCCAATTTTTCATCTGTTAGGCATTTTATGCTTCATTTAATGGTTTTTTCTTAGTAACGGCAGTTTTCAGGAACGAAACTTGTCGCCTCCAAACATCTATATCCACAGCCGGAATACCACCAAGGACACTTCCTGGCTCACAGCTGGACGCAACTCCGCTCTTGGATGCAACTACCGCACCATCTCCTATTTCTAAATGCCCGGCAACACCTACTTGACCAGCCAAAACAACATTATCTCCAATTTTGCTGCTACCGGCTATTCCCACCTGTGCCACGATGATACACCGCTTACCAATGGTAACATTATGCCCGATTTGCACCAGATTATCTATAACGGTACCATCTCCAATGACAGTATCGCTGATGCTTCCCCTATCTATGGTGCTATTAGCTCCAACGCGCACATTATTTCCGATTAGCACCCGTCCCAGCTGTTTTACTCGCACAACTTCGGATTCAGTAGGTATAAATCCAAAACCAGCTTCACCAATTCTAGCTCCGGAATTTATCGTGGTACTATACCCAATGATGGCATGAGAAACAGTAACATTATTTCCAATGTGGCAATTGTCTCCAATTTTGCACTTTTTTTCAATAACGCAATTGCTTCCGATTACAACATTATTTCCAAGCTCTGCACCTTCTCCTAGCAAAGTAAAATCACCTATATGACAACCGGATCCAATCAACACATTCTCATGAATACGGGCCAGATGGGAAATATGGGGCGAGAATTGTTCTTCAGCAAACAGAAGATTAATCGCCCGTGCAAGCCCGACCATTACATTACCTGACACGAGACCAATTACACCATTCGGAAGATTAGCGATATCTCTCTCATCTATTATAACGGCTCCGGCTTTGGTTGTTTTTAGATCATTCAGATATTTTCTATTTACAAAAAACGATAATTCATCATCGGTGGCTTGCTTAAGTGTAGCAAGGTTTTTAACGACAAAATCACCGCCACTTACAAGCCTAAAATCGCAAATGGTAGCCAATTCCGATAGTAAAATTTGTTTCGCATAGCCAAAAAAATCACTGTCTATCATATACAAATCAATCAAAATTAATCAACAGAATTAACAAATTCACTTAATTCCGAAAAATCTTTCAATCTTTCAATATTAGCCAATCTCTTCTTCTTCAATTTCATACTTATTTCAGAACACATCTTATTCATTGCTTTTATGACATCTTTTGTAATATCCAAAAAATCTGCCGCATGATAGATAATTGCTTCAGAATCCATCACAAGTTTAATATTTTCATTCTGTGAAACCTCAGCAATGGCCTTTTTTATATTTTCCCGAAGAGTTACAATAGCTTCCTTGTAGATCATTGATATCTGCAGTCTTCTATCACGCACTAACTCATAAAGCACGGCATTCATATCCTCAGTCTTCCTGGTATTTTCCGGAGATGTTTGCTGCGATTCCATTTTCTTTACCCGAGCTTCCAAATCAGAAAAAACCTTCTCTGATTTATTGTTGATCTCAATCAACTGTTTCTCTATGCTTTTACCTGCCATTGATTTTGATGCGACTTCCTTTATATCAACAATGGCAACACCTGACATGCCAGATACAACGGCTTTGTCACTGTCATTGACGCTTCCAAAGGAAGCAGTTACGGTCGAAAATGTGGAAGACAAAGCCCCATTTCTTGGATTATTATCCTTCTTCTCCGGCTTTTTTCTCGCAGAGCTATAATCCAATTCCTTGTAGACGTAAAGAGATACAGTACCAAAAATTAACAGGACCAAAGAAATTGTTAAAAATCTACTGTTCATATAAAATCACATAATGCCGTTTATCGAAAATACTCGTTTCATATCAAATTCCTGTTTTTTGATAGGGAATCCAAATACGAATGACATTGGCATTCCAAATGGAGACTTTGTCCATTCTATGGCAACTCCAGCAGAAGCTCTGATGGCGCTGGAGTCGTTTATGTTTTCACCATGATATTTTGTACCCCACGCACTACCAACATCAAGAAAAACAATGCCATTTATACCAATATCCCTAGATGACAAAGGTACCTTTACCACACTACTGACGGTCCAAAACTTATTACTACCAAGACTATTTTCATTTGCATCACGCGGACCAACACCGCCAACATCGAATCCTCTCATGCCACCACTATCTCCACCACCTAGTAAAAATCTATGATAGGTGCGGGTATTTTTCATTTCGTACAGATATCCAAAATTGCCATCCAATATAAACGTAAATTTTTTACTAAGTGGATAATAGTACTTAAAACCAATTGCGTTCTTTAAATAACGAACATTTCCGACAAGACCACAGTAGGTATTGCTCATTGAAACAGAATAACCATCGCGGGGCTCATAGTGATTGTCAAGATTTTCGTAAATCAACGTTGAAGATAGCTCCCCACTGGTAAATTTTCCGTACTCATCCACCATCAGGGCACCGGAAGCATTGACCGGAGGACGTTGCAACGCTCGGCGCTCTGTCCTATTCCACCAGCTTTTATCATTATGAGACAGAGTATATCTCACAATGTGTGATAAGTTTTTCGTAATATCATAGCGTACGTAGGGAGATATATACTTCATGTTCAAAACGCTTTGATCTATGTCCTTTCTGGTGGAAAGTTTTTCAATTCCAACTTTTATGCCTGCACCAAAATTTTGATCCATAAAATACGGATCATACAAATTCATTGTGCCTCCAAGATGTCTTTGGGACCAAAATATGTCAGCTCCTACGGTTCTGCCTTTACCAAATAGATTATCCTCCGAAAACCCGACAAATCCACCAAACCCATCGACAACTCCTGCACTTAGACCAAAATTAACGCGAGAGGTGCTATCTTTTTCCTTCACGGAAACAATCAGCACCCTTTTGTCTTCAGAAGACCCCTTTTCTTCTCGTACATTCACATTGGAGAAATAACCAATCCCATTTAATGTCTGAATTGTTTTCTCCATTTTGTAAATATTTAACGGATCTCCCTCATGAACCGAAAATTCTCGACGTATAACATGGTCAAGAGTCCGAACATTTCCAGTAATTTCGATTTTTTCGATGAAGGCTTTCGGTCTTTCTACTATGATGTAATTGATGTTTGCAGTTTTCTTTTCTTTATCGAAATCTACCTGCACCGACACATCAACAAAGGGATTATTTTCCAAAGCAATTTCTCGGAGAACATCAATTCTGTTTTTGGTGATCAAAGATTGATTGAATATCTCTCCGGATTTAAGTGATATAAATTTTTTAAAACCACTTGCCTTTACTCTTTTCACTTTCGATTTTAGCGAAACACTTTGTATTTTGAACTGATCACCCTCGTTCACAATAAAAGTACAATAGTGGGATTTTTTATCATGCCCCATCTCTGCGCTAGCTAATTTCACGGAAAAAAATGGAAAACCATTATCATGGTAAAATTCCGTTAGGATTTTCACATCCTCAGCAATTTTCTCTCCAGCAAAAACGTGGCCATCGTAACCAAACCTCCATATCCTTTCTTCTTTCAATGTAAGAACATCTTTTAATTCATCATCCGAAAACAATTTATTCCCGATAAACAATATCTTTTTGACGGTAGTTTTGGATCCTTCGTCTACCTCAAAGATGAGATCTATCTTCTGGTTGGTATGCTTAATTATTTTTGGAGTAATCTTCACAGCATAATAACCAAGTGAAGCATAAACCGCCTGAACATCCGATATAACATCCCTCACCAAATGGTTTGCCAACATGCAACCATCGACTATTCGGCCATTAACTACCGCATTCAGCGTCTCGTCTTTTACGGCATCGTTACCTTCGAATGCAACTTTGTTAACCATCAACCTTTCTACACACCGAATAATCAGCGTCTGTCCCTTCTTTACAATTTTTACATCCAAAAAAAATCCTTTGGCAAATAACGCTTTGATCGTAGCTTCAATCTCGGATTGACCAAACTCCTTGCCCGGCGCTATTGCAACGCACTCTTCCAAGGCTCCGCTTTCCACTAGATTAAGCCCCTCAAATGCAACAGAATCAACAACATCAGCCAAAGCCTCAGGAACATACAACCCTAATACCAACAACAGAGTCTTTTTCATTTAAAAAATCACCCAAATATTTTTGATAGAAAACTACTTACACATCCAATGCGTAAAACATCATTAACCACAACTACAGCCATAATAAATATAAAAAATGCAGCACACCCCGCCATTATATACTCTAATAACTTTTTGTTAAGTTTTCGCCGGAAAACCTGCTCAAGAAAAACAATTAATATCGTTCCACCGTCCAGCACCGGCAGTGGTAACAGATTAAGTAATCCAAGGTTCAAGGATAACGTTACCGTATACATGATTAATAGGATGAGATTGCCATCCTTCGCGATATCACCGGCCACCGAAGCCATGTGCACAATCCCGCCAAAATCATCCAAGCCTCTCTTGGCAGTGAACAAATCGCCAAGGCCTGCCAAAATCTCCTTCGTGGAAGACAAGCATTCACAAAAAGCATAGCCGACGGCTTCCAAAAAAGTTTTTTTGATTAAAATCGGCTCAGCAGACCTTATGCCAAGCTGCTTTATTTTTTTGTTTTTACCAAAAATTTTCTTTTTCTCAATCAGATCCGGCACCACATCAATGGCCAGTTGTTTACCTTCGCGCTCGAGGACAAGATGTACTTTTTCATCCGTACTATCAAATACAGCCCTAACAACATCTCGATATTTTTCGACTCTCTGACCATTCACAGACAAAACCTTATCTCCGGGTATAATACAAGCCTTTTCCGCAGCACTGCCTGGCAAAACTGACCCAATTGTCGGTTCATGGAATGGCACTCCACTGCTGATACTCAATATTATAATTACCAAAAATGCGTATAAATAGTTCGCAAATGGACCACAAAAGGCCACCAACATTTTTTCAAAATTACTTTTATTTGCTAAGGCTTGCGATTTTTCTGTTTCATTTAGTTCATTCAACAACTCATCATCCGTTGTCATGGAAGAAGCATCTGCATCACCGAGCATCATTACATATCCACCAACGGGTAATATCGAAAAGCACCAACGTGTTCCACGCTTATCATCAAATCCGCATAACTCCGGTCCCATGCCGATGGAAAATTTCATCACCCTTGCACCGATTTTTCTAGCTGCCAAATAATGTCCAACCTCATGAACAAAGACGATAACATTTATGATTACGAGAAATGAAATTATGTAGTACAGCATATCCATAAGGTATATCCCCCTAAAATACTAACACCAGAAATAAAAATACAATGGATGCAAAAATCAAGCTGTCAAGTCTATCCATAACTCCACCATGACCAGGGAGTAGCTTCCCCATATCCTTAACCTTTATTCTACGTTTAAATAACGATTCCAACAAATCTCCAGCAACCGAAGCGATAATTATGCATTGGACTGTCCAGAAACCCGACCAGGAAAAAATAAGAGGAAAGAAAGGCTCTCCCAAAGATAAGCGCAAAAATAAACCCTCCAGGCAAAGAAACGCAACATTGGCGGTAATGATGCCGCCAAACATGCCAGCCCAGGTTTTGTTAGGGCTAATCCGAGGACATAATCTCGGTCCACCTAATATTTTTCCGAACAAATAAGCTCCAATATCACAAAAACTAGCCATGCATATCAAAAACACACTGCCTGCTATGCCATAAAATGCGCGACAATACATAAAAGAAGCTATTCCAACCAAGGAAATCGATAAAGCGGCAAAGCACTCCGGCCATTTTCCGCGAAAATTACCACGAATGGAATAAATCTCGAAAACGATCATAGCATATACGACTACACACAGTACACAAAATACGGTATTGGAAACAGAACACAGGAAAAACACAAAAGGAATAAACATTAGAGATGACAGCAAACGCATCAGCAACTCTTTTGATTTTCCCCTAATCGACGATTCACTGGACATATTCATTTGACGACTTCCGCCATCGTCATCTACACAACATTTGCTAATTAAAATTTCATCACCGGCCATATCTTCTCTTTCTACTGGAATATTCATGAATAATACTTCTCAAATCTTCCGCATTAAAGTCTGGCCAATATTTATTAACAAAAAACATCTCGGAATAGGCCATTTGCCAAATTAGGAAATTGCTTATGCGTTTTTCACTGGTGCGTACGATGGCATCGGGAAAAGGAATATCTCGCGTATCCATGTAGGATTCAAAACTTTTCTCTGTTATGTCCTGGACATTCATCTTCCCATCCATTATATCAGAAGCAATTTTTTTTGTTGCGCGAATTATTTCATCCCTTCCAGAATAATTTATAGCTATAATAATAGTCAATTCGGTGCTATTTTTGGTTTTATCCACGAGACGCTGCAGAGTTGTTTTTGTATTTACTGGTAGTATTGCGGTGTTTCCGATGGTCAGAAATCGTACATTATTTTTACAAGCCTGGTCAAAATTATCAAAAATTTCACAAAAAAAACTCATTAAAAAATCAACTTCCTGCTTAGGCCTATGCCAATTCTCCGTCGAAAACAAGTAGTAAGTAACATACCTTATGCCATATCCAGGCAACAGCGACGTTATTTCACGAACGCGCTCACCACCAGACCGGTGACCATCATTCACCGAAACACCATTCAATTCAGCCCATCTACGATTTCCGTCCAAAATAAAAGCGAGATGCTGTAGCGCGTTGCTGCTCATCTCTTATACTTTCATTATTTCTTTTTCCTTTACAGAAAATGCCTCGTCTATTTTTTTTATGAGCTCGTCCGTTAATTTTTGGATATCATCGGATATCCTTTTGTACTCATCTTCCGTGATTTCCTTGTTCTTTTCCTGCTTTTTTATCTTATCCATACCATCTTTTCTGACATTTCTCATGGAAATCTTCGATTGTTCTGCGTATTTTCCGGCCAATTTGCATATTTCCTGTCTTCTTTCCTCGCTTAGATCCGGAATGGGTATGCGAATCAATTGGCCTTCAATAACAGGATTTAATCCGAGTGAAGCATTCCTTATGGCTGCTTCGGTTGCTTTTATTAGTGAGGAATCCCATACCTGCACCGTTAATAGTTTAGCTTCCGGCACATTTACTGTGCCAACTTGTTGTATGGGCACGCGATCCCCGTAGGCCTCAACCATAATATTATCCAGAATCATTACGGAAGCCCTACCGGTTCTCAACCCACTAAAATTCTTGAGCAAAACATCGAAACTCACATTCATTTTCTTTCTCAAATTTTCCAGCAGTATATCATCAATCATCTTTACCTCGCGAACTATCGCCATCATCTGGCACTATTGTGGAGTAATGGCCATTTCCTGACAACACATCACATAAATTTCCTTCCTCTTTTATGGAAAAGACAATAATTGGAATTTTGTTTTCCCGGGCTAGGGATATCGCTGTATGGTCCATGACCCTTATGTCTTTTTCGATTACTTCTCTGTAGGAAATTTTCTCCATGAACTGCGCATCTGCGCTTTTCTCTGGGTCAGACGTATAAACTCCCTGTACTTTTGTAGCTTTCATGATCACATCACAGCCAATTTCAAGGGCACGCAGTGCCGCTGCGGTATCCGTTGTAAAGTATGGATTGCCGGATCCGGCAGCGCAGATGACCACTCGACGCTTTTCCATGTGCCGCAGAGCTTTTCTGCGCACATATGGTTCACAGACAGTCGGCATCACAATCGCTGACATTACCCGAGACGATACACCAAATTTTTCCAGAGAATTCTGGAATGCAACAGAATTCATAACGGTAGCTAGCATACCTATGTTATCCGCTGCAGCTCTGTGCATACCGTAGGATGCCGCTGAAACTCCGCGAAAAATATTTCCACCACCTATTACGATGCAGATCTCATAGCCATTGCTGTGAGCAACACTGACCTCGTTAGCTATGCGATCTATGGTTTTGACATCTAGGCCAAAATCCAAATCTCCCATCAGGAACTCGCCGGAAATTTTCAGCAAAATGCGATGATATTTTCTATCCATAACCCCACAAACCCAGCTAGAACACAATACAAATCCAACAAAATCATGAAGTAAACAAAAATCGCAAAACTAAGTTAACTGCGCCGCAACTTCCGCAGCAAAATCAACCGATTGTTTTTCAATGCCATCTCCAAGAGCAAATTTTTCAAATTTGGAAATTGTTACCGGAGTGCCAAGTTCTTTTTCCGCTGCTTCCAGGAATTCCTTCACCCGCACCTTATTATCCACAACAAAAAACTGCTCCAACAGCACCACCTCTTCATGGAATTTGCGCATACGACCATCAGCTATTTTCTCCGCAACATTCTCCGGTCTCCCCATGTTTCGTGTTTGTTCAATCGCAACTGAACGCTCCCTTTCAACCAAAGCAGGATCAAGACCTTCTATGGTGATGGACAGCGGATTAGCTGCCGCAATGTGCATGGCGATTTTATGCCCCAAATCCATCAAAACAGCTTTATTTCCTTTTGATTCAAAACCAACCAACACGCCAATTTTTCCCAAATTATCCGCAATTTTATTATGCACATAGACAGCCACAACCCCATCAGACACAGAAACATGAGCCACTCGACGCAGATTCATATTTTCACCCACAACGGCTATGAGGTTCGATAATTCGTCTGCAACGGAACGCCCAGTCTTCGGATATGCGCAATCCCTAAGAGCTATCACATCGCACTTTTTTTCCAAGGCAATTTTAGCAACATCGTTGACATAGGCTTGGAAAAGCTCGTTACGAGCCACAAAGTCCGTCTCGGCATTTACCTCCACCAAGGTTCCAGACGTTCCATTTACGCAAACACAGATTAAACCTTCGGCGGCAATTCTGCTGGATTTTTTAGCAGCAGATGCTAGCCCCTTTTTTCGTAGCCAATCAATGGCACCTTCGATATCGCCACCACATTCCACAAGAGCATTTTTACAGTCCATCATTCCGGAACCTGTTCGCTCACGTAAAACCCTTACGTCATCCATATTCAGTTTTGACATAACCCCCATCCTCTCATCGATCCTAAAACTTCAATTAATTTGCCTAAATACGCTGCATAAAATAATTACCCAATTGTTATCATTCAAGATGCATCTGCCGAGCCATTACCACCAGAACCCTCCGAAGTTAATTCATCGGCAATTCCTTCACTGAATTCTAGGGAATTGGTGTCAGCATTTACATTATCCTGAGCAGCCTCATCAACGGTGGCACTATCATTATCCCCGGAAATTATTTCTTCCACACTTGTTTCCAATGCTCCAACATCAACGCCAGCCGAAACAAGTCCCTGCTGAATGCCCTCAATTACAGCACTTTCAAACAGTGAGCAATATAAATCTATCGCACGAATGGAATCATCATTGCCGGGGATTGGATAGTCAATGATTGTTGGATCGGAATTTGTATCGCATATGCCAACAACCGGAATATCAAGTACCCGAGCCTCTTCCACTGCCGTTCTGTCTATGTTCGTATCAACCACAAATAGCAAAGACGGAATTCCACCCATTCGACGCACACCGCCGAGCGCTTTATTCAGTTTATCAATGCCGCGCTGCAACTGCAGAATTTCTTTCTTTTTCAGAATAACCTCTTGGTCATTTAATCTTTTTTCTAATTTTTCCAATTTTTTTAGGGATTGAGAAACCGTTTTCCAGTTAGTTAACATCCCACCCAACCAGCGGTGATTTACATAATACTGTCCGCACCTGTTGGCAGCTTCAGCAATTCGCTCACTGGCCTGTCTTTTGGTTCCCACAAACAGAATACGACCGCCGTCTGCAGCAATATTCCGCACAACATTCATGGCTTCCCGCAGCATAGTAGCGGTTTTATCAAGATTGATGATATGCACTTTATCCTTGGTTCCAAATATATATGGAGCCATTTTGGGATTCCAACGCCTTGCCCGATGGCCGAAGTGCACACCGACCTCAAACAACTTTTCCAGAGATACTTCCATTAACATAATCTTTTCCTTCTTCGGTTAAACCTCCGCAAAAACACATCACCAGGTGATGGCGAAAAGATCAACAACAGATCAAGAGGCCAACTACCAGGACCGAACGGACAAGGCAAACTATTTGCTTATCCAATTTTTGCGTGCCTAGTTGGACAAGAAGGCGCTGAGCCGTCTCGCCAATTCTTCCCAACATATTAACCGTCCACCATTGGTGGCCGATAATCGAAAAATCTCCACTGCCCGATCATCAGGAAGAACATATACTTTATACACATAAGTAGAAAAAATTACAAGGAATTGTCCAGGCTGCTATGCAGCCTGCGCATGAAAAAAAGAATTGACACATACAAGATAAAAAACTTTGGAATAACGTGTTGGATTTTCAGGTCTTTTAGATGAATTTCACGAAGCACCCTGGCTTTGGTTGATGGTTGTCTGAAGCGCTTTTTCAAATGAAAAGCCTCGTCCAGCCCAATTTCCCGATCTCCAAAGCTGCTCTTGAGCATGAAATATTAGCTTTTGTCCTTGTAACGCGAATTATGGATTAGAAGTATTGAAACAGTAGAAGAAAAGGCTAAAATCCGGGTGAATTTTAAGGAGATTAGCCATGAAAAAAGATATCACAGCGTTGTTTTGTCCTTGTAACGCGAATTATGGATTAGATCGTTCATACTTCAGCTAGTACTGGAAATTTACATAGTTTTTCTGTCTTTTTGGTTGGGGAAATTATTCAAAATAATCGAAGTAAATGCTGAACTTTCAGATTTTTATTACTTTTTAAAGCCACAAGAATGTTTAATCAAGCATTTGAATGCCTTGAAATACGAGCATTCTAATCCATAATTCGCGTTACCAGATACTTTTAATTCATTAACTCAAATTCACTTTTGCAGAAAGTCTAATTTGTATCAGAATCAGGTATAATGCTATAATCCAGATCTACGGAGGAGAATTGTTCTGTTCTCCCGGATAACAGCGGAAGGTTTTTGGACGCTTAGCTCAGCGGTAGAGCATTACCTTCACACGGTAAGGGCCGCAGGTTCGATCCCTGCAGCGTCCACCATTTTTCCTTTTCCCGCATTTGCATTATTTGGTGCCGGTGATATTGGGTTATGGAAAGTTCCGGAATATATCACAACGAAAAGGTTGTGATTGCTGGTTTTGTGTCCAATTGTCGTGATGGGGCTATGTCTGAATTTGGAAGAGTGGAGACTGTTTGTCGAAGATTGATGCGGCAATTTCCCAACGCCAAGACAGAGTTGGAATACATGTCCGAGTACGCTTTTTTGGTTGCCGTCGTTTTATCTGCTCAAACCACTGACGTACAGGTTAACAGGGTTACTTCTGAGTTATTTCGCAAATGCAAAACTCCCGACGATATCATGGCGCTGGGATTGGAAAAATTGCAAAACGAAATAAAGTCCATAGGTCTTTATCGAAATAAAGCTAAATTTATCATGAGGTTAACGCAGGCTTTGCAGGAAGAATACGGAGGCAAAATTCCCCAAAATCGTTCTCAATTGGAGAGCTTACCTGGAGTTGGTCGCAAAACAGCAAATGTTGTGCTGAACACATTATTTGGACAAGACGTAATCGCCGTTGATACGCATGTTTTGCGGGTTAGCAAAAGGTTGGATTTGTCTAGGAGCACAAATCCTCTCGTTGTTGAAATGGATTTGGAAAGAATAATTCCTAAAAAATACAAACGATTAATTGGAAACATGCTTGTACTACACGGACGCTATGTTTGTAAAGCAAAAAGACCAGATTGCGCAAACTGTGTCCTGCGGGAGTTATGCAATTGGAATGTTGGATGACGTGCTGATTTCTAATAATTTCTTGGTAATGCCAGGCGTGAATCTGGCCAGTTTTTCACGGCAATAGAAAACTTACCGTTAACTTTTGGTGATCAAACTTAATAAAACGTATAATTATCAGCTTTGTTTGTTGCAAAGTTTTGTTTAAAAGAAAAAATATTTTTATCTAAAAATCTCTTTTTTTTTAGCAAGCGAAATGTTATGATTTATTGAGTTATACCATTCCTCATTGCTAATTTCTCGCAGCAAGCGGTGAGCAGCCTCATGTTCAGGCTATGCGGAAAAGCTTTCGGATAATTTGTTCTGAGGAATGGTATTAGTATCGTACTTATAGCCTTTCCAGAAAGGAATAATAACATGCAGATTTCCTTCCTAAGAATCGTTGTATTATTTACATGGACCGTGAGTGCTTCTGCATCGTTTGTTTTTTCAATGCCAAAAGGCGATGGTGCGCATAAAGATATTAGCGGTAATGGCTCCAGTACCTCTACGCTACAGCCCACCACAAATGGCAGCTGCTGTGCAACAAAATTTGATTCGGAGAACAATGCGGCAAATTTGTCTCCAATCGTAACGAAGTGTTTAATAATATCTCCTACATGTACTAACGGTACTACTTCCAAAAATTTAAATGATGACATTGATTTACGTGACAATTCGTTACTTTCTTATGAGTTGACTCAGGCTAGCAGTAACTTACTGGTCTCGGGAAGTACTTCTGATTCTGAGAGTGATGGATGTTCGACGGACAGCAGCGAATCACCATCTCCAAGGAGGAACACATTACCATTATTGACAAACATATCTGATGGTGATTCGCTTAACTCCCACAATCCTCAGCGAATCAAACGCAGAAAAGTGAAAAAAACCACAACAACTATCATTATTAAAAAAGAAGTGAAGGAGGAAATTATTTGTTCTCCGGATGATTCGCAATCATCTGGCCATGAATCATTCTCATATGTAACTCCATTACCATCGCTATCAACGCCTTGTTCCTTTGCTGAACTAAAAATACCGGAAACTTTTATTCCACTTCTGCAACCAGACACTGATTTTTATGGATCATCTTGCTCCAATCCTGATCAACTATTGAAAGGACTAATAGGTAGTGGTAAATATACAATTCTTCTGCTATCCAGGCATTGCAAGACGCAAAGCTCCACGTTTCAGTCGCAGGTAGGTACTCCCGTAGTAATGGATATGGTATCATTTCAAGCAATGAAAGTGGCAACTGTACTATTAAAATTCAGTGCGATTTTTTCCGGACCAAGTGTCCGATCTAGGGAGTCAAGCCTGGCATTTTTGCACATAGGACATACATACAAGTCTATACCTAGTGCTGCTAACGTGGATATTGGCGTGTTACAGGAATTGGACGAGCAAAATCCCGGTGAGTTGGTTGGTGAGAATATTGAGACGACTGTGAATAATCCGCAGATTGTGGATGCATTTAAAGATCCTTCGCTACGAGCTTGCAGTAATGGAGAAACTGGAAAAGAGGTGATGGAGCGAAGCAAAAAAGCTCTTTGCTATATAGCATCATTGCATCCTGGACAAATGATATTCGTACCATGCAATAGGTTGTTCGCTTATCATACAAATGCTGCGTTGAATTACCTGGTAAAGTGTAATAAAATTACATCAATTGATGACAACAAGTTCTACACAGAATATTTTGATGACTATTTTACCAAGTACGTTAATATGGAGCACGCATACACAACAGTTTATGCCATACGCAAAATATCAGACCATTCAAATCAATTCGCGTTCATACCCCTAGGCAACGCTCCTGAACCTGAACTACTTGATAGTATTGCCATCTACATGTATTCGCAAATTTTTTCTGCAGATAGTAACTCTCCCTACTCAAATAAAATGGCAATTGCTGAGGCCGAGTCTATACTAAAAAATGTTAAGAGCAAGACAATAAAGTGATTGCATGTTCAAGTAAATTGTCGAAGAATAGCAACGGAAGATATCTGGGAGGTTTGTGTTTCTGTTGCCAGAGGTTGTAATTAATCCCCAACAGCGCATTTTTGATGTACTGCCTGTACATAATCTGCTCCGGACGATTGCCGTTGCTGTTGGAGATAGTTTACTGGGCAATACTACACCGGTGTCCCATACCATATACATGCCAAATCGTCGCAGTTGCTGTGAATTTAGGCGCTATCTGTACCAATATTTGGAAAGTAAGGCTGTGGTGGCGACGTTGCTGCCGACCATCAAATCCATATCCGATGAATTTTCCTGCGATGACGTCCAAATTCTACTACGGATAGTGCAACGATTGAGATCCAATTTTAAAAACAAAGGAATGCCAATTAGTTCTCTATTTGCGCTGGCTCAAAAATTATACGAATTTGTTCAGACATTGTTGCTGGAAGACATTGATCATCATCGATTATTCCATATGATTCCAGATCATCTGATGGAGAATTTGATGCATACGCTCTACATGCTGCAAGATTGCATGGAAGATGCAAAAATTTCTTCCATGATTAATGTCATGAAAGCAAAGCTACAATCTATTATCCATGCGGATAACTTTCATCCAACTCGAAGTAAAATAATTACTATCGGCATTGAGAAAACTCATAGGCTAATCAAAATTTTCCTAAATCGCGTAGCATCATCATCCGATGGACTCATATTTAACATAGGCGAAATATCATCCCTTAATGCTCAGCAACAAGGAGATAGAATCGATGATATACGTTCAAGAATACCAAAAAAAAATCACATAGAATTTTGCGAATTTAACAATTTATCAGAGGAATCCTTCGGCGTTGCCATTGCTGTTCGCAAAGCAATTGCTGAAAACAAAAGTGTCATGGTGGTATCTCCCCATCGGTCACTGGCGGAAAAAATCAAGTACGAATTACTGCGATGGAATATCATTATTGACGATTCCACGGGTACTCCGATGGCAAAAACTTCCATGGGAATATGCGTTACGCAACTACTAAATGTTATTGATAGGGGTTTTTCAACACCGGCTACAATGGCGCTACTGAAAATTGTTTTGATGGGGAATATCTCTGCTGCTTCCAGCGCGAACTCACACGAATTATTCTCTACGCCGGAAGTTAGTTATTTGCCGCAGCTGGAATCATCGAAATTGTACAAACCGCTACTGATGGAAATGGAAATATTTTTCCGCTCCTCCAGTGCAATTCCCTCAAATTTTTTTGGAGCATTTACTTTGTGGCGTAAGCTTAGAGCACAAGGAGCGAGTAATGATTCTCCGGCGAATGAAGATCGAATGCAAACTCTGGTGGATCTAATACAGCAACTGCAGATCATTGCAGCGGAAATTTCCGTGCAGATATCAGAGCAGAAGTATTTTGTCGAATGGTATTTCCTTTGCCGCAGCATTGGAGATCTTTTACTGCAGCAACCTAAGCCTAGATCCGTTGATTCCATATTCTGCGAGTTCACAGATACGCTTGAATATTTTCTCCAATACTCGGAGCTATTGGGCTCCATGACTTTTGCAGAGTTTTCAATTTTTGTGAAAAATCATCTGAGAACGACAAATGTGAGAACGCCGGATGGCTATACTCCGGGTGTTGTCATGCTAGGCATAACAGAAGCACAGCTGTTGGACGCGGATTTAATAATCGTTGCCGGTGTGAATGATGCTAATTTTTCCTTTACTGAACCCAATGATTTTTGGATCACAAAATCCATGCTTAAAATTCTTGGAATACAGACGGCAGATGAAAAAAACAGATTTGTTCAGCGCGTTTTTGAGAGATTAATTCATAAGGATAACGTGTTGATAACTCGTTCCAAAACCGCTGATGGAATACAGCGACCTTGTTACAGATTTTTTGAAAGGCTGATGAATAATCTAAAAATACATCGTGCCACTTGGCTGGAGCAATTGATGGTAAATTGTAATAGAGCTCAACGTCGCATAAAAATTTCTTCTGTGGCTCCCAATCCTCCCATTTGTTATCGCCCGCTGCAGTTATCCATTAGCGATGTTGAGCTGCTAATGCACAATCCTTACGGATTATATGCAAAAAAAATTCTTGGTCTGCGGGAACTACGTCCCATGGGTTCCCACGGCAATGTGCGTGGTAATTTTATTCACGAAGTTCTTGATAAATTCATCAAAAGCAATAACATCAGGCAAAATGTTGATCTCCTGCATCAAATTGCTGAGCATATGCTGGATGGCACATGCTTGGATGCTACTAGCTTGGGTTTGTGGTATTTTCGTCTAAAAAGTATCTTTGCTTTTGTCATGGATAATTTGCCAAAACATCATTGTAGATCGATGTCTGAAGTTTTTGGTGAATATATTGTTGAAGTCAGTGAAAAATGTCAGCTGAAAATTTCTGGAATTCTAGATCGCATTGATATCTACGATGATGGATCATGGGCGATTGTAGATTATAAATCTGGAGTAGTTCCATCTCGTCGGCAAGTAATGTATGGCCATGAGCCACAGCTAGCCATCGAAGCTCTTATGGCGCAATATAATGGCAATGGCATTGGTGTGCCTTGTACTAAAGTTTCATCGCTACAATATTGGCGTCTAAATGGTCTCGGAATCGGCGGAGAAATACACGTAGTAGCCGCTAATCCAGAGGAAGTTAATCACCTAATGGATGTGACATTGGGCAATCTTCGGAAAATTATAACCAAATACAACATCATTGGTATTCCCTATGAAGTGAACGTGCAGTATCTCTACGATGCCGCTTACCGGCATTTGGCGCGAATTAAGGAGTGGAGCAATGCACATGGCACATGATGGTTCCAATGCTGAATGAAATAAAAGACATCGGTGCTTCCATTTGGATTTCCGCTTCCGCTGGTACCGGCAAGACCAAAAGCTTGATTGATAGAATCCTGGCACTGCTGTTAGCTGGAGTATATCCGGCAAAAATTCTCTGCCTTACCTATACTCGAGCAGCTGCTGCCGAGATGCTCGATCGTTTATCGCAGCAATTGCTCCGTTGGCAGGGAATGATGCCGGAAGACCTGGAACAGGAATTGCTATCGTTTGGCATTGTGCGATTTCACAAAAATTCTGCGATATCGGATAGTATTTTGCCTTGCATCTCATCACAGCTGGCATTGGCGCAGTCTCTCTTTGCCCAAAGCACAAATGCAGCAGAGTGGGTACAGATAAAGACAATTCATGGTTTCTGTTTGGGATTGCTGGAAAAATTTCCGCTGGAAACCGGTCTGCTACCGGGATTCACAACCTGCGATGATTATCAGATTAGCGCGTTGCTACGGGAAGCCATTAATGCCATTATGCGGCAACAGGAAAATCGCCATTCTATGGAATATATCTCCAATTTTACGGTGGATCTTTTTGAAATTATAAAAAATCGCCGACTGTGGTTAGCAAATGTGGGTGATATTAGATCTACTTATCTTTCATTTTTTTGTATTCCCATGGGACAAAATGATCTGTTTGCCAACGGTGATGGCAGACAACGGTGGACCACCAGCTCTGATTTTGACGTCGAAGTAGATTTATATTTACTGCAGCAAATGTCCTGGGAAAATCAAAAGCAAAAATTCTTGCAAATATCAGAGATTTTATCTCAAGGAAATGCCGAAGATTTGAAGAAAGCGCGGCTGCTACAATCTGCGGTTGCTGCTAATTCGACGGAATTCCTGTTGGCGTTTTTTACCCAAGAATACAAGCTGAAAAATAGATTATATTCGGCGCAAATAGCAAAAAAATATCCAAATTTTTTCCAACAAATGTCCGAAGCTGCCCAATGGGTATTGGAATTTTGGGAACAAAAAAAAACCTATACGTCCGCGAAGGCAAATATTGAATTTTTTACTGTAATCAGCCGCATCATTGCAAAGTTTAACGAATTAAAATGGGCCAATCATTGCGTTGATTTTGATGACATAATCTCCATAGTTGCCATTCTTCTAAAAAATATCGAGTGGGTTATGTATAAAATAAATTGTGACATCGATCATATTTTGCTGGACGAGGCGCAGGACACAAGTCCAGAACAATGGGAAATTGTGCAGGCCATAGCGGATGAGTTTTTCGCCACTTTGCATCCAACCAAAACAATTTTTGTGGTAGGCGACGAAAAGCAGTCGATTTATTCATTTCAGGGAGCAGATGTTCGTGTATTCGATAGGATGCATAAATATTTTAGGAATAAATCCACCACCAGCGGGCAGCGATTTCATGATGCCGTACTAAATATTTCCCACAGGTCTGGCGGTAACATTTTATCGTTTGTGGATAGCATATGCGGTCATCTGCTACCAGACGTTAAGCATGTTTCAAATAGGTCAGCGGATGGCGGAGTTGTGACAATTGTGGATCTATTTACCGACGACGATGCGGAAGGCAATGACGCAGATGATTGGCCCTGGAGTACCATAAAAAATCAACAAAGCCGCCAGTCTGCCAGTGGCAAACTGGCAGCCCATATCGCCCATACAATACATGATGCCATCATTGGTGGTGTTTGGGTCGATTCTTGCCAAAGGCCAGCACGAGCCTCGGATTTTATGATCCTTTTTCAGAGAAGAGATCCGATTGCCATGAAAAATATAGCAAGTGCGCTGAATGCTTTGAGCATTCCGGTCTGCGGCCTTGATAGATTCCTGTTGGAAGATGAATTAATCGTTGAGGATCTAATTCAGCTGGCGACTTTTGCCCTCCTGCCGGCCGACGATTTATCATGTGCTCGTGTACTAAAATCACCGATTGTGGGCATGAGTGAGGAAGATCTCATGCGAGTCTGCATTGATAGGACCGTAAAACATCTGGGACTCTGGGACTATTTACTGCAGGATGAGGAACTGTACTCAAAATATAATTTACAGCAACTTCAATCTTACCTACGGGAGGTTTTTGATAAGTCCCCCATGGCGTTCTTTATGAAAATCATAGCAGATGGCACCAGGGAAAAATTCATCAATCGGCTTGGGGAAGAATGCCTTGATGTGCTGTCTGTGTTTCTGGATGTTGTAATGCTTTACACGGATAATAATGGTGGTGCTAGCCTGGAAGGATTTATTGAGTGGTTCAGATCATTTCGGCACGAAATCAAGCGCGAATCGTTTGGGCAAAACAATGCAGTTCGTCTGATGACGGTACATTCTTCCAAAGGGCTGCAATCTCCATTTGTGCTACTAGCTGATTGCCATTTTTTTAGAATACCCCAGGATGAAATCATCATGTCCGACACTGGATTGGTATTTTGGGATTTTTCCAGTCATCTTCGCCCACAGCAAATCGAGCATCTACAATGTCAATACGCTGCTTTAGATCTTGGGGAATCTCATAGGCTACTCTATGTTGCTTTAACTCGGGCTGAGGATTTTTTGTATATTTTAGGCGAACAACGGACTCATAAATTATCGGAAAATTGCTGGTATAATACTATCAAGCGCCACGTGGATGAGGCGGTATTTAAAAGTGATGTGAGATACGGTTCTCACCTGATGTACAGTGGTCATCATAGCGGTAAAGTGCCGAAATGCGCCGCCGTTGCAGTAAAATCAGCAGCTTTTGAGCCAGCAGTTACCGGTGCGCAGCAGGAACCTGCAAAAAATTGTGCAGAACTAGGCGGTGCACGTGAAGCTATTCCGGTTTGGTTCTTTCAACAACTACCACCACCTCCTTCCGAAAATTTTACTTCGCTACCTGGGAGCAATAATTTTTTGAAGCCGGCAATCTATGGAGAGTGTGTGCATCTGCTGCTGTGTAAACTGCCCCAGTACCTGCACGGACAAAATCACAGCTACGACGACAAGGATCTCCTTTACCAAGGTACCGTAGATCATTTGTTGCAAGGTTTTGCCCTGTCCGATGATCAAAAAAAAGCGGCGAAATGTGAAGCGCTCAATGTGCTGCGCCAAAAAGAATTTGAGTTTTTATTTGACACTATGGCATTATCTGAGGTGTCATTCCTGTTTGAAAATCGCGAAGGACGTCCGGATAAGATCGCATTTAAAGACGATGACATCTGGATTGTGGATTTTAAAACAACAATATTATCTGTTGCGCTGGACGGTCATCAAGAAAATGTTCCATTGGCATATATCGAACAGCTGCTTTTCTACCGAAGAGCCATGGAAAAAATGCCAAATTTCATCGGCGGTGTTAGTCATAAATCCCGAAATATTAGAACGGCCATTTTGTGGACAAAATATGCTCGACTCCACGAATTATGCTGAATGAACCAGTATACAAATTTTTTAGCTCCTGACCTAGTGCGCCGGGTTTGGGCCGGCAATCGTGGCTATTGAATTTTAAATTAAATTGATGTTTCATGGAATAGTTCCATTTCGTTATAGTGGCGTGTGTAATGAAAATAGTATCCTGGAATATTAACTCCATTAGGGTAAGAATTGAGCATCTTATCCGCCTTAGCGATGAATATAAACCAGATGTTCTACTACTGCAGGAAACTCGGGTTGCTGATGATAGTTTCCCCTGTGAATACTTTGAAGACCTGGGATACAATATTGCCATTCGCGGTGAAAAGGGTCGCAATGGCGTAGCGATTTTTTCTAAACATATGTTAGAAGATGTAAAAGTTGATTTTTGTCCTGGCCATGCACGCTACATTGAAGCATTCACAGGTGGAGCGTTTGTGGCGTCCGTGTATGTGCCTAATGGTCAGGAAATTGATAGCGAACAATATCATTTTAAATTAGAGTTTCTTGCGAATTTGAAAGATAGGTTCTGTAGCTTCTGCAATGAAGTGTTCATAGCTGGTGGAGATTTCAACGTAGCTCCCCATAAAACCGATACTCATAATTCCTCACTCGAGGGTATTATGTGTTCGCCACGGGAGCGGGAAGCCATCAGGAATATAAGGGATGCTGGTTTTTGTGATGCACTGGATCAGAAAGGATTTACTTGGTGGGATTACAGACATCGCAATTTTTTTCGTAACGATATTGGCTACAGAATTGACCAATTCTATTTATCAAATGCTGCTAGGCAACTTTTTCTGGATGGAGATGTGCTTCGATTTGCCAGGGCGCTGCCTAGACCGTCGGACCATGCGCCTATAATGTGTGAAATAATGCAAAATTCCCACGCTCTTTAAATGGTTACATTTATGAAATAGCACGCAGTTTTTTGAAAAATTTGACTGTGCTGCTTTGCCCACTCCACGGATCTTGCGTATTTTTGAATTTTCAAGAACGCTGCCATTTCTATTTGGCGAACTCGCTCGGCGGAAATGCCATGTTCTTCACCGATTTTTCTTAGACTTTTTGTGGGATTTTGTAGTCGGTAAGAGCAGACGATGTCATATTCTCTTTTGGAGAGGGTAGCCAGGGCATCGTGCAATATTTTTTTGCGATACTCGTATTCCTGCTTATGCAGGATAATTTCCTCCGGAGATGCTTTGGTATCGACGAGAAAGTCTTGGAACGATGCCTTGCTGTTTTCTCCAATTTCAACATTGGAGGAGTAATCTTTGTTGGCAAATCTATTTTCTGAAATAAGTACGTCTTCTTTGGATACCTGCATAGCGTCGGCTATTGTCTGGGCATCTTCATCGGAAAGTTTATCAATTCCTAATGCTTTTTTTTGTTTTCTCAGACCAAAAAACAATTTTCGATTGTTTTTGCTGCTTCCCAATTTTACTATTGACCAGGCATTGTACACAAATTCCTTGATTTTTGCCTTTATCCACCATGCGGCGTAGGTGGAAAAGCGATAGCCTATGGATGGATCAAAATGCTGTAGAGCGTGCATGATTCCAACGTGCCCCTCTGCTATTAGGTCCTCTTTTGGTAAGCCATAGCCCGAATAGCCATTGGCTATTTTATATACAAGACGTAGATGGCTCTTTATTATTTTATCCAGTGCTCGCTGATCGCTTTTTTCTTTCCATCTCAGCGCCAATTCATACTCTTCGTCCTGATCAAGAATGGGAAATTTTTTTATTTCGGAGATATAATGGGATAGAGAACTTTCGTCGCGCAGTCCAAAAGACATCGTTCGTTATTCCTTCAGAAAAACAGGGGAAGTGTAGCATGAAACGCTATGAATGCAAAGGACTGGTGGTTTCGGTGTGTAGAACAGCGAATATTCCTCCGGTTGTTGTGCACAAATTCAGGGATTGCCCTATAAAGATAGGCTTGTTTGGCGAGAATTGTTGATATTTCAGCTTTTTTGTATATTCAACGAAATAGCTGCGTCGTTCTCGTTATGTACTGAAAAATCAGAATTTTGCAGAGCTGTATCTATCTTTATAGGGCAATCCCCAAATTCATGAATGAGTAAAATTTTTGTTGCGCTATTTCGCCAAAAGATGTATAACTTAGCGCGCTGGGCATGGTTATGTGCGCCGGACGTGTTTTTTAGATTGGTGTAATGTATGAATCTTTATGAAAATGTATTTATCGGGCGTCAGGATCTTTCTCAGCAACAAATGGAAGCTCTGGGTGTTGGTCTTGGGCTTTTTGTTACCCAAAATGCCGGGGAGGTTGTTCGCAGCGAATATTGCGGATTTAGGAATTTGGCCTATCCAATAAAAAAAAATCAGAAGGGACACTATTATGTAATGCAGCTGAGGGCTCCGCCAACTTTGATAGCAGAGTTTGAGCGCGTTATGAGGCTTAATGAGGATATAATACGCCATCTGCTGGTAAAGGTGGATGCCTTCGATGATAGGGGTAATTTAATTCCCCAGGCGAGGGTGTCGGGCGATGATTTTGCGTTGAATGCGAAAAGAAAAAGTTATAAATCTGCTGATATGGAGGATGAAGCTTTTGCTGGAGCTATGAATGTTGATGTGGAGATGGCGGTTTCTCCTGCCAAGGAAAGCACTGGAGATGCGGCCGTTGATGAGTTAGTTGATGCTTGATTAATTTGGTTGGTGTAGAGTGGCAGTGAAGATATTTTTGCGGAGTTAGTGGTGGAAAAAGAGTTTAAATCCGGAAGAAAATCAGGAAATAGGTCCCATGGCGGCGTCAATATGCAGTCCATGGCATGGAAGAAGAATAATTTTAAAAGGCAGTCTTCTTGTCCATTCGAAACTGGTGTTCTGAAAATAGACTATAAGGACGTTAGGCCTTTGCAGAAGTTTATTTCAGAACGTGGTAAAATTATGCCGTCTCGTGTTTCTATGGTGTCTGCAAGAAAACAAAGAGCCATGGCCGTGGCTATAAAACGTGCGAGATTTTTGGCTTTGTTGCCCTATGTGGCGGATTGATTGTGTAGTTAGCCTGTAGCGGGGCATCGAGTGGTATGCGTTTCAGTTCCGGCTGAGTGATGAAATCGCCTGGGGTTAGCGTGGTGGTTTTTGTCGCTGGCTGTGGTGTGTCTAGGGTATTATCCTTTGCAAAACTTTGTGCGATAATAACGTAGTATTAATGCATGTCAGGTAGTGTTGATGTACACTGTTGATGGCTTAGGATTACGTTTGTTTTGAGGTGTTTTGTGTCTTCTTCCAGCGCCTGTGTGGTCTATTCCGTTGATGATTTTGTTGGGCTGGAACGGGTAGGTATGCTTACGGCCCATGTGTTAGACTATGTTGTTCCTTTTGTAAAGGAAGGAGTTACTACGGCAGAGCTGGATCAGCTGTGTCTAGATGAGATATTAAGGAATCACGGAGTATCTGCTACTCTCGGCTACAATGGATATCCTAAATCCACTTGCATATCAGTTAATCATGTTGTATGCCATGGCATCCCATCCGAAAAACAAAAACTTGCGAATGGCGATATCTTGAATATCGATGTCACCACTGTTCTAGATGGCTGGTACGGCGACAGCAGCAGAATGTATGTCGTAGGTCAATCTTCGCCGGAAGCAATGAGATTGATAGACACTGCCTACGCCGCTCTCATGCTTGCCATTGACTTGGTCAAACCTGGTAAATATTTGGGAGATATCGGACATGCCATACAGTGTTTCGTTGAGTCCAGGAAATTTTCTGTGGTGCGAGATTATTGTGGCCACGGAATAGGTCGCGTATTCCATGATGAACCGGCCGTTCTACATTTTGGACGGCCAAGAACGGGATTGCGGCTAAAGCCAGGACATGTGTTCACAATAGAACCCATGATAAATGCAGGAGTATATCAAACGGCAGTTTTGTCTGACGGTTGGACTGCAGTAACTGTTGATGGTTCGTTATCTGCTCAATTTGAACATACAATAGGTGTAACGGAAGATGGATGTAGGGTTTTTACCGAATCCACGCGTGGCTTGCCTAAGCCACCATATGAATTATCATGACGATGTTGATGGATGAAGGAAGATATTTCCACAAAACACTCTTACTGTGCAGGACATAGGCAGCGATTGCGGGACAAGTTTTTTAAATACCCGTCTGCTCTGTGTAATTATGAATTAATCGAATTGCTATTATTCTACTCCAATCCCAGAAAAGATACAAAATTGTTGGCAAAAAAATTACTTTTTAATTTTAAAAGCATTAAAAACTTGATTTTTGCAGATGCTGCAGACCTAAAAAAAATCAATGGCATCGGCGATGCTACCGTGATTTTTATTAAATTACTGCACAAATTATTTGATAAAATGCATCTGGAAGATATTGCATCGTCGATTACCATTTCTTCAAGTTGGCAGGTTGTTAATTATTATAAAAACACTATTGGTTGTCTGAAAAATGAGCAATTACGTGTAATGTTTCTAAACAACAAAAATAAATTACTGGCAGATGAAATTATGCAAATGGGAACCGTAAATACGGTGGCTATTTATCCGCGAGAAATAATTAAAATGGCATTGGAGTACGGTGCCAGCGCAATTATCATTGTGCACAATCATCCTAGTGGAGATCCTCAACCATCAAGACAAGACATAATTGTTACCAGATCCATAAAAGAAGTTGCTCAAAAACTTGATATTATATTGTTGGATCATCTAATTATCGGCAAAGATGCATGCAAATCTTTAAAGGAAATGAATCTTATATAGGGCATTGTAATTTGTAATTTGTCAAATATTCTTTTGGACCAAAGTGGGAATATCGGCAGATAATAAACCAGAGTCACAAATGTTTGCCTTTTTTCAAAACTATTCTACATAGCATATATTATCCAAGTTTTTTAGAAATTCTTTATATAGCAAAAAACGCATTACATTGCCATATAGAAAATATATTACTATTTTAAATAAAATTTTATTACATAATTGCTTTATTGTTTGTCGATTGATACACTGTAAAAACGTTAATTTGTGCTAAATAAGAAAGGAATATTCCAATGAAAAGAACACTATTGGTCATTTGTTTTGGTATTTTAGTAGAAGAAAACCACGCATTGATGCGAGTTGATAATATAGAAAATGATACCAGGCATAGACAAATGTGCAGTGGTAGTGTAGTGCAAACTGTGGTTTCTTTTTTTAAATCACTATTTGGTTGTTGTAAATCCAATCCGGCGAACGGATTTCTCGATCCCGGTATTTCCAATAATTTGACTGCGGCTGCATTGGGTAATAATGTTACGATACAACAAGATGTGGCGGCACAATCTGGAAACATTAATGCTAATTCTCGTGCCGAAATCAGCAACAGCCCTGCGTTTATTGGCTACGATAATGATGATGTCGACGACGGCGATGTTGGTATCATTAATCGTGATGAAAACGACTGCAGTAATGCATTGAATATCAGCTATGATGATACTGATATGCAACGGGCATTATTGGATGACATACAAGCCAATCGAACCGTAGGTGATATTATCAATAATGGTAATGCTATTCCAGGGGAATCTAGCCTAGATTGTTGTCCAATTACGCTAGAAGATTTTGCAAATCTGCAATCAACTGAAGCTTCAGGAAATTTTTTCGAAGGTAACAATTTAGGGGCAAATGGTGTCAAAAATACAAATGAAAACCAGGTTGTTATTGATAATAACCATGCCATTACTGATCAGTTAACAGCTCCAGTGGTAAAAGGTTTTTTGGATAATATTTGTGATAACTATGGCATAAATGTTGATATGCAGCAAATCCAGCAACGGGCAATCATAGAATTAAGTGATAAGCACAAAGTTGGTGATTTAATTGGCTACGGAAAACAATTTGCAACCATCGATGATTTTAATGCCAGTTGCCAATCAGAGCTTATTAAAAAAATTCCCAATCACATACTTAAACATTTGCTGATAGCTAATAGTTTCGGAAATTTTATAAACATAGATACATTATTGGCGGAAATCTATCAGCATACAGCTGAAATTCTCGGAATAGAGCAGTCAGTGTATGAACAATTGGAAGAAATGAAAGTTATACAGTGGTCATATAATGCCGGAAAGCTTTCTCCCGTTGCCATACGATCTAATACAAGTCAAGAAGGACTCACGGATTTGCTAAGTGACATTGATCCTGGCCTCAATTCATTGAAGCTTATCCGAAGAATTAAGAATGTTAATAAATTCCTGGCGCTCGTGTATGATAGCGTAAAAAACACCGTAGTTGTTAGCGATGATAGTGTTGTTCCCGATGAATATATTCATAATGTGAGCATAGATAGTCTTGCTAACACGTATAGCATGTTAGATTTTGACTCCGTCGAAGATACTTTTTTTCTGAAACTGTCGGAGTCAAGTCAAAACTTGCCAATCTTAACACTACCCAAAGGATGTAGTAACCATTACGTCATTCTGAAACATACCTATGATGGGTTAGTCGGTGAAGACAAAAGGGGCGCCAATAAACTAATTATAGCAGCCTACAAACGACGGTTTACACAAATTTCCCGTGAAATAATGGGAGGTAGCACCAGCTACTTTTTTTCCATAAGAGACAAAGCTTGTTATAGGCCATTATACATAAGGCCTGGGTACAGAATCAGCAAACAAAAACGGCTTTATTCCATGAATGCTCTTAGGAAAATCACCAGCGATGGCATAAACAATGCTTCTCCAAAACAGTTGATGAGCTTGCTACAGCAATTGATTTTAAAAGCAATATGGTTATGCCTTGAAGAAAATAGCGTTGAACAATTCCCCTATGAAATCAATGTGTTCAAAAGATTTTGTAGCTCTAACAAAAGGAGTATATTGGCTTCCATAAGAAATGCATTGAATTTGTACCTGTCGAACAAAAAGAAATCAGATTGGTTCCATGTTGTCATTGGTGCAGTTTCCGATGATAAGACGCAGTCTTTGTTTAGAAATCTACAATTGGCTCCTACAAATGCTAAAAAGTCTGCAATCAAAGAAGAATTGCTAAATTACTTGATGGAGCAAATAGAGGATTGCCTTAGCAATATTTCTTCTTGCCGTCCCGGCGAATGTGGAGTATTTTTTAACGAGACACAAGTCCGTTATGTCATTGATAAGTTTCAAGATCTAATTGATAATCTGGAATTAATACGCTATAAAAAAGGCCATTGGTATGAATTGTCTTCGATGGAAATGGACACGACAGATAAGGCATTGACGATCGTAGGCCTTCTATTTCAATCATTTCAACATTGTCGTAGTGGTCAATACACAGGGATGATTAACGTCTTTTCGCTACTGGTGAATTTCGGTGAGGTAGATAATATTGATTTTTCATCTCTGACATCGTGTATTTGCGGCATTGTTGCTCGGAGAATAGCTTTGGATGTTTTTCAATTCAAAGATGAAAACAACCGTGATCATCATGAATCTGCATCGTTTTTTGCAAGATCAATGGATCTGCTTAATGGCAGATATGGCCTAAGCGCTCCAGGTGCAGGCCAATGGTTCGATGGTGAGCAGCTGAAGTGGCTTTATAAGCACATTGCTAGGAATCATTCATATATTATCGAGTGGCTTGACGCACGGACAAAACACGCACTCACAGTGGGACATTCTGATACTGCGACTGAAAATGTGCGTACCGCCGTGTGCAATATATTTGCCGTTGCCATGAATATGCTTTTTATTGATACATTGTTGAAACCAGAGTATAGAGAATTACTAAAGTTGTTAATACAGGCCTATGCAAAAGCAACGAATAGAATTCACCGGGATTGGGTTCCTTCTTCCCCCGAAGTATTTAAAAAACTTGTGGAGGAGATCTTATACGAACACACTCTGTTGGAGTATGCATATACCTAACAAACCTGGCCTACAAGGGCAAAGAAGCAACTCTCGGCGTTCGGCATTCAACGCGGCGTGGGTGGGATTTTTGGACAATCGCTCTCTGATTTAATAAAAAATATCAGGCCAGACACGTCGTCACTTACAAAAACAAAACACCGCATTGCTCCAGCATAAAATGATGCTCGAGCAATGCTGTGTGTATAATCGCTTAATCCTTATCTTCTTCTACCAATGACGAAGATGACGAGGACGAAGATGACGAGGACGAAGGTCCATCACCAGTTTTTCCATCATCTGAGCTGTCATCATCTTCGTCTTCTTCATTGTCACTTACGTTTCCCTTGGGAGGGCATTTTTTACTAATCTCTTTTATGTTCCTGTACACGCTAAGTATATCTTCAAAATAACTATATCCTTTGTTGTTCAGTTCAGTACTGCAATATAAGACAACAAGTTTTGCCATCAACTGTATGACATCTTTTTTACTATTTTTTCCTTCCATTAACGATAAAAACTCCAAAAGCTTGGAATTATCTTTGCATGATAATTTGTCATAAAAAAAAGCCATCGTAAACGCCATTGCAGTAACCCGTTCGAAATCCCTACTATCTTGTGTCTGCGCTTTTATTTGTCCTATGCATTTTTCAATGGATTCTTTAGTAGTTCCCTCGAACAATGTGCTGACCAATAACAAAACACTTTGGATAGTTCCACCGTTTTCTTCGTTAAATCGACCTTTTATAGATTCTAGTGCCTTAGTTGTAATTTTGTCATCATCTGCATCTGTAATCTCAATAAGATTGTCCATCAGCTCTGAAATGAATTGACTAGATAGATCAGCTGTACTAACCACAATAGCATTTATTTGCTTTTCAGGAAGTTTGTCGATTTCTTTATAAAGATTGTCCCTGTCCAGCTCCTTGTTTGCGTTTTTTTTAACTGTCTTATTTAGCACACCTGTTATTGTTTCAGTCGACGGTTTTTGAGCTATAGATTTAAGTGATAACTTTTTTGGCATCTGATTACTGAATTCTTTTGGTAGACCGTACATGTCGCCTATAAAAAACCCCAAAGAACAAACCACCATAACAATTTTTTTCATATTTTTCTCCTCCTACATAAAAAGTTGCGAAACTACTCCACACAAAATGGACGCCATAACATAATTATGGCCCATTTATGCTTTTTTAGTGTAATTAAAAAATAAAAGCAATATTTATTTTTAATAAATACGCAACAAGATCGTCATATATTTTCATAAAATAGCTATATATGGAAAAAAGTTATTGTTCAGTGCCCGTTGAGTGTTTTTTATAACACACTGATAAATCAGCAAAAATTTTCATACAGATATGTTGAAAATATTCATTGTTCAGTGAATTATATCGATAATTTTTACATAACACTTCCTACAATTGACACCGGGGAAAGTGTGTTTTCGTCTGTTGTTCAGTAGTGGCATATGTCTGATACATACAAAAATGATAAACAATGTAATTCTTTTTGAATTATTAAATGAAAGACAATATAATCACACTGATTTATGATGGGAGGGTTATTGATGAGTATCAGATTGCCATTTGATCGTGAAGCATGGAAGTTCGCCGGTGTAGCTGCGATTTGTGCTATTTTACTAGGGCACGTTGGTCCTAATATGGGGTGGATGGGATTTATTGTAACTCTGTTTTGTTTGTTGTTTTTTCGTGATCCGGAGCGAGTGCATCCACGGCGAAAGAATGTGGTAGTTAGCCCAGCAGACGGTGTCGTTCTGAATATAGTGAACGTAGAACCCAGTGCAGAGCTGGAAATTAAGGGAAAGCGAAAGAAAATTAGCGTCTTTATGAGTATATTTGACGTTCATGTTAACCGCTCTCCAGTTCCCGGCACAATTGAAAAAATTATTTATATCCCTGGAAAGTTTTTCAATGCTGTGCTTGATAAATCTAGCAAAGACAATGAGAAACAAATAACGCATGTAAAAATGGATGACGGCACAAGAATTGTATTTGTGCAAATTGCTGGCCTCATAGCTAGGCGAATCAGATGCGACGTTTCCGAAGGGCAAAAGCTAGCTGTGGGAGATCGTGTTGGTATCATAAGGTTTGGCAGTCGGGTAGATATTTACATACCCGAAGGTGCAACTGTGCAAGTGGAAGAAGGGCAAATTGTTGTGGCCGGAGAGACAGTTTTGGCTGAATTGGCCAAAGAAGCAGCAAAAGCATAGGAGAACATATGGAAAGAACTCAAATGAGCGGCTACAAAAAATCGGAAGATGTTGAAGTATTCTGCATGGAAGAAGATTGCGAGCCCTGTGATGTTTCCGCCAAAAACAGGCGCATTTCCATCAGTAGGATGCTGCCAAGTATTGTAACTATTACGGCATTTTGCTTCGGGCTAACGGCCATTCGTTTTGCACTGTTTTACGAGTGGGAAATGGCAGTGCTGTGTGTTTTCGTATCTGCGCTGCTGGATGCATTGGATGGCCGCCTGGCTCGACTTCTGAAGCAATCCTCGCATTTTGGTGCAGAATTAGATTCGCTTTCGGACTTGGTGTGTTTCGGTGTTACGCCGGCAATGCTCATGTTTTTGAAGTCGATGTACAGCATGGGAAATGTTGGATGGGGAGTGTGCATGTTCTTCACCATTTGCTGCGGATTGAGGTTGGCTCGATTTAATGCAGGATTGCTACAAAATGAACCAAAGCCCGATTGGATGAAGAAGTATTTTTCGGGAGTGCCAGCTCCAGCTGGGGCGATCCTTGCGCTTTTCCCGATGATTTTATCCTTTTCTACCGGCAGCCAGTTTTTTTTGAATACGGCCTTCGTATCTTTCTGCTTGGTTGTATCTGGAGTGCTTATGATCAGCACTTTGAAGAACTTTTCATCCAAAATGATAGAAATAAAAAATGGTTTAGCTTCTCCGGAATTGCTCACCATAAGCCTGTTGATTATTTGCCTGGTCACCAAACTATGGTTAACGTTAACCATTTTGGTTTCTATTTATATTTTTTTGATTCCCTACGGTTCTTATCGATATGAAAAGACTAAACAAATGGAATTGCAAAAGACCACAACCGAACAGATGAGGCGATAGTGTTACGTGAAAAAATACATATTGTTTGCTCTGTTTTTGTGCACTATGGTGGTTTGTTTCCTGCCAAAAAATTCCAGAGAGTCTCTACTACAACGAGAAGACCTGCGCGAAATATATACGATTCTATCGAAGGAAAAATTCGCTCCTTTGGATGAGGAAAAGCTACTCTACATCAATGTTGGTATTGACTATATTCCATACGATCTTATTGAATTATTTGAACAATTAACAGGTATTAGCGTAGTAATAGATGTATTTGATTCCAACGAAATATTAGAAGCTAAGCTGTTGGCCGGTGGGTCTAAATACGATATCGTGTTCCCCACAGCTTGGCCGAATTTTGCAAGACAGTTAAATACCGGCATATACCGAAAAATTGATAAATCAAGGATTGATTATAACATATTTGATGCGGATATCATGGATAGGCTAGCGATCTGCGATGAGGGCAATTGTTTTGCCTTACCATATCAATTCGGCATATCCGGGATTGGTATTGATGAAAAAATCGTGGATGCCATCATTCCCGATGCTCCTGGGGATAGCTTGGCTATCATATTTGATCCGGTTTACGCTAGGCAACTGAGCAAGCACAGAATATCACTTTGTGAATCTCCGGACGAATTATTTCCTGTGATTTTGGCTTACCTGGGGCTAGATCCTGAAAGCGAAAATGAAGAGGATTTTGTGAAAGCATCGGAGCATTTGAAAAAAATTAGACCATACATAGCGAAATTCACCGCCTACGGGTTTGAGGACTTAGCATCCGGAAATGCATGTGCTACGTTTGGCACATCTGGGGATATCTTAAAAGTCAAAGTTGAAAACAAAAAACCACACATCAAATTCTTTTTCCCCAAGGAGGGGGGACCACTGTGGATTGATGTGGTGGCAATTCCGTCGGAGGCAAAGCACATAAACAATATCTACGCTTTTTTAAAGTTTATATTTCATCCAAGAGTTGCGGCGTATATCACCAATAGTACATCTCGGGCTAATGTTGTAATTGCCTCCAGGAGGTTCGTTAACAAGGACCTCATAGCTAATATACACATATATCCCGACAGTAATATGAGGAAAAAATGCTACACAGAAAAACCTAAATCACCGAAAATAGAAGCGCTGAAAACTAGATTGCTAACCAAAATAAAATCTTTGGATGGAGGCCGATAATGAACGATGGAGCGGAATATTGCTCGGCTCTGGTAAAAATTTTCGCAATTTTTCCTATGTGCAGCCTAGTATCCTGCAGCAAAATACACACACCGGAGTTACCGGATCTGCACAGGCCATCTTTTTCCTATGCCTCGGTGATGGAAAAGGAAAAACAGTTAAAAAACAGATTCAAATCCCTACGCACGCACTTGCCGACAAACAACGTCTTTCGGGAGTAACGCAACTCGCTCCAACATTCATTTTTTCCGCACCAACACCCTTCTCACCCGTCGTGGATCGGCATCCATAATTTCGAACTCAACTCCCGCTGGATGGGAAAAAATCTCGCCTCTGGTTGGCATTCTCTCGGCCATCAGCATCATTAATCCACCGACGGTTTCTATGTCCGGATCATCTGAATTTCTGTCTTTCCTGAAAGGTTGCAACAGGTCGACTTTTAGCATTTCTTCGCATTCACTTACCAGTATCTTTGCATCCATAACAAATGAACCGTCCGGCTTGGTTGCCACCTGAGGGAAGATTTCATTATTTTGCTGAATTTCTCCTACAATTTCAGATGCTACGTCCTGTAAAGTAACTAGTCCATCGACTCCTCCAAATTCATCAACTACCAGCGCCAAATGGTTGGCTGATTCTCGTATTTCCACCAATAATTCCAGCAGCTTTATGCTGGGAACCACATAAATCACTTCCTTCAGCAATGTTCTTATGTCAAACGAATCGCGATTCTTGACGTATGGAAGAAAATCTCGCACTCGTACTATGCCAACCACATCGTCTAGGGTATTGTTATAGATCGGAATTTGAGAGAAATGGTTACTGGCGAAAAGATTAATGAATTCGTCGAGAGATGTATCAAATTTTGCAGCCACAATGTCTGCTCTCGGAACCATAATGTCGGCAGCAGTAAGATCCTTAAGTCCAAGAATATTCGAGACCAACGCCAGCTCGCCACTACTGTCGGATTCTATTTTTTTCGAAGCATCAGGATCCGATTCGATCAAATCCTCCAAGCGATCCAACAGCGGCGTTTCGGGACTTTTTTTCAGCAGTTTTTGAAAATAATTACGAATTTCTAAGCCCATGGGCGGCATGGTAACACTCATATATATGGATTTGCAACACCCAATTTGTTAAGAATTTTAATTTCCAATGCTTCCATTTGTTCAGCTTCCTGATCAGATTCGTGATCATAGCCTAGCAAATGCAACACACTGTGTACTACCAAATGGTGCAAATGATACTCCATTATCTTCCGCTGACTTCTGGATTCACGTTCTATCGTTTCATAGGCAAACACAACGCTCCCCAGTGCACATATATTACAGCAGCTACTATCCTCATCGACTCCGTAATTATTAGCAAAATATTCATAGAAAATATTTCTGGTATCGTCGTGTGCTGTTTCCAGAACGGCATTCGACGGGAATGAGAGAACATTGGTTGGTTTATCAATCCCCCTATAGGTTTTATTAAGAATGCGTATTTCTTCATCATCAGTGAATAGGAAACATATTTCAACATTGTAGTGATTAAGATTAAGTTCAGAAAACACCGCCGCCACGCAGCGATTTGCCAACGACTCCACACTTATGGGGCTGTTATTCCACGGAGCATATTCTATCGAAACTTCTAAATTCATTAAACCACCATGCCAATTACACTATGAGATACCGTTTTCACAATTTTCACATTGCAAAGATCTCCTACTCCTATAGAATTATCACATACCGATACAGCTTGTGAATACTCACTACGGCCTACTGATTGATTTTTATGATTTCCTTCCTTCACAAACAGGACCTGAACTGTCTTTCCAACGGAATTTTTATTGAATTGCTTCTGATGTTCCAGTAGGACACGCTGCAGCGCTTTCAGTCGCTCAGATTTTACCGACTCCGGAATTTGGTCGTCCATTTTTGCGGCGGCGGTGTTGGCTCTGGGACTATATTTGAACGAATAGGCGTTGGCGAATTTAATTTTCTCCACAAACCGCATAGTTTTTTCAAAATCATCATCTGTTTCTCCAGGAAATCCAACAATAAAATCGGACGTAAGTACCATATCTGGACGATTCTCCATTAGCACATCAACACAGCGATAATAATCATCCACCGAGTAGCGGCGATTCATTCTCGCCAGAATGCGATCTGAGCCAGATTGAGCAGGCAAATGTACAGATGGAGCCAAAATCGGCACTTCCCGGTGAACTTTCGCCAATTCAGCCGTAACGTCTTTGGGATTGGACGTTGTGTATCGCATCCTCACAAGGCCATTCAACTCGGCTATGGTGTAAAGTAATCGTGCCAAGTTCCAGATCTTAGCATCTGGTCCCTGGCCTGCGTAGGAGTTAACATTCTGTCCCAGCAGAACAATTTCCTTTACACCCATTGCCGTTAGCCGACGAGCCTCGGCCAGCACATCTTCCACATCTCGTGAATATTCACGTCCTCGCGTGTGTGGAACACAGCAGTAGCTGCAGAAATTGTTGCAACCTTCCTGAATTGTTAAAAATTCCGAAACTCCTCTGCGAAAAAAATTATCTGGGAGATGAGCGAACTTATTGTTCGCATTCAGATTTGTTTGCACAGTAATACAATTGTTATTGAATGTGGATTCATCAACATTTCCATCTGCTGTTATGTTGTGGATGCAGTCGGCAATGCCATGAATATCTTGCGGCCCCAAAATAATATCAACGTAGGATGCGCGTCGTTGCAGTTCTTGGGCATGAGCCTGCGCTACGCATCCTGTCACGATGATCAGAAACTTCTTTCCGTCTTGGTGGGCGGCGAATTTACGGGACTTGGCACGCCCAAGATCGGAGAATAACTTTTCATTTGCCTTTTCCCGTATGCTACAGGTGTTGAATATGGCAATTTCCGCATCACAAATGTCTTGTACCAATTCATAACCACTCATACAGAGCACATCGGTCATTCTTGAGGAATCATACAAATTCATCTGGCAGCCGTAGTTTTTTATAAAAAATTTCATAGGCAATCATAATCCATCTGCTTTTATTTAGTTGCAACTAGTTAAAAAAGTATTTATCCATAAAGGTTTCATAAATTCTTTCTAGATTCAGTAAATCATCAATTTTGATTTTTTCGTTTTTCTGATGGATGGTAGCATCCTGTACTCCAAATTCGATGATATTGCAGTGGGAAGCCATGTACCTGCCATCGGAGGTACCTCCGGCAGCAGAAAATTGCGGAGATATGCCGGTGATGCTCTCTATGGCCGATGCCAGCAAAGATACCAGACGCTGGTCATAGCAATAGTAAGCGTTTCCGTTCAATTCAAACTCCAATTCCACACCGAATCTTGCTGCAATCTCGGTAAAGATCCTTTTCAAACCCTCTGCACTGTAATCAGATCCAAATCTCACATTTATGTTGACCGATGATAGGTCAGGTACAACGTTTGCGGCATAGTTAGTTGTAAACAACAACGTTGGTTCGGCGTTGGTTTTTGGAAATCGGTGATCCTTATACTTCCACTCATAATCTAATATGTTAGCTACGAATTTGCACACATTAGCCAGAGAATTTATATATCCGGCAGGATATGCCACGTGTCCTTGTTTTCCAACGGATTTTGCTTTTACATTGAGACTACCGCGATGCCCAACATATATACGATCACCCAGCATTATCTTCGACGAGGGCTCTCCAATGATGCAATCCATCGGTAATTGATTATTTTCGCAGCACCAATTAATCAGCGACCGAGCTCCCTCCGGAGATCCGACCTCCTCATCTCCGGTTATCAAAATTTTGATGGCGCCAGAAAAATCATGCCCCCTTTTGCGGACAAAATTTGCGGCTGCAGAACAAAAAGCCGCAATGCCTCCCTTCATATCAGCAATGCCGCGCCCAACCAGATAACCGTCGTTCTGAACTGCGCCAAATGGATCGGTATCCCAGCCATCTCCTGCCGGTACCACATCTGAATGGCCAAGAAAACCGAGGGAAGGAGCACCTTCCGCTGATCGTCCATCAAAATTTGCAAACAAATTCACCACGGCATTTGATTTATCCGAAGATACGAACGTTAGCATTTTTGTCTCAAAGCCACAGGACCTCAGGAAACAATCGATCACGGAAATTGCTCCATCGTCATGGGGGGTAACACTTTTGCATTTCATAAGATCAGAGCACAACGAAATTGCCTTCATTTTTAATCTGTATCCACAACATCAAATAAAAACGATTACCACTAGCACAGCTACAACCTCAGGAGCGCGTTGATCGATGTCTTTTTCCTGGTTTGCTCATTTACTCGCTTTACAATAATTGCGCAACCCAAATGTATATCACCACCGGAACTGGCCGGATACGTACCCGGCACCACAACAGAGTAGGCGGGAATTCTGCCGTAGGATATTTCTCCGGTTTCCCGATGAATTATTTTCGTGGATGATGTGAGAATCGTTCCCGCCGCCAACACAGACCCACGCTCAATCAAAACTCCTTCCGCCACAGCGCTTTTTATTCCAAGAAAACAATTATCCTCGATTATCACAGGACTTGCACATAACGGCTCCAGCACCCCTCCTATGGATACGCCATCTGAAATGTGACAATTTTTCCCTATTTGTGCGCAGCTGCCAACCAGGACATTGCTATCTATCATGCTGTTCTCGTCAATGAATGATCCGATATTTATAATGCTTGGCATAATTACGGCGGATGCAGCCACATAGGCTCCGTAGCGGATAAAGCAACCAGGAACAGCTCGGAATCCGGCAGTGGCAAAATCTGCGTCACTCCAACCGTGGGTTTTTAGTGGGATTTTATCGAAGTAACTGCACAGTTCTCCAGGCATTAGCTGGGATTGAGATTGCCGAAAAAACAACAGAATCGCCTTCTGCAGATATTTGTGCACAACCCATTTATCCTGAACCTTCTCTGCTACCCGAATTTGTCCAAGATTGAGCAATTTCAAAGCTTCCATCACGCAGGATGTATCACCATGTTCCCTGTTCCAGAGAGCATTAATTTCTTCTTCTAGTAAAGTACAAATTTTATTTTTCTCCCGATTTTGTGTCAAACTTCTTGCCATCAACCAACGATTGCTCCAACTCATTCCCCATAGCGTCTCACTACCCTACTCTAGATTTTCTGACCACTTGATTGATGCCAGCAGCATAAGCGGTGCGCCAGAGCCATGCATAGACATACTTACACTTTCCATTTCTACTCTGTACCATTTAACGCAACAACTAGGATTATAGCACAGAAGTATAGCAATAGAAGAGGTATAAACGACATGAAATTAATGAGATCTTGGTAGGAGGGTGATATTTCGTATTCACTGCGTTTGTGATCTGCCTATACATAGCAACAAATGATACCTAAATTTATCGCTATCGTCACTTATTTTTAGGATAAAAATATTTCAAATACATATTGCTTACAGAATGATTCATTTGCAATTTTTTCTATACTTGTACATAAAATCACAGCTGCCATTGCATGGCGGAAATATTTTTGAAATTTTTCCTTATTATCCCATCAATCGATTGATTTTCTGTCTCATTGCCGAAGATCGTGCTCTGGGTCCTTGTCCCGGGGTAATTTGCCACCAAAGAAGAAGAAAAGCGCTACTCGACATTAGTTACTCCAATAAACATTCTCCATTGGCAAATATTTTTTATAATTTGACGCTTTTATTAATCTTTTTTTAATTAATGGGCAATATAGTTTATTTTATAGTTTGGTTATTTTTTTTTAAATGGAGGAAGAAAATGAAAAAAATCCTAATAGGAATGATGTTGATTACGGGAGTTTCCGCTGGCACTCTGCAACAGACAATGGCAATGGATGTGACATCTGCCGCATCAGCGGTACACACCATTGCTGGTACTTATATTGGTAGTATTTACGATGCATTGAATAGCTTATCTGTTAAGAGTGGTTCCATCTTTGGCAGGGTTGGGGAAAATAACAATCAGCTCTTTAAACTGGCAAAGGCCTATTGTAAACTTTTTAAAAACTCCAAGCTGTCGCCAAGTGACCTAGGTAGTGCCACTGAAAAATACCGGAAGCACGCGATATATGACACGAACTCTTTTACGTTTAAAAGTGGTAATGGACAGGATATCATCAATAAAATTGATTATGCAATTAACGGTACTGTTCAACAACTACCATCGCAGAGCGCTAGTCCTGTAGCACAAGTTTTTCTGCGCGATGTGCTAGAAATTTTGGCAAACATAAAACTTGCTGTCATTAAAGGAAATGGTATGTCGACGCAGCCACAGCTGATGCAACAGCGTTACATTACACTGGGTAGTAGCCAACCGACATTGGCGCTTAACGCTTCCAATGGCGCTGTTGGTGCTAGCACCCTGGGTGTGGGTCTGAGTGGTAGTAGTGCTCTCGGTATCGGAAATACGGGACTGAGAAGCTCTACCTATGGTACTACTTCTTATAGTAGTAACAGCAACTTGAATCGTAATAGTATGACTGTGAATCCGCTTACGTCTTCTGCTTATTCGCAGCAGCAGTACCCTTCTGCTGGCTATCCTCAGCAGGTGGGGGGGATTATTAGGACGACAAGTCCAACCTACGGCACCGGGTCGCTCTATAATAAATATTAACAAACGAACGCACTTTCAAAGTGTGTCATGTATAAGCAGGGACTGTTGAAAACTGATCAAAAAATGCCATCCTGAAGCGGCAACCACCCTGAAATACAGATGGTGAAAATTTGGATTTTTTTGTTTTCAACAGTCCCGTAAACTATTTTGAAAGTGCGTTCGTTTATCAATGATTCGTCTGATATTTGAGCGAAAATCCGACATTACAAATGCACTCTCAAAATAGTTTATGTATATACCCAATAGTTTATGTATATACCCAATCACCGTGAGAAATTGGATTTTTATGCGCGAAAAACCAGCAAATTTCCGATACATAATACCAAATCTCATTTTGGATTGTCCAAATGGCTTCTAGAACACGCTCTATGGCAGCCGCTGCCGGGCGGGCAATGGCTAGTCGATGATGGGATTTGGTATAAGTTCGCTTTCTCAGCGTGAGTGGGTATACCATTCAAAATCGCCAAACGAGGCAAACACAAGCTCCACATCATCAAGTCGAATAACTCTGTGGACGAAAAAATCATGGACGATGCGCTCATCCAGGCTCTCGGAAAAGCAAAATTGTGGGAAACCGAGCTGACGAGCGGCAATGTTGACCTCGAAGAATTCTGCCGCAAAAAACGACTAACAGTGAAATATGTGCTGAAGGTGCTACGACTGAACACCCTGAGCCCGAGCATAAAATCTGCAATTATGAACGGAACGCAGCCAAAAACGCTTGTGCTTAAGGATCTGCTGCAAAAGCCGTTCCCGCTGCTGTGGGAGGAGCAGGAAATGTGTTTTGGACTTGTTTGCTAAATATATTTTGCAAATCTTGGTAACTTTAGCTTTTTATAAACTTTTTGCCTGCACAATCAAAGGCAAATATAGATCGCTAAGAGACAAAAATGAAGTTTTGGTAAAAAATGGCGATCGTTATAATTGTTGGAATGTCCACATAGAATTGCGCCAAGAAATAGCTGACTTTCAGAAGATTTTTCGAATTTTAAGTTTGCCATTTGCTATTAACTATAGGATGAGAAGCTAATATGAAACGTTTCTTCGTAACAAAATTTATAAAAATAACTCTATTGCTCACCTGTTGTTTTATTTTTTGCTTAAACGTATCAGCGTCAAGTAAATCAAAACTAGATCAAGTAAGCATATTTAATAGTTACGCTAATGGTTCATGGCAATCAAAGCAGATTAATATTGATGGTCAATTTTTAACTATAGAACAACATCTTGTAATGGCTTATAGCGGCCCAGAAAAAGATAAAAAACGAATAATTGAAGAAGTTAAAAAATACTATAAAGAGCGACATTTTGAAGAAAACGTTAAGGAAAATCTCTTATGACTTTTAGGCAAAGAAGATTGTTCACAAGCCTCGCCTAGAGATTTAATGAAAGAGTTGTACATAATTGAATTACTTGGATTCCAAAAAATTCTTAATGCTAACAGCAATATTATTGATAATGGGGATTATAAAACCAATGATTTGGTTAAAGCTATGTCATTAAGTGGAATATTCTACAGGGTTATAAGAAAAGATGGTAAATTTATAAATATTAGTTTTTCTGGCTCTGGTATGCTTGATCCGGGCCAGGAGTTCGTCGATATAGGTAGTTATAAAGTTCATACATGCAAACATGCGTTAGCTAGCCACAAAGAGTTATATTTTGTGCCATATGGTGTGGCAATAGACCAATTAGCAAATGATGATTCCAGTAATAGTATCTTTGCGAAAGGATTTTTAGTAACTACTCATTGTGGTAATTCATCAAGTGATCCGTATAGTCAAAATGATTATCTCTTAGTTTGCATTGAAGGAAAAACAAAACATGGCTCTACGCTTAAAAACATTTTATCTAATGCTTCATGCAATATTGTGAAAACAGAAGATAAATGCCTACCAAAAATCGACGGTACTGTATCTGATAACATAAGTGCCGATGACGAAAACAGATTGTTTATAATCGGATATCCAAACTATTGTGCTAATGAGTGTACATTAGGTACGACATTAACCAATGACGGAAGAGTAGTACCGGCAGATAAATTGCCAAGATTCCGTTTTGATAAAAGTGATGATACGCATTATCAATCGCATATGTGGAGTGAAGATTACAAATTAAATCGCCCATTAAGGTCATTACAAGATGATCCTGATGAAAAATTTCCTTCTAAGTTAGGTAATATCAACGAATACTTCTCATTTCTTGTTTCTGCACCAGGAATGAGTGGCGGGCCGATATTCCGGTGCAAATTAGGCAGCAGAGCGTCAGATAAAAAATGTTCATTTATTGGTACTAATTGGGGAGCTGAAAGAATATTTAACATTATGAAAGAATTAAAGGGTTTTAGAAACTTCATTAATAAATTACCTAAATCCAGTAGGTTAAAACGAAGCATTGGCATATGAAATAAAAATATGATATAAATAAAATGAATGGTTTGAATGGAGAAGCAATGATGGTATTAGATTCAAAGGTTAGTTTTGCTATATGCATGTACTTATTTATTATGTGTTGTGCTTTAAACGGAATGGATACTGCTAAAGGGTATGGGTATCTTGGTTTAAAATATAAGCCATCTGCAACTGTTAGTGCTATAGAGTTGTGTAAAAAGATGTATCCGTTATGGATGGATGCAGAATTGGTCGAGAAAATCGACATAGAAAAAAACTATGCTATGCGTGAAAAAGTTGAGTTAAAAATAGCAGCAGTTAAGTCTCGCTATGAAAAATCAGAATTTTGTAATACGATTTTGTATTTCGTTTTTTTCTTGAAAGATGGAGATGTCCTCGCAAAAGTGATTGAGGAGACGCACTAATGTTGTGTTGAATGAGATTTATCCTGGTAGCAAGGTTGTTTTTCCCTACCCAGGGACTGTCACATAAGAACGTTTACCGTAAGTACTTTTGGCGTGTGTTGATTGCTTGGACTTCAGTTATCATGCTGTTTTTGAGCCAAAGTCAATTTCATGGAAGGCATTGTCTTTGAAACTCTGTTTTTT
>JAITRU010000033.1 GCA_031288225.1 Holosporaceae bacterium | reverse complement strand
ATGAACGATTTAATACCATTCCTCGGAACAAATTATCCGAAAGTTTTTCCGCATAGCCTGAACATGAGGCTGCTTACCGTTTGCTGAGAGAAATTAATAATGAGGAATGGTATAATATGCTCAAATGCTTGATCGATGAAAAGTTACTCTTCTGTATGATCAAAAATTTATGAAACGGCCCTGGGTTTTGCCCCGAATTGCTTGCCGGAAAGGTCTAGTCGTTGTATAATGGTGGCCAGATGAATGATGGGTGGACTGACTTGGTGTGGAAATAAGTATATATCACATTTCCCGGGGCAATCTTGTCTCTGCCGTGACTCGCATCCTGGAAAAAGTGTATCTTTCCGGAGAGCGTTGTGTTTTTTCCAGTCCAGTTGAAGAACGAACTTCCTTCCTGGACAGGGCGTTGTGGACATTCACTCCTCTGTCGTTCGTTCCCCATGGAAATGGGAAGTCGGGTTTCTGCGACCAGCAGCCAATTTATTTCACCACTGACCATGAAAACCCAAACAAAGCAAAGGTATTGTTGCTAATGGATACATTCGATTTTTCAGCATGGTATGATCAAAATATCTTCTTCGAGAAGATAATATTGATGTTTGAAGATGAGTCGCAGATTGCATTGGCAGATGCTCTATATAAAAACTTGAAAAATGAAAAAAGGAATGTTAATTACTGGAAACAATCCTACCGTGGATGGGAAAAAATAGACTAGAGTGAAGTCCGTGGATAGGAAAAAGTGAGAGAAAAGATCAAAATAACAATTTGGATATGAAAAATTAGGAAATAAATATGGAAAAAACTCTTTCGATCCTCAAGCCAGATGCTGTGGCGAGGAATATCACGGGAAAAGTGAACGAGCGCCTGGAAGCGGCCGGTTTAAAGATTGTGGCCCAAAAACGATTGTTGCTTACCAAGGCTCAGGTCGGAAAATTTTATGAGATACACCGGGACAAGGCATTCTACGACAGCATTTGTGAATATATGTCATCTGGTCCTGTCGTGGTGCAGGTTTTTGCCGGGCCAAATGCGGTGGAAGTTAATCGAAAAACGATGGGAGCGACAAATCCTGCTAACGCTGAGGTTGGGACTATTCGCCGGGATTTTGGAGAAAGTATCGAACGCAATGTAGTTCACGGATCGGATAGTCAGGAAAACGCTGTGGCGGAAATCGCTTTTTTCTTTAGCCAAATGGAAATAGTCGAATAGATTGTTGATAATTATGCAAGTCATATCCAACATTGCCGAAAGAAGGTAGGTGGGTGTCTTTCCTCTAATGGTTTTTTCATGGAGTCCCACATCCTGTAGATGTGCTCCAGCATTTGGGCATTAGGGAAACTTGGTAGCAGTGCACTTTTTGATGGCCACAGCCACAAATTGATGCATTCAGAGATTCGTTGATAACCAACTAGCTCCTATTTTGATGTTATTTAGTGTTTTTTTATTACCTTTTAGATCGATTGAATTTTTCCTTATATAATTTATACTAAAGTTATCAATTGTATCTCCTTTTTTTACCCAACGATCGTTCACATAGGCTCTGGAATTGTCGATTATGCAAAGGAGGGTGTAGCGGGTGGGAGATTCGTCCGGAGAAAACATGTTTATGTCATGGAGAACTGATTTTTGTTGCTGATATTTTTTCGTTGGCGTTTTTATAGTAAACGATTTGCTTTCTTTAGGAATTGTAAATATTCGGAAGTCCATTTTGGCTTCGAATTTCATTTTTTCGGTTTTTATGATCCTGATCAAATCACAAACGATGATGCCATTTGCCTTTTGGTAAAATTTGTCTAGAAAATCGTAGGCCATTTTTTCTTTAGGAAATAAAAATTTAATGGAAACACTTTGCTCGACAAGGTATTTTCCATTTTTGCAGCTGTGCTTGAGCAATATATTTTTTATGAACGACTCTTGGGCACAATTTTTAATGATATTTTTTATTGAAGGTTTTTTTCTAAGATTACCAAGGGAAGAAAAATCTTGCTTTTTGGTTTCCTTCGCTAACAGTTGCCATCGGCGATTTTGCGCTTCCATGCTGTGCCGTATGATTGTGAAGTTATGCAGTGCATTTTTTCGAGATAGGCATAGCATTAGCAACAATCCCAACAGGAAAAAGATGCCGCACAGTAGAATTTTTGCTCGGCGCGCACTCAGAAGGGAATTGAAAAAATCGACTATTTTAGTTGTACACATACTATGGAACCAGTTCCCGTTGATGTGCTGGACTTGGGCGACAATATTTCCTCGTATTCCAGACCATCGGTGTTTTTTTCTTTCGGCAAAATTATTTGACATTTATTGCCGAATTGTTGCTGTAAAATGTTCGCCATCTGCGGAGATAGCCGCGCTCTAAATTGGAAAATATTTTCCATCAAATGGAAATCTTGAACAGTGATTTCATTTTTTCCTAAAAAAATTGAAATTTGCCGCAAAGCCTCGAGGATATTGATCTGTTTTTTTGAAAAATCTATCAATTGTGCAATTGTAGCATCGCTAGTGGAATCAATTTTAAGTTTCAAACTTTCAGATAAATCATCGGCAATGACGAATTTTTTTGATAGTCCATGAATGGTTTTTGTTTCTTCGGAAATTTTGCTTTGTAGATGAACAAACCAACTCACCATCAAAACCAAAGCCACAGCAACCATTGAATATATTTTTGCAATATTGTGCTTGAGGAATTTATCTACGTATGTTTCGGTGCCAAAAACCGTCCTTATTTTTCTAAAATTATGCGTGAGAAATTCCATCATCAGCTGCTCCATATCGTCGTGGCAACTTTTTAATGAAAATTTTTCTGCTATTTTTTCAGGAGTTGTTTTGATTAGAGTAAAATCATGACTATCCAGGAATACGTTATCCAGTGTTGTAAGAATTTTCATATCGGACGTAAATCCAAATCTTTTCAAAAATCTTATGGTCCGCAATATTTCCTCCTCTATGTATCCGATGACACTGGATGAAAGTATGCGCGAAAAGATAATACCATTCCCAATGCCAGCAACTATTTTTATTCCGCTGGAACAGTGATCAGCAACGTATAGCCACCAGGATTCGTCGCCAATGCCTATGAGCCCATGACATAGATAGCCAATGATATATTCCATCAAAAAACAGCCATTTTCATCATCTAGACCATGATCTCTTAAAAAATTCGGTGACTGTAGGATGTTTTTTTGAATATATCGATTAGATTTTTTCCAAAATATTTGCTTGCTTGGGGGAATTAAAAAAATCCATTCCTGAGGTAGCAAAAGTTTTTTTTGGCAACGCAGAACTTTTAGAGCATCAATCCAATTGCAGTTGCTTAATTTTTCCAATTGAAAATCGATGATGTTGCTGTCGATTATTATTTTGTATTCCTTTAGATCAAAATTTAAGCGATGTGTTAAAAAAAATTCAATTTCAAAAATTTCGTTGCATTCGTTTTTATCAAAAACTCTTACATTTTTTTCTCCAAAAATTATATACATGCTTTTTTTTCTCATAGGGCTTCATAGTGTTGAACTAATCATCGATAATGTTCCTAGAAACCGACAATTTCGATATAATTGTAAATTGGATAAAACAATCCGCACAAAATCAATACAAATATCAAACCAGTAAAAAGGGTGAGTCCCACACTCAATCTGCGACCAATGGATTGAATTTCAGCAATTATTTCTCCGTATTTTGCATCACTTATGTGGCGAAAAGCTGCTGCCAGATCATTGCTATCCTCACCAACATTGATGGCAGTTACGGTATCTGGTGAAAAGATGTGCATTAGAGAAAAAGATTTAGCAATACCGTATCCATCCGCGATCTGGCTTTTCGCCGTGATCAATTCGTTTTTTATGTATTCCAACTTGATGGTGGAAATGGATAAATCCAGGGCTGCCATAAAATTTAATTTTGCGTCCAATGCAATTTGCAATATTTTGTAAAATTGCCAAATATTGCTTTTTATGATCACTGGCCCGATGCAGGGAATTTTGATTACCATGTTTTCAAGAAATCTGCGATACTTTTTGTGCAGCGACAGTGCCAGAAGTAGCGGCGCGGCTAGGAAGGGAAAAATGAAAATTATTCTCGATAATCGAGGTAATAGTGCGATGACAAAGGTAGTGAGCGCTGGAATATTTCCATTCCCAAAACTCTGTACCAGCGACATAATTTGTGGACCAAGTACTTCAATGCTCAAAAACAGCACCAAAATTGCAATAATGGCAACGAAAATAGGATATGAAATCGCCTGGCGGACATGGCGTTTCCAATTGGATTGAAGTTCCAGGAATTTTAGAATATTGCTGATGGATACGGAAATTTCTCCTGTTTTTTCCGCTGATTTCAGCAGACCGGTAATAACCGGATCAAACAACGACGAAAATTTTTCAAATGTTTTTCCAAGAGATCCTCCATCCTGCAAAGTATCAAGCACCCCCATAAGTGAAGCCCTAAGCACCTTATTGCCGTGGAATTCAACAAAAGATTCGATGGCTTTGGTAATGGTTATTTTGCACTTCAATTGCAGGTCAAGGTGAAAAAAAAACAATAATAAATCTTCTTGACTAACTTTTTTGGAAGCAAAATATATCTTTTTTATAACCGTAGGATGACATTTTTTCTTTTTCAGAGCGTCGTAGGCAGCCGATTCATCTGATGCAAGCAGAGATCCACTTGTTTTTGAGCCATTGGAGGAAATGGCTTCATATTTATATATCTGCATTCCATAGGTCTCCAAAAACGCGCCGTATTTCATCAATGCTAACCAATTGGTGCTCCAAAGCCTCTCGTATGGACGATTTGAATGTTTTATCAACTCTACACAAATTCAAATCTTTCTCTAAGAGCAATTGTTGCTTTAGCTCATCTGAAAAATATATATACTCTGACAGAGGGAATCGTCCCGTGCATTTTTGTGAATCATTTTCATCCTGTCGGCTGCGTCTCACAAGCCTCTGGGAAAAAATGCCGACCAATAGCGGAACAAAATCCACCATGCGTACTCCGAGATCCATCAATCGGCGCATTCCTTCAATGGGAGTAGCTGCATGCAAGGTGGCTAGCACCAATCGTCCAGTTAATGACGCTCGCACCGTAACTGCTGCCGTTTCTTCATCGCGGATTTCTCCGATGAGCATGACGTCTGGGTCCTGGCGCAGAATTGATTTAACCCCGTCAGCAAAGGACAGTAGCCCTTCCTCCTTTAGCTCCAATTGCCTGATACCATCTATTTGATATTCAATTGGATCTTCCATAGTCATGATGTTTACGGATGTTGAATTCATTTCCTTTAGCAGGGAATAAAGGGTCGTTGTTTTGCCGGAACCAGTGGGCCCTACTACCAAAAAAATTCCGCTCGGAAATGAGGTTATTTTTTTGAGCCAGAGAAAATCTTCCAATGAAAATCCAAGCTCGTCCAGCGATTTTACTCCATTCGATAGATCAAAAACTCTTATGACAAAATCTTCCCCGAAAATTCCAGGATGTGTAGAAATGCGCAAATCCACAATCCTTCCGGCCAGGTAAATACGGGCGTGACCGCTCTGGGGCCGGCGATTTTCCATAATGTTGAGATTGGTGATTAATTTTAGTTTTGCCTGGATGCGAGACCAAGATTCATAGTCCACAGATTCTGTGATGGTCAAAATTCCGTCTATTCGCAGGCGTACACGTACAAAATTCTTTAGTGGCTCAAAATGAATATCACTGGCTCGATATTCCAGTGCTTCGAAGATTATTTTATTGAGCAAAAATAATGGATTGTCTTTGGCGTAGTCGGTATTGCACTTCATGATTTCGATAAAGTGCAAAATATCGCTTTCCTTGGCCACGAAAAATTCTGCTGCTAATCCTCGAAAATGAGAATTTATTTTATCTATGGCCTGCAGATTTCCAGGATCCGCAATGGCTATTTTTACAACTTTATCATCCAGAAAGAATGGAACTGCTCGGCAAAACTCTGCAATTTCTCGGCTAATGGAATTGAGAATTTCGTTTTTTATGTAGAGAAATTCCATGTTTATGGCTGGCATTTGATACAAGTCTGACAGCACCGATAGTAGATCATTTTCATTCAAAAATCCGAGATTAACAGCCAGTTGCCCAAATAGCATATCACTACTTCTTTGAACTTTCAGAATCGTCCCCACATTTTCGGAAGAGATCAATCCTCTGCTGATAAGGATATTACCAATTGGCACTGATGGAAAATTGTAAACATTCAGCATCACCGCACCTCCTTGGGACAATTATGACAGTTATTTATAAGAAAAGTTTTAATGGACTTCTTTCGAAATGGTCATAAATGTATTTTTCTTGTTATACAAATCCCATTTCGGATTATGTGGAAATAGCCGATGGGATAGGATCTGAACTTTTTCTTTTCTTTCTTTTTTCTATTTCCAGATTGTTCTCTGATCGACCGCGTCATAATCCGCATAATTTAGCCAAATTACTACTCGTCAGGATCCCCTGGTGGACGATGGGAGTTTTGTTGCCGCTTTTCCTATTATATATGACAAATGCTGGTACGGATTCTATATTAAACTCACACATAGCTCGTTTTTGTTCCATCATTAATCCGGTTAGCCATTTGTGCCTATGGGTAGTTTCTTTGTTGAGCACCTGATCCTTGAGTTTGCAGGCTTCTATTTGATCCTTTGAATATTTCAACTTGATAAATACATTGTCCAAAAATTGCTGTGCTGCTTTTTCTGCATACTCGCCTTTTCCGTTTGCAACCAAGGTTTCCCATTGTTTAAACCATTCTTTCCTAACTTTGAAGATTGCGTGCATAATTTTTTTGAAATTCGAAACTTCCTGGAAGGGAGATTTTGCTCCATGAGCTAAACATCTGGCCAATATTGCGGCATCGAGAGAGGCAGGATCATCCAAATAGCAGCGCAGGTACACTTTTACTTGGTCGGTATCGACATATGATTTCTTGAATTTAGGAAATTCTTTGGTGTGAAATTCATGGCAATGGTCGCAGGTAAATGAAAAATATATAACGACGATTACGGGAGCTTTTTTATTGCCCATGACAAGCTCGTTCAGTCTATCTTTTTCTACGAATTCCATCTCTTGCAGGTGATTAGCAAAAGTATCGTCACCACTTTCTGAATTCCCAGTATTTGGCTTACCATTGATTTTTGGCGCCACGCTACTTTCCATCGTCATAATTTTTGATGTTATAGCAAAAATGCAACAGCAGCATAGACAAGCCATCGCAGATGTAGGGCATGTATGTGCATTTCCGTTGCTCAACATTATTTTTGTCCTTCCAAGAAAAAAGTTTATCATAAGAAAAATATTATGCATATTTCATTAAAAATTGGCGATTTTTTTGATATAGAGTATTTATTAATCTTCTGATAAATACAGCGATGGTGCTGGGAGGATATTTTCCTTCTGGTTTTTTGAGATATGGCTCAAATTTGAGGCTTATTACATGAAAGTCGTGCAGCAACCAATATTACCCATGGACTGCCAGGTCATGTACTCAATCACCGTAAGAAATTGGATTTTACACCATTCCTCATTATTAATTTCTCTCAGCAAGCGGTGAGCAGACTCATGTTCAGGCTATACGGAAAAGCTTTCGGATAATTTGGGAATGGTATTATACCCAATCACCGTAAGATTTCAGACGAAAAATGCTGCAATCACAATAAAGACTCACCAATAAAATCCAATTTCTTACGGTGATTGAGTATAATGCCAAGTTCAGCTATTGAATATTCGGTACTCGACAGGAATTCCATGTTGTTCAGCGCTTTAAAAATGATAGGTCAATTCATTTTTATCATATTTTTTTAAAATTTGTTCCAGGTGAGAGAAGTCTACTCTGCCAGTGCATTTCATGGCGCGCTCGTTTGCAATATCCAGCACAACGAATGTTGGAATTGCAGCGAATAATCCTGCGGTAGCCGACGATGATGCCGCATACACATAGTCGATGTTATCGTATTGATAATACTTGGCACGTACTTCTTCAACATCCACATCGGCAAGATCCTCGGTGGATATATCGATAATAATTGTATGAATGACAGAGTTTGTCTTTTTTGTTTCCAAACCCGGAACAATTTGTCCCGGCTTCGAGCTTGAGTTTGTTTTGGCCACCTTTGCTCCGGAGTCCGTCTGTTTCATTTGTGAAGCAAAATTTTCCAGCATTTTTTTTGCAAAACTGTCCAGCGCAGTCACTGCCGCTGTGCAGTGCTGGCACCAAGTGGCGGAAAATACTAAAATGGCGATTTTGGAGTCTCTAAGCGCATCCTTTAATTTTATTTTTCCGTTGGAATCGTTTTTATTTGCCCCAGCAGTGTTGTTTTCGGCTATAAAATTTTTTCGCCTGTAAAAAACGTTGATATCTAGGTTTAATAGTGCATGATATTCAATAGGTTCCCATGGATAACCGAGTTTCCGCAAATCCAGAGACAGTTGCTGATTTCCATTGTATTTTTCTTCCGTATCAACTACTGTGGCATAGGACGGAAGGATTGTGGAAGTTGCTGTTAGTACGAGTAAATGTCTGAGTTTTGATTTGTTGAACAATAACATAAAAACCTTTCTGTTGCTTCTGCTACTACTCGGTGTAACTGCCTGTGGCAAGAGAAGTAGTCTCGTACCACCGGAGAGGGAAATTGTACCATATCCGAGACAATATCCCATATCATAATTTCAGAATTTGATGCAGGAGTTAGTAAATTTTATTTCGGGATCGTCTTCGGCGATCGCGTCGGCATTGCTCAGCTGAAACGTCGGCAGAAAATCATTGCTGCTGAGGGCAGTTGTTGTGAAACAAGTATGAGCGCTTCTACCGCCCCCGTATCACAAATCATCGAAGATTTTTTGAATGAAGTTGGGTATAGAAAATAAATTTTAGGTGCAGACATGCTCGCATTGCAAAACATAAATTTTAGCATTGCCGGAAGGCAGATTTTGGATGGAGTTGATCTGCAGGTTAGCGGTCGGCAGCACATTGGTCTTGTGGGTCGCAACGGCAGCGGCAAGTCAACTCTCTTCAAGATTATTCTTGGAGAATTGGAACAAGATAGTGGGAAAATTCAGATAGAGAATGGCAAACTAATTCTGGCTGTAAAACAGGAGATGCCGGACGGTGAAGTAACTCCGCGCGAATTCCTTCTGTCCAACGATCTACGGCGGGAAAAATTGATGCGGCAGCTGGAAGAAAACGCCGATAATCCGGAGTTGTTGGCAGAAATTTACGATCGTCTCATCAACATTAAAGCTTTTGAAGCAGAGTCTCGGGCTGCCATTGTGCTCCGAGGTCTTGGTTTTGACGAAGAAGCCCAAAATACTCCCGTCTGCTCTTTTTCCGGAGGATTCCGCATGCGCGTCGCTCTCGGTGCGATTTTATACTGTGAACCGGATCTGCTCCTGCTGGATGAACCCACCAATCATCTCGATTTGGAAACTTCCGATTGGCTAAAGGATTTTCTTGGTGCGTACCAAAAAAGCTTCATTTTGATATCCCATGATAGGGATTTTTTGAACGACACGACGGACGCGATTCTTCATTTGAAAAATAAAAAAATCACGAGATATGGCGGGAATTTCGATACATTCATCGATGTATACTCGCTCAAACAGAAAAACGCAGAAGAATACAATGCAAAAATGGAAGCCAGGCGTAGGCACGCGATGGCATTTGTGGAGCGCTTCAAAGCGAAGGCAACGAAAGCTCGCCAAGCCCAGAGTCGCCTAAAAGCAATTGAAAAGATGAAATTTCTCCCGATTGATCAGGATGATCCGACCGTCGCATTCAATTTTCCAGAGCCGAGCTATATTCTTTCATCCGACATATTATCCTATGATAGGATATCGCTCGGCTACGAAGATAAGGTTGTTCTGAAAAATATTTCCGGAAGCATAATGGCTGATGATCGCATCGCCATCGTCGGAGCAAACGGAAACGGCAAAACAACATTTGCAAAATTTCTTGCTGGGGAGTTGCGGCAAAAAAAAGGTACGCGCGATGCTAACAGCAAGCTGAAAATTGGCTTTTATAGGCAAGACCTTTTTGAAAAACTAGACATAACGAAATCTCCCTATGATTTTTTGAGGGAAATGATGCCGAGCTTCATCGACAAGCAAATTCGTTCCCATCTCGGGCGATTTGGATTTTCCGGAGACAGAGTTTTCCAGCTGATCAGGGAACTTTCCGGAGGTGAACGTGCGCGCCTGGTCTTTGCAACTCTTACTCTGGAAGCTCCAAATTTGCTGATATTGGACGAGCCCACCAACCATCTAGATATCGAAATGCGGGAGTCGCTCATCTCTACGCTGACTTCCTACAAAGGGGCCGTGATTCTCATAACGCACGATCGCAATTTTTTGAATAGAACCGCGAATTCCATCTTCGTAGTTGCAAATGGCTCCGTCAAACAATTCAATGGTGATGTGAATCAATACGAAAAAATAGTTTTGTCGGAAAAACAATGACCCAAATGACCGAGCACAAAACTGTAGATTGTTCCTTCAGTAGTATTTTGAATGTGACTGTGCCCATCATGATCTCCATGGCATCGACTTTTATGATGTTTCTCATAGACAGGGCAATGTTGGCGGCCTATTCGATGGATTCCATGAACGCAGGCTACCATGTCCGGGAATTTTGTGTGCATTTTCGTGTTTATGTTTACGGCCCTAGCCAACGCTGCAGAAATATTTGCTGGCCAATACAATGGCTCGAAGCAATACGAAAAACTTGCAGCTCCAACCTGGCAGATGATTTATACCAGATCTCGTTGCAAATTATCCAAAACATGCTTTGCATAGCCTGCAAATCAAGGATGTCATTTGGATACCAGACATGGGATCTGGTATTACATGGCTCTCATCAGCTGCGTTATTTCTTTTCCAATCGCGTATTTTTCGGACCACATCAACATGTTGCCCAAATATTATCTGGAGGAGGGCGTGATTTATCAACGGATATTA
>JAITRU010000032.1 GCA_031288225.1 Holosporaceae bacterium | reverse complement strand
GCTAAACGATTAAAAACTCTAAAAGGCATGACTCCATATGAATTCGTCATAAATTCTTGGAAAAATAATCCCAATCCTTTTATAATAATCCCAACCCTCCACAATATGGGACCATACATTTTGTGAATAACCCCATGAAGGGCATTCTAAAAGGTAGTAATTTTTGATAAATTGATGGTGGTTTACGATACCCGAGGGTGGGTTGTGTGCTTGGGAGTTGGTATGTCCTCAGAAAATCCGTGGGATAATTCAAATGGGAAGAAATCCTGGAAACAAAAGAAGATTATCGGTAAGTTTTCGCTAAATTTAGATAAGATCTTAAAAAAAATTAATGGCGATCAAAATGCCAGAGAAAATTACGGTAAAGGCAACAATGGTGGTGGGGGTAGCTCATTGGGCATTGGATGGCCTGCGCTGTTGATATTGGGAGCGCTGTATTTTTTTAGTGGATTTTATCAGGTAGAGCATGATGAGTGTGGTGTTGTATTAAGATTTGGCCGTTGTGTTAGGACCGTGGGGCCAGGTTTGCACTACATATTGCCATATCCATTTGAGGAAGCAATTTTGCAGAGGACTACCGCAGTAAATCAGATTGATATTGGTTTTGTTCCCAAAAATCAGCAGGATGAAAATCTAATGCTAACGGGAGATTCAAATCTCGCCAATGTTAGTTTTAGTGTCCTCTGGAAAATAAAAGACAACGGCATTAGGGACTATCTCTTTAATGCAAAATCACCGGAAGTTACAGTTCAAGCCGTCGCCGAAAGTGTCATGCGGGAAATCGTGGGGCAGACGCCGTTTACCTATGTACAAACGGAAGGAAGGGCTGACATTCAGAAAAAGGCCAAAGATAGTTTGCAATCCCTGATGAATGAATACAGGATAGGAGTGGAAATTGTGCGTGTTGAATTGCAGCGCGTTGAGCCACCTGCATCGGTGGTAGACTCTTTCCGAGACGTTGAGCGAGCTCAGGCGGAACAGCAGAGTGTGAAAAACAAGGCCGAGGCCTATGATCGCGATAAAAAGGCTAGAACTCGCGGAATTGTTGCAGAAAAAATCAACAACGGAGAAGCGACCAAGCAAAAAATAATAGAAGCGGCTCGCGGAGTGAGTGTCCGATTCCTAGCAGCTCTGCAACAATATAAATTATCCCCCGATATCGTATCCAAAAGAATGTACCTGGATGCCATGCGTGATATCTACATTGGGTCCCGGAAGATATTCATCGATGATGGTGTGAAAGTAGCATCCTATTTGCCTCTCTCCGAGCTAATGGGAACGAAAAAAATGATGCAATTTGGCGAAGTGGCAACCTCCAGGAATGATGCGACTCCCGAAGCCAGCGAGGGTCAAAAGACGGTTGCAACCGCCGAAACAGACAAAGAAAAGGTGTAAACCATGACAAAGAATCGTATGCTTCCCATTGCTTTGAGCATTGGTGTTTTATTCACGTTGTTGGAGTGTCTTTTTACGGTAAATCAGATAGCTCAGGTGGTGGTAACGAGATTTGGAGAGCCGGTCAGGATAATCCAGGAACCGGGACTGCATTTCAAATTTCCACTTATTGAGAAAGTAGTTTACTTTGATAAGAGGTTGATGAGCGTAGAGCTCTCAGCCATGGAAATAACGCTGGGAGACAAACGGCGCATTATGGTGGATGCCTTCGGTCGCTACATCATCAAAGATCCGTTGAAATTCTACCAAACGGTGTACAGCGAAAAAGGAGTTCTTGTCCGACTTAATCCGGTTGTATTGGGCAGTCTCAGTAGTGTGCTGGGAAGTGTAGGCCTATCGTCTCTATTGTCTGATACTAGGATTTCTGCCATGAACAAAATAAGAGACGAGGTTAATAGAGCAGCCAAAAGGTTTGGCATTGACGTTGTCGATGTAAGAATTCGCAAGACGGATCTTCCGGTGCAAAACAGTGCCGCTATCTGCAAGCGCATGATAAGCGAAAGAGAGCGAGAAGCCTGCGAATTACGTGCCAAAGGCATAGAAATGTCCAAAACTATAAAATCAAATGCCGACAAGGAAAGCAGCATTGAGATAGCAAAGGCTAATACGAAAGTACAGGAATTGATTGCAGAAGGCGAAAAGGAAGCCAATGCAATCTATGCAGCAGCTTTTTCCAAAGACGCAAATTTTTTCGAGTTTTTCCAATCTTTGGAAGCCTACAGGGCATCGTTCACTTTGGGACAGAACGAAACCACGTTCATTCTTTCTTCTAAAAACCCTTTTTTCTCCGCCATGAATAATAACAGGTAGTTCTATGAAAATAATGCAGAGTAGCAAAGGTAATAGATGTCGTTTATCTCTTCTGTTCCTCTGCATATTTATGATGTGTGTTCAGTTGTTTTTTATATCACCTGTCCACTGCGCACCTATTAGTTCAGAGATAGCAACCGTCATGGAAAGCGTCGTAGATGTCATTGTGTCGGATGAAACCATCGGTGATTTTCGCAAAGAATCACCCAACGGAGCCGGGTTCATCATAGATGAAAATGGATACACCATAACAAATGCCCATGTTATTGATGCTTCTGATAAAATCAAGATAATTATGCATGATGGAAGAGAATATAAAGCAAAAGTTGTGGGCAAAGATGATCATTCCGATATTGCTCTACTGAAAATAGATTCCGATGAAAAATTCAAATTCCTGCAATTTGTCAATTCTGATACCCTGGAAATAGGTGAGCCGGTTTTTGCCGTAGGCAATCCACTGGGCCTAGGACAAAGTGTCACATCTGGAATAATTTCCTGCAAAGGCAGAAATTTGTCTAGCCAGATAGCAGCCATCGGTGCCGGAGGAGATTTTGTTTCCTACCTGCAGACGGATGCCGCCGTCAATTATGGCAACTCCGGAGGGCCGCTTTGCAACTACAAAGGAGAAGTTGTCGGAATGATAACAGTATTTTTTTCCGATGGAATTAGGAGTACAGGATTAAATTTTGCTATTCCTTCCAACATGCTACAAAAAGTAATTACACAGCTACGTAACTATGGGAAAATGCAGCGTAGTTGGTTGGGTATATCCATTGAGCGTATCCCCAAGGATGTTGCTGTTAGTCTGGGTCTTGGGAAAAGATGCGGCTGCAATATTGTTCGGGTATGTAATGATTCGCCAGCAGCCAAGGGAGGTATCCAAACCGGAGACATTCTGCTTTCCCTGAATGATGAAAATATCACGGAAGATACAAACCTTGAATATATGCTAAGTGCACTACCAATTGGAGTTGTTATTCCTGTGCAGATCATGAGAAATGGCAATGAGATGAAATTCAGTGTTACGGTTGGCTCAAAAAAAGATGAAGAAATGGACGTAGTATCCGATAACGAAGTGGCGGTTTGGAATAATATATCGTCAGAAAAAGTAGATGAACTTGGCATCAGTGTGGCAAATCTAACTCCGGAACTGAGAAAATTCTTCAATATTCCGGATAATATCACCGGTGTAGTCATTGTTGATGTTGGAGAATATTCAGATAAACTATCCTACGGTAGCGTAATCACTAAGGTGAAGTTTTCCAACATTACTACGCTATCGACCCTAAAAGCTGTCCTGCAGCAGCTGTTTGTTAATAGGGAAAAAAATGTGGCTCTCTACCTCTTTAATCCAAAATCGAAGACTCTGTCCTACGTATCCGTCTATATCCGGCATAAAAATAATTCCACCATATCATCAAATTCTTCGCCATCGCCGACCCAGGCGAGTGATAAATTGAACAACGGTAAGGCCAAAGCAATTGCTGCCATCGGAGATCGAAATAATCACGCAAAAATAATGGTGATATCGTCAAATGCGGCTGGCAAGTAGCCATGTGCTGGACCTGCAGAGCCCCAGCTAACATTGCCCTCATAAAGTATATGGGAAAATATGATGATAATCTTCCGGCCAATGTATCATTGTCCCACACACTGACGAATTTTTATTCCGAAGTATCAATGGAACTTATATCCGGTGATGTTGACATATTTATAAATGATCTGGGGTTGAATCAACAGTCGGTGGATAGATTTTTGCTACACCTTGGATACATAAAATTTCTCATGAATTTCCGCGGCAATTTTTCCTTGACATCAAAAAATAATTTCTCCCATTCGATAGGCATTGCCAGTTCTGCATCCAGCTTTGCTGCCCTTACCATGTGCGCCTTTAAGGCTATCTGCTCCATTACCTCCACTCCTTTACCATCCAACGAATACATGAGTGGCGTTAGTCGCCGAGCTTCGGGATCCTCATGCCGCTCTTTTTTTGCTCCATGGAGCATCTGGAAAAACGAAACTGCTGAGAAAATAGACTTGGGAATTGGTGAATTGCTGCACAACGTCGTTATTGTGGATGCAACAGTAAAAAAAATATCATCCAGCGAAGCACATCGTCGGGTACGCGGTAGCCTTCTGTTTAACGGAAGAATCGCAAGAGCTCAAGCAAGATATGAGCGGCTGGTGACTGCGCTAGAGTATTTCAACGCTGCTCGGTGGCATGCAGCATATCAAATTTGTTGGGAGGAATTTTGGGATATGCATGCATTATTCGAAACTTCGTCTCCCTGCTGCTTCGGTTATATGCAGCCGGAAACGATTCATGTCCTGTTATTTTTGCGAAATTTTTGGGAAATTTATGAAGATGGCCCACTGGTAACCATAGATGCCGGCCCCAATGTTCATTTACTCTGGAGAATGGATCAAAAGATATTGCGAAATCAATGCATTTCTGGTCTCCAAGACATGTCCATTATTTTTCAAATCCCATGATTTAGTGGCGCATTTTTTTTGACGATTAGAAATTAAAAAATGTATTTTTTGTAATTATTTTCCACCAAATTAACTAATAATTAATTATTTTTTGATAGATTGTCCATAATCTGAGTCCATTTGGAGAATTGAGAGCGGTTCAGAGATCGTTAATGAACCAAGCTTTTATGGAGATTTTTTTTAGGAAGGAGATTAAAAACATGAATAAAATAGGATGCGTTACCGCCATAGCTTTGATGATTTGTGGAACATTTCAGGTATCCAATGTGGAATCCGTACAAAGGTTTGCTTCGGGGAATAGTGCTCGTTATGGATCCGTATCCACCAAATCAGCATATTCCAACAATGGATCTGTAGCACGCACGGGAACGGCGCTGGGGACCTCGTTGCGTAACACAGGAAATGTGCTGCAGACCTCATTGCAGAGCACAGGGACGCAATTGCATAACACAGGAACGCAGGCATTGCAGAACACAGGAACGCAGATGCGGACCTCATTGCAGAGCACAGGGACGCAATTGCATAACACCGGGACGCAATTGCATAACACAGGAACGCGGGTATTGCAAAACACAGGAACGCAGATGCAGACCTCATTGCAGAATGCAAAAACTCAAACATTGAATCAAGCCCAATACGCTAGGAATACGTTACAGCAAAATGCCGCACAAACAAGAGCAGCTGCTGTTACGACAGGAAATCGATTGGTGCATACGACATCTGGAGTATTAGCGAATACGGCAAACAGTACATCTGAGGGAATTAATGCTGGAACTGCAGCGGCATCTGGTATAATTGATAATGTTGGCAGCAAAGCCAGTGAGGCTATCCAACATATTGGCAACAAAGCCAGCGAATTTCTTGGTAATTTTCTCAATAAATGATGATTGCCAATGGCAAAATTGTACTATTTGGCAAAAATATGGTGTATCAAAATAGTTTTTCAGACTCAAAAGCATATTATACCAAATCCCATTTTGGATTGTCCAAATGGCTTCGAGAACACGCTCTATGGCAGCCGCTGCCAGGCAGGCAATAGCTAATCGATGATGGGATTTAGTATTAGAGAGAGGGGCTTGGGCCCTTCCTCCACCCAACACCACATACATATTATACCATTCCTCATTATTAATTTCTCTCAGCAAACGGTAAGCAGCCTCATGTTCAGGCTATGCGGAAAAACTTTCGGATAATTTGTTCCGAGGAATGGTATTAAATCGTTCAT
>JAITRU010000016.1 GCA_031288225.1 Holosporaceae bacterium | reverse complement strand
ACATTGGTACAAATAGCACGTTGGAGTGGAATGTCGAAGAAAGTAACAAACGATCATTGACCGGAATAGGGGTTGATGGAACACTGGAAATCAAGGCATCAGGTAATGGTGTAGAGCTTGAAGGGGCTCCAACTACCACCGATGCAGGCACTGTAAAGCAAACGGCAGGCAATGTCACCTATGTCGGCGATAATTCCGGATTTAAAGGCAAATTCGAGCTCGAAAACTCCCAAGCCACAATCGCTGAAAAAGGTAAAATGTTTGGAGGTAACATAAATCTACATCAAGATTCGGAATTAATTTGGTGCGGCGGCGAGAAAGACTCCGGCAATAGACCTGATATCACTATGTTTAATAATGCAAAACTTGTCTTTCAATTGCCAGAAATAGGTGATAACAAAATTTTCTCCGTGTATGGAACAATAAAAACCAATGAGACATCTCAAAGTAACGCAACTATCTCCATTTCTTCCGGCGAAATTCTCATCAAAAACGATTGCTCTGGATTCAAAGGGAATCTCCAGATAAGCCCCAATGCAGTCCTAAAAATTATAAATGATGACGATCACTGCGGAAAAATGTTTGGTGGCTCCATTTCGGTTCTTAATGGTGGCAGTATCACCGTAAACACCCAAAATGGATTGGTACCTCTGCATGTGAAGGAAGGAACCGTAACTCTTAGCAATGAAAACCTTCTAGAAAGAAATATTGAACAACTAACAGTAGAAAAAGACGCTACCATAAACTTGGAATTCGCAGATGCTATAATCAGTGGAGCTTCATATGTAGAAGGCGTTTTGCAAATTGGGCAAAACGCTGACTTTGAAGTTCTAGAGGTTCATGGAGGAACTCTGAAAATTACGGAAGGCGTGGATATCGTAACCTTCAACAAGATACAATTTGGTTCTCTCTTAGATACCATGAACAATGAAATCACTGAGCTTTCTACCAACCAACTGGAGTTGCTTAAACATGGAGGGGATATGAACTGGCAATTAGATTTCAACCTTGACAATCAAAAATGTGATCACTTTAAAGCAGCATCCTTTTCAAATCCCGGCGGTAAATTTCTTGTAATATCCGATTACAAGATGCAAGGAATTCCCATTGATGATGTTTATATTTTTAATATTATGAATATCGGTGGTGGCGATCCATATCCGCATATAGAGGTTACGGCTGGAGATTTTCCTAGCGAATACGGCATCTATAGGTTGCAAGGCCAAGATGGAACCGGAAATGTAATTATGAAGCTCATATCCGGTTTAAGTATCAAGCATGCCTATGAATCAGTGCTGACGGAGCATGATTCCGCCATGTTTTCAATATCGGATATGTTGGACTCCATTCACGATAATCTGATGGACAACGAAATCCGAGTTGGTAAATGTTGCTTCTGGAACAAATCACGGATATCCAACTACGAGCTAGAAGTCGTCGGAAGTGATGCGCTTCATTCCAAATGCAGTTCAACGATATTCGGATTTGACACTGAACCTTTAGCTCTTGATAGCAATATGAAATTCGCTCCAACGGTTTTCATGGGGTGCGTCCAAGAGAATCTTCACAATACATCCGTCGAAAGCAAAAATAGTGGCACTTTAGGAGGAATAAAACTAGCGTGGTTTGATGCTGATGCCTATAATTTTAGCATTATAGGATCCTACGGAGTCATAAAAACCAATAGTAAATATTGTTTTGTTCGCAGTCAGTTACTCTCCGCTAGTGCTAGAGGGAGCAGTAATTTGCCACTGAAAGATGACGTTTTTATTGTGCCTGCGCTCCAATTAGAATACTCCAAGATTATGTCAGGCGACGCAAAAATGAAGCACGGCTCGATTGAAGGTAAAAATATCGACAGATTGAGATTTTCTGCCGCCATAAATTTGCAGATGAAACAGGATTTTTTCAGGACGTCCGTTGGTATAAAATTCAATAAAAGATTCGGAAGAAAAATTTTCACTAAAATTAATGACATGAGCACTGAATCTCCAATACAAATTGCCTCATCCAATCTTGAATACAGTATAAATGTCAACGGGAAAATCAATAGCCACACATCTGTTGATCTGGCAATTGGAAAATCCTGCTGCGGACGAAGTGGAGCTTTCATGAATTTGAACTTAGGGATAGATTTATGAAAACTGAAATTATGTGCGAGTCCTCAAATTAACTGTTCGTCTTCTCGGCGAACGTGGTGAAGCGAGGATCCAGTTTCTCCGCTTGAGGCGGCGTAATTTCACTGGATTCTCAGCTTCGCCAATAATGACGGAGGAAGCAGCAATAATCTACAATTGCTCTTTACCGGGCCGTATCAGTCGGAATGACTCCGGCGAATCCAGAAGAAAAAAACACTCAAAAAAACTCCGCAGATCCTTGTGCTCATTTTTTAAGCAAGGACTGCGAATTATAATCAACTTCTTGTTTTATCTTGCTTTTTCCCATACCTTATGGATGTTCCTATGAAGCGTCGGGTGATAAGGAGGGGAAGTTGCTATTTGTTAATTATTGCGTTATGGTCGGAAACTGAGCTAGGAATAAATCATTTGATGGCCCTTGTTTTAACGTCGACAATTGGGCTGATACTTTAGATGTTTTTGTAATAAAACGGAGATTATCATGAAAAAGATATTAATGTTTGCAATATATGGAGCACATCTTCTACCGTCATTCCCAATAAATGCCGCCGAACTACTAAAAAAGCCGATAATAGTCCCCAATGAATACCAAATAGATAATGGCCTCATGGGCCTGGAACGTGACATTGCTATTCAGTTAATGAGAGAGATTACCCAAAATTCCCAATTGAATGATGCAGAGAAAAAAATTAGAAATATCATTGGAATTAGTCAAGACACGCTCCACTGGATAAAGCATAAAAACTTCCTATGCATGGTGCCGCCTGTATTAAAATTTAAACACCTTCTTGAGCAGCCACTTATAACGAAAAAAATATTGGGGGAATTAGATTCTCTCCGGAGTGTTGCCAGCGATGGTATGCATATATTTGTCGCAACGGGAGCCTTTTATCGCAATAATATCGTAATATCGAGCAACAACGACGGCGAGACTTGGAATTTAACAAAGGTTTTCAACGAAAATACACGATGGTCCGAGGTCATGTACGCGGATGGGAAATTTATTGTTTCATATAGTAAATATGTTTATGTGAGCAAAGATGGCGTAAACTGGCAGCAAGTTTTAGACAGCGATGGCATAATTTCAGTAACTTACGGCAACGATAAATTTGTGGCCGTAGCAGAAAATGGAGACGTATTTAGCAGTATAGATGGTTATGAATGGACTCCTCCCGTGAAAGCATTTCCAACTTTACACGAGAACCCATTTGATCGTCACAGAGTCGCGTATGCCAATGGAATTTTTGTGTTTGCCTATAAAAGTAGCTCCACCATGAAATTTTTCACCAGTGAAGATGGTGTCACTTGGCCCTCTGAACAGCAAAAACAGATTAACATTGATGGCTATTTCAATGGCCTTAGCAATAGTAATAAGATGTTTATATTGCATGTGGGAAATGAATTCTTTGCCGGCCATAATGGCGTTGATTGGACTTCTCTAAAGCCTCCAGAAGCTAGCGGAAAAAGATTAGATGTAATTCGCTACATCGCTTACAATGAATTATATAATGGACATGTATTTATGGCACCAATGAGTGCATACCCTGAAGTTTTGTTGGGTTTCCCAACATTAAATGGCATTAGATGGTCTTCGGTGAAGCTGCAGGTATCGGTAAATATTGAAAGCATCACTGATGTCGCCTTTGCTAATGGAAAAATTATCCTGTTAGGACGTATGAATAATGGGAAACCGTTCATCGCGATGTGCGTCCAGGAAAGGCTGGAATTGTGTCACTCATCGCAATTACGGCAAAAAAACTTGGACCACCAGTGTTGTTTGGGACGTAATTTAGCTGGTATGGGGAGGTATGTTATTTCTCCTGTGCGGCATTTCCAATCATCTTCTTCGATTTTTCTTAGCCAGGAATCATCGTCCGTTACATATTCTATAGCAAATGATCGTCCTCTGGCGTTTTTTTCGTAGAAATATACCACCCTATAGGGACCGACAATAAGCCAATTTATGATGCGTCCGATATGCGAGCCATCATCTCCAATATACTCATGGTCA
>JAITRU010000011.1 GCA_031288225.1 Holosporaceae bacterium | reverse complement strand
TTTCTTCCTTTAAACGCTTCAACTCCTTGGCCTGAGATACGTCCAGGCCTCCGTATTCTCGGCGCCATTTGTAGTAGGTATGATCCGATATCCCACATTCCTTGCAGGATAATAAAACCAGATCCCATGTCTGGTATCCAAATGACATCCTTGATTTGCAGGCTATGCAAAGCATGTTTTGGATAATTTGCAACGAGATCTGGTATAACTTCTTGTATTCCTTAATGAATCTTTTCTGTGCTGCCAAATCTACCTTCTTCGGATTCGCTTGGGGCTTTTTAGGGGAAAACCCGTGAAATTTCAAAAAATTCGCCATGCCTGCGCGTACACAACTCCGTACTTCTCCCTTACATACTCGCAAATTTCAGCAGATTTCGCATATGTGTGCTTCTCCAGATGCTCCAAAAATTCCTTTTTTTGACCAACGGATAATGTTCCCGCAGAGCCGGTGGAACAGAACGTCAGCGACGAAGTGTTGCGCATTCTGAAATCTCCGGAAGTGGTGATGAAGCTCAACAAACTTTCCGAGGAGCGCAAAGACCTCAACAAGAGCGATATCATGACCGCCCTGAAAAACCTCAACGAAGCCTGGAATTACCTCTATCAAGCGGAACAAAGAAAAATCGTCCGACTCTTGGTCAATACCGTCGAAATCCACGAAAACGGGCTCAAACTGAACCTCAACCTCGATGGTTTCGACAATCTATTGATAGAACTGGCTTCGTGACGGTCTTAAGTATTAGAAAATTATTGAAAGAGAGTCCTCTATGACAGATACCCTAACCCAAGAAATATTCGTTCCACTAAAGATCTATACAAAAAAAGGTCGAAAAGCTTGCGTAATCAAACCAAACGACACCTTCGCCAACACCCCGTTCGCAAAACTCCTGGCTAAAGCTCACATTATGGAACAAAAACTCCTCGAAGACCACACCCTCGGCTTCAACGAATTCTGCCGACTCCATAACATCTCGCCACGATATCTCCGCGGGATATTATCGCTAAACTGCCTCAGCCCGAGAATAAAGAAGGCGATCATGCGAGGATGGATGCCGAAAAACATTTCGGTGCAGAACATCATCACCGGGAAAATCCCGGAGGTATGGGAGGAGCAAAAGCAGAGATTTTTAGAGATATCAAAAATTGCAAACTGAGTTATTGCATTCTTTTTAGTTCATCTTCTGTAAAACCAGTCTGCTCTGACAAATCTTGCCAATCAAGATTTCTTTGCTGTGTTAATTCTTGAACTTTCTCTTTACGAGGAAGTTGGTTTTGACCCATTACACACAACCGAACACCTGCAGCTGACTCTGGAGTTTTAATTACCCTAAAATCTGAATCCTGTTGTTTCACAAATGGCCCCATTCCTTTGCCGCTGATCCATTTTAGTATTATTGGAATTTTAACCCCTTTTATTACTATGTTGAAAGATTCTTCATTCGATCCGGCAATAGGAGTTATATGGAATGTAACTGTCTTTCCTTTGTCTACCTTTTTAACAAGAGGCCAAATATCAACGCTAGAGCGTTCTAACTTAAAATCTTTGACTATAACAGGTTCTTCAGTATCATTACAAACAGTCAATGGAATGTCCATTGCGCTGATGATATTAAACGAACCAATACCGAGTAAATACAATAGGCTCTAGACTAGCATCTTTTTTTGTTTTTTGACCAATTTAGTCAAAATCTTAACAAGATCCTCGTCTTTATTATTATATCGGAACTCGCATTCTTTCAAGTGCTTCAAGAAGTTTTCGTCTTGCAAACCATTAAATTTAGCTAATCGCCGCTTTGCAAAACTCCAAAAGGCCTCAATACCATTTACATGGCTCTTGCCGCGGGCGAATTCGTTATTGCTGTGAAACACGCGATAATGGTCGTAGCCGTTCAAAACTAATCCGTCATAGGCTTTCCAGCCATCGGTGTGAATTGTTGATCCTTCAAGGATTTTTCCCTGAATAATTGGCATTAATTCCTCTCGGGAGCAGTTGGCCACGACGTTAACAAATACTTTACCATCTCTTTTAAGCAATCCGAACACCGGAGTTTTCCCTGCCGCTCCGCGACCTCTCTTGCCGCGAACTCTTCTGGCTCCGAAATAACTCTCGTCCAATTCGAAGATACCGGAATCCTGAGAATTTGCTCCAAAATTTCGCTGAAATATCAGCTCTCTGAAGTAATTGTAATAAAGATTGATGGTGTTGCGATTTATTTTCAACAATTTACTTGCCGAATTGGCAGTAATATCTTCGCAAAAACATAAAATAATACGACCTATCTTATACTGGCTTAACCTGCTGAATTTTAACATGTTTCATCCTAACTAGCTGAATTTTGCTAGTCAAGAGCCAAATATTTATATATTTACAAGTTGTTTTTTTGTTTTTTATAACTTATTAGTGCTCGATTTTATTGTACTAAATCCCGCCATCAATTAAAGACCATTGCCTAATGGGCCGCAGGTGAGCTTTGAGCTAAAATAGCATCAATGGTTAACCACTTTTGCTGGTTGATTTTTTTTGCTTAGCTTTTTTATGCAACGGTCTTTTTAATCCGCAGGGTAGTAGGGAAAGCGAGCCAGGGCCTAGGCGTGGAGAATTTGTTGAAAGCCTGCAGAAAGTTTACCGAAAACATTGTCAGTATGGGACTGTTGAAAGCCGATCAAAAAATGCCCTACTGAAGCAGTAACTCTCCTGAAACACAGATTGTGAAAATTTGGATTTTTTCTGTTTTCAACAGTCCAAACAATGATCCCCATCACACAGTATGTATTGCTTCAAAAATTATAATTTTTCCTATATTGTATGGCGTAGGATGTTATGAGGGATAGGAAATGCTAGATAAAAACTTCGATCCAAAGTCTTTTGAAAATAATTTTTCTTTTGAGTTAGAAGCGTCTATTCGCAAGCCTGACGCTGAGCCTTTCATGGTTCTTTTACCTCCACCAAATGTAACCGGATCTCTGCATGTGGGGCATGCGCTCTGTTATACTCTGCAGGACATTATAGCCAGATATAAGAGATTGCGGGGATTCGATGTGCTGTTCCAGCCGGGGCTTGATCATGCAGGAATAGTTACTCAGTTATTAGTGGAAAAAAAGTTATACGATGGCGGAGTTCCCAGAGGAACTCTGACCAGGGAGGCACTGCTGAAGGAAATATGGTTATGGAAAGAAAGTTCCGGCGGTGCAATTTTGGATCAAATGAAAATTTTAGGCATATCATGTGATTTTTCTGGCCTTCGGTTTACATTGGATGAGGAAAGCAAGCGGGCCGTAACAAAATTGTTTGTAAAACTCTATAATGATGGCCTGATATACCTGGGAGAGAGGATGATAAACTGGGATCCAGCCATCTGTTCTGCCATATCTGACTTGGAAGTTGTGGAGAGGGAGGTTCCTGGTAGCATGTGGTATATTCGATACATGCTGGAACATTCCAACAACTACATAGTAGTTGCAACTACTCGGCCGGAAACGATATTTGGTGACGTGGCGGTGGCCGTGAATCCATCCGATGAGCGCTATGCAAGCTTTGTGGGTCGCAATGTCGTATTGCCACTGGTGGGTAAGGTAATTCCCATAATTGCTGATGCCTATGCTGATCCATCCAAGGGAACAGGAGCCGTGAAAATTACTCCAGCCCATGATTTTAATGACTATGAAGTCGGCAAGCGCCATGACCTTCCCATCGTAGATATCATGAACCACAAAGGTGAGCTACAGCAGAATGTTCCGGATATGTTCTGTGGGCTAGATCGCCTGGAAGCTCGGAAATTGGTGATTAGCCTGTTGAAAAAAAAGGATTTACTAGAGAGAACAGAATCCATAAAGCATATATTACCTTTCGGCGATCGGTCCGGTGCTTTGCTGGAACCTCGCATTACCAAGCAGTGGTTTATAAGGATGGAGCAAATGGCGTCCAATGCGGTGAGTGCCGTAAGAGATGGACGGGTAAATTTTCTGCCAAAATATTGGGAAAATTTATATTTTGAGTGGCTCCATAACATCGAGCCCTGGTGTATATCCCGGCAAATTTGGTGGGGACATCGCATTCCGGCCTGGTATGGGCCAGACGGCCAGGTTTTCGTAGCCGAATCCCTGGAGCAGGCCAAAGCAGCGGCTGTGAAATTTTACGGGAAGAATGTAGTACACCTTGAGCAGGACTCGGATGTTTTGGATACTTGGTTCTCATCGGCCATGTGGCCGTTTGTTACTCTAGGTTGGCCAAATGATTCGGAAGCTTTCAAAAAATTTTATTCAAACACAGTTGTGGTTACTGGTTTTGATATAATCTTTTTTTGGATAGCTCGCATGGTAATGTTTGGAATATATGCTACCGGGGAGATTCCCTTCAAAAATGTCTATATTCATGGACTTGTGCGGGACGAAAAAGGACAGAAAATGTCGAAATCCAAGAAAAACATTATAGATCCATTGGATTTGTGCGCCAAGTATGGAGCAGATGCGCTAAGGTACACATTTGCGTCTCTGGCATCTCCGGGCAGAGATATAAAAATGACTGATAAATCCGTAGAGCTGGGGCGTAATTTTCTTACAAAGCTGTGGAATGTAGTGAGATTTGCCCAGATGAACGGTTGTTTTTACAACAAAGAATTCAACATTAATGAAGTTAAAAATCCTCTGGCCAAGTGGATTATTTTCAAGGTTCAGGAAATGGTAAAAAATATTGAGCAGGCCATTGACGACTACCGCTTCGATGAAATGTCTGGCTACATCTACCATTGCCTGTGGGATTGCTTCTGTGACTGGTATATGGAACTCATAAAGCCCATACTTAGCAGTAGTGCTACTGCTCCGGAAATATTGGAAGGATACGATTTGCAACAAATGCTCTTAAAAAAAGACATTCGGGATGCCACTGCTTGGGCCATCGTGCAATTTGTACAAGTACTGTATCCAATTACTCCATTTATTGCGAAAAAGCTCTGCGGAGAGTTGGGGGTTATGGAAATAACGTGGCCGGATTTTTCTGGTATAGCAACAGATTTTACCTATGCCGTTAAGGAAATCGAATTTATTAGAGAAATTGTTGGATCCATAAGGTCACTGAAGCAGTATCTGCAAATTCCTGTCTTCGAAAGGATTAATGTCCAAATAAATGCAATCAATGCAGAAACCTATGAGCTGCTGAAGAGCTATAGAGAATCTGTAGCCACCATGGCTGGAGTCAATTTGGTTGATGCCATCGCAGGAGAAGAGCGAACCATTTCTGTTGTGCTTAATGATGGTGCAACGGTGTTGCTGGGTTTGGGAGAGCGAGTTGATATCAGCCGCGAAAAGGAAAGACTCATCGGCGAAATAAAGAAGATGGAGAAAATTCGAAATGATGCAATGGCAAAGTTGTCCAATGCAGATTTTCTGGATAAAGCATCCGATGATGTTGTTACTGAACACAGGAAACGGGTTGATGTACTGTCTAGAAAAATAGAGAAAATCTCCGGCATAATTAGTAATCTTTAAGCAAATTTCTTTCGAACCTGGTATGCCATTTACTCGCCAGAAATTGAAAAAACCAGGTGGGAGCAAAGCGAAAAATTTTATAAAATTTCAACAACGTACGCTTATGGAGCAGTTTCTTTATTTACCGCTAACTCCAAATAAGCGGCAATTTGGCTCACGTCGTTCCAGATTACATATACCGGTACAACGTCTATGAGATGATGGAAGCGCAGCGGAATACGTACCAGATCCTTTTCGGTGGTAATTAGTCTTGCTCCAAGAAATTTTGCTCTATCTATAAGACTAAGCGCGTCATCTTCCGTATAGGGATAGTGGTCGGGAAAACTAATGGTATCGACCAACGACAGTTTCTCGCTGAGGGATGCAAAAAACTTTGGTGGATAACCAATACCGCAAAAAGCAATGAAGTTGTTATTATCATTGATATGATAAAAATTTTGCTGTATTCGTCCATGTATTATGGGTACAGAATCGGGAATTTGTGCTTCTAGCAGTGATAAATCGATCGCCTTTTGGTGAGTTAGAATGATGGCAGCATTTATGTCGTGTTTTATGCGCTCAAAGTTGAATCGATTGGGGCCCAGAGGTAATATCTCACCGTTACCGAATCCCTGTAGGCTATCGATAACAACGAACTTCAGATCCGGCTTTATATCCTTTTGGGCAATGCCATCGTCCAGTAGAAAAAAATCGTAGATACCGGTGGCTTCCGCAAATTGTGCTCCCATTGATCGATCTTCGTTGACAAAAACGTCCGCCACCTGGGCTAGTAGCATTGGCTCGTCTCCAACTTGTTCGGGAGAATGGATTGCACGATCAACTTTGATGATGTTTTTAATGCCGTAATCAGATCTACGACCATATCCACGACTCAGAACAGCAACCTTCTTCCTGTGGGCTTTTAAAATACCGCAAAGTGACGATACAACAACGGTTTTTCCGGATCCTCCTGCGGTTATGGCACCCACTGCTATTGTTTTTGCCACAGGACTCTTATATTTGTACTGCTTTTCGTAATTCATGTGAGAAACGGCAGAGTAGATAGCGCTCAATGGTTTGAGCAGGCAACGTAGCAGTGAATTTGGTGGAGAAAACCAAAAATTTGGAGTCTTGAAAAACATTGTGAGTCATCACTTCTTCAGTATTTTGCGATATACATATGTCGAAAATTATACATTCAATTATATAACAAATTGTATACCACATAGGTGCTGAAATTACCCGATATAGCTGATATAATTTGGGGCACAATCTGGAATTATCGATGTGGAATATATTGTAACAATTGAAGAAAATGATTCGCGAGCCGATCGGGTGATTAGAAACATCTGCCGCGGTTTTAGTTATGTTTTCCTGCAAAAAATTTTCCGCACCCATCGCGTTACGATCAATGGGAAAAAAGTAAAAGCCAGCGATAGAGTAAGGACCGGAGATGTAATCAAAATTTTTGCGCCATTTATTTCCGGTACAAGAGGCGGTAACGGCGTTGGTACGACTGTCACCTCTGATTTCGGTGCTAGGACTGTGCCTGGAGCGATAGCCACGAAGAGCAAAGAAAATTCAAAAAGTTTTTTTCATCACCCATCCCAGGAGCAATTGCTAGCAAGCCTGCGGGAAATGATCATTTTTGAAAATGACGATATGTTAGCCATCAACAAGCCCAATCACCTGGCCGTGCAAATGGGAACCGGAGTGTCTATCTGCGTAGAAACGTTTATCAACACCCATGGCGATGGCCAATGCCGTTTAGTGCATCGTCTCGATAGGGAAACGTCTGGAGTTCTCTTGGTGGCCAAGACACAGCCCATGGCTCGCCGATTGACTCAATTGTTCAGGGAAAATAAGATACACAAAACTTATTTGGCTGTACTGGAAGGAGTAATCAAAAAATCAGGAATTATCGATAATTTTCTGGAAAAATCTTTTCTAGGAAATGAAGAAAGAATGCGCATCGCAACACCTAGGCAAAATCCTGGCGCACGACGCGCGATTACCCACTATTATCCACTGCAAACAGCGGGAAAATATACTTTGGCAGAATTAAAACCTCTCACTGGCCGTAAGCACCAATTAAGATTACACTGTGCCGGTGTTCTCCATGCGCCTATCCTGGGAGATGCGAAATATGGGAAAATGGCGACGAAGAAGCGGTCAGTAGCCGCAGCGGCAGCAATGATAACGAACGAAAGGGTGCCGGAAGCCGCATCAGCAGCATCAATGGATTTCCCAAAAGGTTTTCTATTTCTGCATGCCCATGAAATTTTCCTGGAAGAATGGAATATAAAAATCACAGCTCCATTACCGCAACATATGTTGCAAGCCATCACTTTCTTTGGGAAAAGGTAAGAAGCAATTACGTTCCGCTCGCATTGGGTTAGATGAGTGGCCCAGGATAGTGAAGGCAAGGAAGATGTTGTATACCCAATCATCGTAAGAAATTGGATCTTATTGGTGAGTCTTTATTGTGATTACAGTATTTTTCGTCTGAAATCTCACTGTGATTGGGTATATCTACCCAAAGACGGTACCCGGACATTTACGCTGCGAAAATTTTTACAAACTTTGGGCCCGGTGAAGGGACGCGTAGGCTCCATTCCTTTGCATTAGATAATCATGAGACCCACTTTCCACTACTTCTCCGTCATTGATGACGATAATGTAATCAGCATTTTTTATGGTGGATAATCGATGGGATACCATAAATACCGTGCGGTTTTTCATTAAATTATCCAATGCCTTCTGCACAACTGCTTCTGATTTTGCATCCAATGCCGATGTCGCTTCGTCTAAAATTAGGATGGGAGCATTTTTTAGAAACGCACGAGCTATGGCTATCCGCTGTTTTTGTCCTCCGGAAAGCATTACACCACGCTCTCCTGCTTCTGTGTCCAATCCATTGGGAAGAGACGATACAAATTCCTCAAGGCAAGAGGATTTTATAGCAACCTTAAGTTGCTCCTCGCTGGCATTGTATCTGCCGATAAGTATATTTTCCCTAATGGAGCCACTAAACAGAAAACTTTCCTGAAAAACGACGGAAATTTTATCTCTCAGCGATTCTAGGCTATAGTCTCTTATGCTTAATCCATTCAGGAGAATCTCTCCGGATGTCACATCATAGAATCGTGGTAGTAAATTTACTATGGTGGTTTTCCCACCGCCAGAATTGCCGACGAAGGCAACAGTTTCTCCGACCTTCACGGAAAAGCACACATTCTGCAAAACTGGTCGATCTTTCTGGTACGCAAAGCATACGTTCTTGTATTCGATGGTGTTGGTAACCGCTGATAATTTTATACCATTGGGATTTGCATCCATGTTAGTTGCTTCCCTCAGCTGATTGAAAACTCTATCAATGGCCAGGATGGATCTTTGGAGTGCATTATAATCATTTCCGATTGATTTTATCGGCTGGTATAGCATTAGCAGGGCCGTAATGAAGGAAACAAATTCTCCAATTGTCAACCGGTTGTTAATAATCATGTGACTACCTAACCAGATGATGAGCGCAATGCCGATGGAAATTACAAAATGCATAACCGGAGATAGCATGCCTGTTCTTTTTGCCATTTTCATTTCCAGATGAAATACATCTGTCAGCGTTTTAAAAAATTTTCGTATCTGATATTTTTTGAGGTTATAGGCAGCGATTATGCGATTGCCCTGGAATGCCTCCATATAGTGGGTTATTACGGCTGCTCCCGAGAAAATAGTTTTATGCATGATATTACTGATGCGCCGACGAATCGTCGTAAGTGGATACATGGAGATGAACAAAATTGTAAATGCCACCAGTGCCAATGACAAAGAATTGATGAACAGCACAGCCAATAGAGATAGGGATGAAAAAAACCGCGTGGAAAACAGTTTCATGTGATTCATCAGCCCAGAACAAGCTGCGTCTACATCTGCGTTAAACCTTGTTTGAATGACACCGGATGTATTTCGATCGAAAAATGCTGATTCATACTGGAGCAATTTCCTGAATAGATCGTACTTCAAATCGCAGCCTATGCGCATACCAACCCACGCATTCATGTAGTTGGAAAGATAATTGAATATGCTCTGAATGAAGCTAAAACCAATGATCATGACTGGAATATGCGAGCTGGACGCTATGTTTTTCTGCAGCATCACTATGTCCATGTACGGTTTTAGTGACCAGGCGATGATGGCATCCATGATACCCACCGGTACAGTTATAAAAATTGCCACAATTGTACGAAACAAATATTGTTTTACATAGGGATATATATTGGTACAGCATTCGACTAGCTGTGCTTTTTTTCTTTTGGATTTTACTTTTTTGATCATGGGCCCAATGCTAACACAAAAATCCAACTTCGGCGCAATAATTTGTGTGCAACATCTTTAGTTATACTTTAACCCTATGCTCCAATAATTCCTTTTTTGTTCATCGGATAATTTCCCAACTTATCCACCGGTTTTTATGCTCAACTTTCGGTCATTTATGAATTCTTCCACCTGATTGCTAATGGTTTCCTCTTTTTCAGCGTGATTGAGTGTATCGTTGATGTTCTCCATGCGCAGGCCCTGTACCAGGGATATACTGCCGTTGAATTTATGAACACCGAAATTTTACACTTATTTATTTTTTATTCTGTACAATACGTTGCATGTTTATGGTATATTCCAGACAGTCGAGGTTATGCTGTAAATAATGCATTGAAATTGTTCATGGGTAGTCGACGTTTTTTGGTTTGTATTTAAGTGCGATGGAGAAGCCTATGGTGTTTTGGGAATTCGTGGTTATCATTGCTGGTTTGCTTGCTTTGGTCTACGGAGCAATAAACGTAAGCAATTTATTGCGGCTTGGTGTCGGTAATGCGCGTATGCAGGAAATTGCTGCTGCAATTCAGGAGGGAGCATCTGCCTATCTGAATAGACAGTACACAACGATCAGCGTTGTCGGTGCCATAATATTTGTTATGCTGTCGTTTGTGAATGTATTGCTGGCTATGGCCTTCGCCATTGGGGCTATCCTATCCGGCGTTGCCGGTTATATCGGCATGAATATTTCCGTGAAAGCCAATGTACGCACGGCAGAAGCTGCCAGGGATGGCATAGTTCGTGCGTTATCCGTTGCCTACAAAGCTGGATCTGTTACGGGATTTTTGGTAGTTGGGCTTGCGCTGTTGGGAATTAGTGGCTATTTCTTCTGCGTGCGTCGATTTGTAGCTGATGAGCGGCTGGTGTTTGAGTCTTTAATTGCCATGAGTTTTGGGGCTTCCCTCATTTCGATATTTGCTCGTCTTGGGGGTGGTATTTTTACCAAAGGGGCTGATGTGGGAGCAGACTTAGTTGGCAAAGTAGAAGCTGGAATTCCGGAAGATGATCCCCGAAATCCTGCCGTTATTGCCGATAATGTGGGAGATAACGTCGGAGATTGTGCAGGTATGGCGGCTGACTTATTCGAGACTTATATAGTAACGATTGCTGCGACAATTATATTGGCTGGTATTTTCTTCAACAATGCAGAAAAAGAAGTACTGATGATGTATCCGCTGGTAATTGCCGGTGTGTGCGTTTTTTCCTCACTATGGGGGACATTTTTCGTAACATTAGGGAAAAAACAAAATGTTATGCATGCCCTCTACAAAGGTTTGATCGTAACGGCATTGTTTTCCATCCCCATCGTATGGCTAGTATCCACAAAAATGTTCGCCTGCGATGCGACTTTCTGCGTACTTAATTCCGACCAAATTTTTACGGGATGTAATTTAATCAACTGTAGCATTATTGGGATAATTGTGACGATGCTATTGGTGTTTGTGACTGAGTACTACACTTCCTATTCCTACAGGCCGGTCATTAGCATATCAAAGGCTTCCGAGACAGGTCATGGCACGAATATTATTCAGGGGTTGGCCATATCGATGGAATCTACTGCTGCGCCCGTAATAATCATCTGTGCCGGTATTCTAGGCGCCTATCTGCAGGCGGGACTCTACGGCATAGCCATAGCTGCCACCTCCATGTTAGCCTTGGCCGGTACGATAGTATCGCTGGATGCCTACGGCCCCATTACGGATAACGCCGGAGGCATTGCAGAAATGTCCGGACTACCAGAAAACATTCGCCAAGTAACGGATAAGCTAGATGCAGTCGGAAATACCACCAAAGCAGTTACCAAGGGCTATGCCATTGGATCTGCCGGGCTGGCGTCGCTGGTGCTATTTTCGGCCTATACGCAGGATATTGCCTACTATTTTCCTACACTGAACGTAAGCTTTTTTCTTGGGGATCCATATGTGGTTGTTGGGTTGTTTATGGGAGGGTTATTGCCGTACTTGTTCGGAGCATGTGGCATGATGGCGGTTGGAAGAGCCGGCGCCGCGGTTGTGGTTGAAGTACGCAGACAGTTTAAATCGATTAAAGGCATTATGACTGGGAAAGCAAAGCCAGACTATAAAGCAGCCGTTGACATGCTCACCAAGGCAGCCATTAGTGAGATGATTTTTCCGTCAATGCTGCCAGTATTGGCGCCCATATTGCTATTTATCGTTGTGGCGGCTTGTGCTGGACTAAGGGCGGCATTGGTCAGTGTCGGTGCCATGCTACTTGGTACCATCTTGACTGGTATTTTTTTAGCAATTTCCATGACTTCCGGGGGTGGAGCTTGGGACAATGCAAAAAAGTTTATAGAAAACGGAAATTTTGGCGGCAAAGGATCCGAAGCACACAAAGCTGCTGTTACCGGAGATACGGTTGGTGATCCGTACAAAGATACAGCTGGTCCAGCTATCAACCCCATGATAAAAATTACTAACATAGTTGCGATATTGCTGTTGGCGGTGGTGGCAAAGATATATGTCAAATTACAGTAAAATGATCCATAAGCGCATAATTTTTTGCATTTATGAATTATTGTAGAAGGTATAAATGTTTACACTGGCAAAGTGTTGGAACAGACTGGTTGGCGGCGCGGATGACAGGAAAGTGTTACGGTGCTTGTTGCTTGTGTTGTGCATGCCGTTTGCAACGTTGTTTCCGGTGCATCTACGCGCCACGTCCAATGGTTCTACGGATGCAGCAGCAGCAGACACCGAAGAGCTAAAGAACCTACGTGCTATCTATGAAAAATACGGAGCCGAGCTAGATGAACAAAAGATGCGCAAATTTTCACTGATGCATTTGCCGGTGGATAAAATTTGCGACGTTCTGTTCGCGTGGGTGTCCCATAATCTCGATGAAATAGAAAGAGTCAGTACGGATGAGGTAAAAGCCACATGTTTTGAGGCAATCAAAAAAACCAGAGAGTGCCTGCGATATATGGAGGAGATCATAAGGAATAGCCAGCTGGTAGACTCTGCGCAAATACTGGCCATCATCGATGGTATAAATAGGTTACATGAAACTTATAGTAAAGTAGTGACGCTTTTTATGGGACAAGTGTCGACCAAAATGCAATTTGCCGGGGATATAGAAATTGAGCCTCGGTTGATGCATAAGTTTGTCTTTCAGATTCTTGCAAAAATTTTTGAGAAAACAAAGGATAATGAGCTTGTGAAAGAGCAGCTGCGTGAAGCAATAAACAACCTAGTAAAAGAACTAAGAAGTGCTGCTAGCCAGGAAGAAAGCAAACTAGCAACGAAACAAGGTATGGACGATAAACAACCACCAATGGAGCAGCAAAATACACCCGCAGCATGGCAATCCGGTGGTGAAATAAAGAACGAGAACGAAAATATAGTTCAAAAAAAATAGTGTGATGGAAATTTTTGAAAAAATAAAATTTGCTCTCAAAAAAACATCAAACCAAATTGCGCTATGCATTTCAGGTCGCAGTGGCGATCACGATTTTGTGCAGGCAATGGAAGAAGCTCTTATTATGGCAGATGTGGGCGTCGTTGTTGCTGCAGAGCTATCTGGAAAAATTGCCGAAAAAAAATTTCCCAAGAATACCTCCAGCGATGAAATTAAAAAATTTTTGGCCAACGAAATTGCACAGCTACTATTGCCATATGAGTCGGATTTTTTGCAAAAATTATCAACACTGCAATCATCGTCGGGAAACAACATTGCCGTTGCTGGTAGGCCCTATGTTATGCTGATGGTTGGAGTAAATGGTAATGGAAAAACCACGACTCTAGCGAAAATTGCTCATATACTGAAACGGTCACAGCACCGTCCCATGCTGGTGGCTGCGGATACCTTCAGGGCAGCTGCCGTTGAACAGCTTAAATACTGGGCAAATTATGTTGGTGTCGATTTTTTGTGCGCAGCAGACGGAGCTGATGCTGCTGGTTTGGTTTTCCAATCCATTGAAGAAGCAAATGCCAACGGCAATGATGTGGTATTGATAGACACTGCTGGTCGCATGCAAAATCGCGACGATCTCCTGGCAGAATTGGAAAAAATCAAAAGAGTTATGAAAAAAATAGATAACACAGCTCCGCACATTACAATATTGGTACTCGATGGCATTACGGGACAAGCTGCCCATGGGCAGGTAGAAGTCTTTTTGAATAAAGTTGGTGTGGATGGCGTGGTGGTTACAAAACTGGACGGTACAGCCAAGGGGGGTGCTATTATTTCATTGATACGGAGGCACAAAATTCCCGTGCTAGCCATTGGTACAGGAGAAGGTATCGAAGATCTAAGACACTTTAATGCCATGGAATACGCAGAAGGTATTGTGGGATACTGATGCACAATCGCTGGTTTGGCAACGGTATCCGGTTGCAATTGATGTGGTTTTTGTGTTAATGAGGTGTGAATATGGATATTGTCTATACAAGGAATTCTAAAGAACTAGCGAAGGCAATTGCGAAAGATTTAAACATCACTGCTGTGCCAGCTGGAGTAAGAGTGTTTCATAACAAAGAATTATACGTTTCTCTTGAAAAATCTTTCGGACATGTCATGGTGGTAGGTTCCACCGTCACCAGCGATGATTGGATAGAATTATTTTTACTGTTGGATGCCATGAAAAATGCATCCAGCATCATATTATGCCTTCCATACCTGGGCTATTCCAGGCAAGATAGGCAAAATAGAAACGAATCTTTTGGAGCTGGATTATTTCCAAAATTATTGGAATCTGCCGGCAATATTAGCGGGTGCATCGTGTTAGACAATCACTGCGAACCACCAATGCATACACCAGTCTATCATATTAGCGCCCAAAAAATCTTCGAAGCTGATATTATAACAAAATATGGTGCGGAGCAGATAATTGTTGTGTCTCCGGATCTTGGAGGAGCCTACAGGGCAGATGCCTATGCCAGATCCATCGGCTGCAATTTTGCCATATGCAACAAAGCCCGAAGCATATTTGGAGATCTAAAAAAAGTCGACTACTTCGGTAAAGTGGATAATAGAATATGTATTGTGATAGATGATATGATAGATTCCGGCGCAACGTTGTGCCATGCCGCCGATGCAATGCACAGAGCCGGCAGTAAGTTTGTCATTGCCTATGTTTCGCACGGAATTTTGTCGGACGGAGCTGTGGAAAAACTTGAAAAATCAGATATTTCTGAGATAATCATCAGTGATAGCATCGAAATTTCGCGCCAATTGCCGGAAAAATTTCGTAAATTATCAATTGCCTCATTGATAGCTGAGGAAGTTCGCTATATAATGTAAGCCCGTTGATAGTGGTTTATACCTAATTTGTTAATCGACTAGCCCCGTGAAGTGGGTGGCGATTGCTGGGGTGCTGGGTGCATGGGTGCGTTAGTTCCCATGTTGAGGCAAGGGAAGTTGTCCTTGTAGCGTAGGGAAGTTGTTATAATGTCTACCGTTGTTTTGGAAGTAAAACCGAGAAAAGAATTTGGCACTGGCTGTGCAAAAGCAGATAGAAGAGGTGGATTCATCCCCTGCATCATATATGGCGATGGTAAGGAACCGGAGGCCATGTGCATCTGTCAGCAGCTGCTGGACAAATATGTGCACAAATCTAATTTTTTTTCCACTGTGTTTGAGTTTACTGGCCTCAAAAAGCAAGGACAAAAGTTTGTTGCTAAGGATGTGCAGTTTCATCCTGTCACAGATTGTCCAATTCATGTGGATTTCATGCGGGTTGGCAAAGGCAGCCGCGTTACGGTCCGTGTGCCGATAACGTTTGTAAATGAAACAGCGTCTCCTGGATTAAAGCAGGGTGGAGTGTTAAATGTGTTGGTACACGAGATGGATGTGGTGTGTGATCCGGATAACATTCCGGCATCCATTCAGGTAGATTTGGCGGGTTTCGAATTCCACCATGCGGTGCATGCTCATGATGTAAAACTTATGAATGGAGTAAGTCTACCAAGCGGTGGAAGGAACTTCACCATTGCAACGGTGGTTGCTCCTACGATTTTGAAGAAAGAAGAAGAAACGACGGTGGCGGAGACGGAAGAAACTGCTGAGTCTAAGAAGTAGATGTGCACATTCATTGACGTGTTGTTCACGGATGATGAAATGCGGTGTCGTCTGCGGCTGTGGTCTCTGTAAATGTAAAAAGATAATATTGTGGTGTTTCGGGGAATTGATGCAGGCGTTATTGGATTTTTTGGCGGCATTGGTGACGAAGAAAACGCAAATTTCATCCGTAATATTGCTCATGGGACTTGGCAATCCTGGAACTAAGTACTTTCACAATAGACATAATATAGGTTTTAGAATTATTGATCGTGTGGCTAGGGACCATGGCGCTGGTGTCTTCAAGGCAGTCGCACATATTGTGGATTTTGCCCCGCTGAAGTTGGAAAATGGCAGCACATTAATACTAGCTAAGCCTCAAACCTTCATGAATCTTTCTGGTCGGGCTGTCAGTTATTTGATGAGTGCCTATAAAATTTCTCCGGATAATGTGTACGTACTGCATGACGATATCGATCTCGCTGTTCGTCGAGTTAAGATTAAAAAGGGTGGTGGTAGTGGTGGACACAACGGCATAAAACACATCGATGAAACGGTAGGACGAGATTACTGGCGCATACGCATAGGCGTGGGACGGCCTGCAAGAATACCGACAGCGGCGCATGTGTTGTCGAATTTTCAACCGGAAGAACACGCGATTATGGATGAGGTTTGCGCAAAAATAGCAGCAAATATTGTCGACCTTGTGATGCAGAAGAAAGTGCAGGAGTTGGATATGGACAAATTATTAGTGAATAAATGGTCGGAGTAATGATGCAAATCGACTCTGCAGGCAGTTATGTGTGTGTGGCATCGCCGTCGCTGGAATTTTCTTGCACTACCACCAATGATACAAGGCAAGCGGCCGCCAGTGTAGCAAATTTTATGACCAATAATGGGAGGCATTGTTTGGCTTTGTACGGAGATGTTGGTGTTGGTAAGACTACTTTTGCAAAATATTTTATCCAATTTTTAAATCCATCCATAGAAGACGTTACGAGTCCGACTTTTTCTTTGATTCAAATATACTCCATGAAAGATTCACTACCAGATTTATGGCATGCCGATTGTTACCGATTGGAATCAATGGATGAATTTGAGGAATTGGGGCTGGATGATGCATTTTATTCAAATATTGTCATTATCGAATGGCCGAATATCATTGAAAAGCGCCTGCCTTCGAATGTGGTAAGGGTGTACATGAGCATCCAACCAAATAATGCCAGAAATGTAAAAATGTTCGTGTCGAATAGGATTTCAATCTAGTTTATTTTAGAATGCATCCGTAGGTTAATTCATTGAAATTAACAGCTGGTTCTATGAAAAATATACTTCCTTTTTTGATTACTTTTCCGACGGGAACGTCATCTCGAAAAATGTTGCCATAGCCAGACGTCATCACGGTATCGTTGGAGTGGATGGTTATATCTTCGTGAATTGTCGTAACCTGCAGTAGTCCTGAATTGTTGCCGCTAGCTATGGCGTTTATGTTGTTTTTTCCAATTTTTACGGGAATGCTGGATTTCATGTCGGTTATGAGCATGGCTCTGCACCAATTTTCGTGCACTTCCACTATTCGGCCCACAAGTCCATCAATATTTTTAACAATGTTGTCTGCCACAACTCCATCGGAGGATCCGACGTTGAAAACGCACGATCGTGTGTAATCATTGGAAAGTTTTGCAACGACTCTGGCCACTATTACCCTATGGGTATCGTCATTCAGAGCAATCATGGATGTGAGTCTGCGCAATTCGACGTTTTCTGTCAGTAATTGCGACAAATTGCGATTTTCTTCCTGTAATTTCAGATTTTCCATCTGTAGTTGCCGAAGTTTTTGGTGTACTTTGTTGGCATCCACTAGATACCAAATAAATCCGGAAACATAATCTTCAACGGCTGTGAACGACTCACTGATGTAAGTCTTAGCTGTGGTGGAGGCAATTTGTAGATTGTTGATCATGTTTTTCGCAAATGAAAGATGCAGCATGATAAGTAATAAAATGGCAGCGATTAGCTGTAAAATTGCTTTTGTTGTTCTTAATTTTTTGAAAATATATCGAGAATTGCGAATAAAATTACGCTGATGCGTGTTTTTTTTGGCCATATTCTTTTCATCCGAAAGTCATGAAATCATGAACCAGATCGCTATCCATGATTCATGATGGAAATTCAACACCGCTACTGCTGAATCATTTTTAGAAAATCATGTTCCGATATAACGGTTATCCCAAATTTTTGCGCCTGATGCAACTTTTGTCCGGCGTTTTCTCCAGCCACCACCAAGGAAGTTTTAGATGATACGGAAGAGGCTGCTCTTGCTCCGTGCTTTTCCGCCAATTCTTTTGCCTCTTCTCGGGAAATTGTCTCGAACGTTCCGGTAAATACAATGGTTTTATTGGTAAGTAATCCGCTTCTAGTACCACCAACATCCACAACATTTACCATACCACTGGAAACGCCATCTCCGGCTAATTTTTCCATAACATTCATATTTTGTTGATTGTTGAAGAAATTTTTTATGTCATTTCCAATGGAATTGCCTATGCCAGCCACAGACAATAGAGAATCCAATCGATGATTTTTTATGTGGTTTATAAAATTGCCGTAGCTAACGAAAAAATTCGCCATCAATTTAGAGATAGATCGACCCACCTGGGGTATACCAAGAGCATATATGAATCTGTCCAACGGAATGGTTCTGGCCTGGTTGATGGAGCTGAACAAATTTTTCACCGATTGCCGTCCCCAACCTTCACTATTTTGCAGCTGCAATTGATCATTGCGGATTTCTAATTCAAATATATCTGTGGGAGTTTTGATGATGCCTGATTCAAAAAAGAATCGTATATTCTGCTCTCCTAATCCATCAATATTAAACGCCAGTTTGGACGCAAAGTGGATTAGTCTTTCCACCAATTGAGCAGAACAATTGAAATTGAGGCATTTGATTGCAACTTCTGTCTCCTCCCGTACCAACGCTGATCCACAGCAGGGACAATGGGTCGGAAATGTGAACGGCGTTGCATGCACTGGGCGCTCATCCAGCAATGGATATACAATTTTAGGAATAACATCTCCGGCTCTTTGAACCACAACCCTGTCTCCTATGCGAATGTCCAATTTTTCTATTTCATCTTTGTTGTGCAGAGTTGCTCGGGAAATAACAACTCCGCCTACGGTTACGGGTTTCAATTCTGCAACGGGAGTAATATTACCGGTCCTCCCCACTTGAACTACTATGTCCAACACGGTTGTTTGGGCCTGCTGTGCCGGAAATTTATAGGCTATGGAATGTCTCGGAAATTTAGCAGATGCTCCCAATTGTTTCTGAAGATTAAGGTCGTTCAATTTATATACAATGCCATCGATGTCATAGGGCAATTCAGCCCGCTGCTTTTCAATTTTTTTGTAGAAAGCAAATGCCTCCTCCTGGGTGGAGCACAGGTGAACTTTGTCTGATACCAAAAAACCAAATTGCAGCAGAAGGTTTAGCACTTCTTTTTGAGAAGATAAATTTATATCATCGGAAATAATCGCATAGGCGAAGAAAGTCAAATTTCTTGTTTTGGTTATTTCGGAATCCAATTGGCGCAATGAACCGGATGCTGCATTGCGGGGATTGGTGAACAGCTTTTCCCCATTTTTTTCTCGCTGAGCATTTAATGCAAAGAAATCGGATTTGAGCATCATCACTTCGCCGCGCACTTCCATTTGGGTTGGAGTATGAGGTGATGGTATTTTCTTTGGAACACACTCCAGTGTAAGCATATTTTTTGTTACATCTTCGCCTACAAATCCGTCTCCTCGGGTGGCTGCCGTAACTAAAATTCCGTTCCTGTAGGTCAGAGATGCCGATAGTCCATCAAATTTTGGCTCGAGCATCAATTCAATCTTGCCCGAGGGTGGCAACAATTTTTTTACTCTTTCCAGAAATGCTGCAATATCTTCCTCTCCATAGGCATTGTCCAATGACAACATCTGTACAGAATGGGGAATCTTTTTGAATTTGGGAGATGCCTTTGCTCCAACTTTTTGTGATGGGCTAAACAATGCAAATTCCGGATATTCTTTTTCCAAATGCAACAGTTCCTGGTATAACTCATCATATGTCGCATCATTTATGGTGGATTCGTCTTGGTCATAATATTGCTGTGAGTACGTGCTTAGCAGTTCTGCCAATTGAGCGTGGCGTGCCTTTTTTTTCTCATATTTCCTTTCACCATGATCAGATCGTTGCTGGAGATTTGTGACGTTCATGTTTTTCCTTTCTTTTCATGATCATTGGTGCGCAACATTTTTTCCGACACATATTTGCCCCATAAATCGGGGCGTCTTCTCATGGTAAGTTGTTTGGACTGATTCAGTCGGAATTGCGCTATTTCTTTGTGATTGCCGGACAACAAAACTTCCGGAACACTCCAGCCTTGGTATTGCTCTGGTTTTGTGTAATGATCATGTTCCAGCAAATTATCATGGAATGAATCCTCCAACAGCGACGTTTCATCTCCCACAATATTTGGCAGCAATCTAACACAACCTTCGATGATGGCCATGGCTGCCACTTCTCCGCCGAGGAGCACAAAATCTCCCAGAGATATTTCCTCCATTTCATAGAGATCTAATATGCGCTGATCTACGCCCTCATATCTGCCGCAGAGCATCGATATCCCGTCAAAGCGACTTAATTCAAGAAGATCTTTGTGAGTCAGCTGCCTTCCGCGTGGAGAAAAGTAGAAACGTCGCATATTTCTTTCCATGTCATCCAATTGGGTGAAAGCATCAGCAAAAACCTGCGTGGCAAGCACCATACCGGCTCCGCCTCCATAGGGAGGAAAATCTATGCGATCGGATTTTGCTGGAAATTTTTTCAAATCTATCAGGTTTAATTTCCAAATGCCTTGTAGCAGCGCCTTCCCACAAAGAGAAACACCCAAACTCCCCGGAAATGCTTCGGGAAAAATTGTAAACACATTGGCTTGCCATACCGGTGCCATTTTATACTTATTCCCAATACCACTAAGCACAGTGAATATTTTTCTGAGTTCTATTATTGATCCTTATAGCAATTAAACGCATCCAACGCCATAGCGATATTGTTGTCATCCTGTACGGCATGAGCAGCAAGACCATCGGTGCCTGTTGCAGGCGGTGGAGGAAAATTTTCCCTGGTAAATGGCACCAGAAATGTACTGCCACCGCTCCAAGATATTTCCAGAATATCACCTGCCCCAAAATTATAGACATCCACGATCCTAGGGTTGCCACCAATTGAGGCATACGACTCGCCAGCAACGCCATTCTCATCCACCAACACAATTTCACGACCAACTAGATCACAAAGATGGAACTCTCCCTCATCGAGAGGTGGCAAATCAGATCTTTTTATGAAGAAACTTCGCCCCCTCAGTAACATCGCTGCACTGCGATCATGCACACCATCCAAAGCCAGAACGGCAGCCTTGCCTCCAACATATCTAACTACTTTAAAGCCAAGCTCATGACCGGAAGCGTCGTACATTTTCCTGTAACTACTGACATTGTCCGAAATTAAGGCAGCGCGCACCATCCCGCGTATTCCATACGCTCCGGTTATGCGCAGAATCTCTACCACTGCGTATACTCCCCATCAAACCAGAACACAACCCCAGATCACAAATCGACAGTGACATAGCGACGCAAAAATGGTTACTATCTACTGTGCTGCAGTAGCTGCATCTAGGGCCGCAGCGGCTGCGGTAGCGGCTAAGGCGGCTTCTGCTTCTCGCTGTGCCTTCAACTTTTCTTGGGCCTTCTTCTTGGGAGCCGATTTCTTTGGCGAATCAGCAATTGGCGGTTTTTCGCAAATGCCGAGGCTGCTGAGTAGTTGCGTAGTTCTGTCGGAGGCCAAAGCTCCCACCGAGAGCCAATACCTAACCCTATCGGTATTCGCCACAATGCGACCCGGATTATCCGACGGCAAAAATGGATCATAGGTACCAATCTTCTCCAAAAACGCGCCATCCCTCGGATTTCGAGAATCTGTTACCACTATTCGATAAAAAGGACGCTTTTTCGCTCCACCACGAGCTAAACGAATCTTCAAAGCCACAATCAAAATCTCCAATTGCTAAAATTACAATCACGATACCGGCTAGTATAAGCACAATCCCAGGTGTTTTGTCAAATCAAAAAGCAAGAAGGCACTCCATTGCCTTCTCAAGCTCTCCCCGGTATTTAGCTTAGCATACCATCTCTTTGGCAATTCCAACCATGGTTCCTTTGTCTACCAACAGGCATTCGAATTTATAAATCTTGCCAGCTATCATGGTATTCATAGATTTTGCTTTTAAAAATGAGTCGGTTTTTGCGTTAGTGGCGTTTTCCGCTAAAACATGTACACTATTACCCACAAATTCAGATAGCTTTTGATCCAACACCGCGCGAGATCTGGAGCGCAACTCTTCCGATCGGGTTGATATGATGGTTCCGCTAACCTGCGGCATTAGAGCAGCTGGCGTTCCTGGTCGAGCAGAGAATGGAAATACATGGGACAGTGTCAGGTTCGCTTCCGCCAGCAAACCAACGCTGTTAGCAAACATTTCATCCGTTTCAGTTGGAAATCCAACGATGAAATCGGCTCCAAATATTGTTTCCGGACGAATTGCCGCGATTTTTTTGTTTATTTCGATCACTTGTTCCCGGGAATGCCTTCTCATCATGCGCCGTAGTATCATATTATCTCCGGATTGAATGCTTTCGTGAATATGTGGCATTAGCCTCTCTTCACCGCCAATTACGTCCAGTAAATTTTGGTCGATGTCGGCTGGATCAAGAGATGACAGCCTCAGTCTCTTGAGTTCTGGAATATTTTGTAGCAGATAATGGATAAGAAACGCTAATTTACTGTCGGTGCCCTTATCACGACCGTAGGAGGTAATGTTAACACCCGTCAATACAACTTCCGCATATCCTTTGTGGATCATATTTCTTGCTAGCCGCAGAATATCATCGCTGGCATAGCTAACATTGCGGCCCCGAGTTATTCTGACTACGCAATAGGTGCAACGCTGATCGCACCCATTCTGGATTTGCAAAAATCCGCGCACTTTCTGTGGTCGTTTCTGCAGATCTAACGAAACCGAAGCTGAAGCCATAACCGAAGTGCTGAGACTTTGTTTAGCAGAGCCATCACGACTGTCGCCGCTGCTACCGTAACTTACATCGTTATCCTGCTTGTGCAGGTATTTTTGATATTCCTGCAGCAATAACTTTTTATCGTTGGGAATAATGCCTACTACTCCATCCATTTTAAGGTAAGAATCCGCGTGCAGCTGGGATGCACACCCGGTTAGAATTATCTTGACGTTTTTATTCTCGCTATAAAGTTTTCGAATGGTCTGGCGTAATTTTCTCTCGGCTTCTGCCGTTACCGCGCAGGTATTTATAATCGTGAACCCTTCAAGACCAGCATCAGCTGCAATTTCCATGATGGACTCAGATTCACTGGCATTTAATCTGCAGCCAAATGTTATTACATTATTGATGAGGCGCTTATCCGGCATGCGCGGCACAATGGTGGATCAGGGCGCATCTTTCCTAGCAACTGGGCGCTTCACTGATTTTGGACGAGCTGCTCTTTTTGTATTAGCAGGCACATTGCTGACTACAGCTCTGGTGCTGGCCCCATAGCTGTGCTTCAGACAATTGGATACGGATCCCAGCGTTAAGTCTCCCATTAAGGCTTTTAGCTTAACATAGGCGACGATTTTTTCAGTTTGAGCCTTAAATAAACTCACCTTTGCTTCCAACAAAGTATTTTCGTTCGCCCAAATTTCGGTGTTCGATTTCAACCCAACTGCTTCTTCTTCCAGATTAGCCTTGGAACTTATCTCAGCACTGTCAACTGCGGCCTGGCTTGACTGAATACGGGCATTAGCGGACGCGTATGTGCTCCAGTTTACAATACTGGCGTTAATTACTTCTGTGGTTGTATTTTCAGCCATAAACCTTGCTTTGAGTGCTTCCTGATTGGCTGCCTCAATCTCTGAGTATGTGTTACCTTGCTTATTGGCAAAAATAGGAATAGTAACACTTAAAGATGCTCCAAGAGACTTTGAGTAATTGTCGCCGGCACGATTATCATTACCATATTTGCCGATTTTTCTGTCTGCATGAAGCGAAAGATCGCAGGATGGAGCCAATGCTCCCTTGATTGCAGACAATCTCTTATCAGCGGCATCTTCCTGCAATCTGCTACTTTTTACGCCGGGGGACGATACCTTTGCTATGGCTATGAGAGTTTCCAAATTCTTTGGTAACTGTGCATTCAAAATTGGTAACTCTATTTTTCCATTTGCACTCATACCGGTTAGATATGCGAACTGTGATTCGGCGGAAATTAGCTCTGTCTCAGCATTAATACGTTCGGACACCGCTGTCTGGTATTTTGAATTTGCCTCTGCAATTTCTGCCTGAGTACCAGTGCCGACATCATAGCTACTTTTCCTAGCCATGTAAAACTTATAAATGTTTTCTTCTCTTTTCTTATAGGCCTGCACTTTCTGCCTACCGCACCAAATATTAAGATAAGCTTCGACTACCTGAATGATTAACTCTTGCTCATCATGCTTTAGCTTATACTGCTTTGATTGGGCAATGAAACCGGCAGCGTACATGTTATTGGTTGTCGAGAATCCATTGAAGAGATTTTGGGCAACGGTTACACCAAACTGCGTTTCGGAGGGATGCAGATCGCGCTCGGGAATTTGCATGCCTTGCTCGTTCCAGCCGCTGGTATTTTGTTTCCCAATCCCCATGCTCAAATGCGCTCTAACATCCGGGAAAAATGATATTTTTGCTTTATCATACTCAACTTCGGCGATCTGTTTCTCTGATCTGCTGACGTATAGCTTAAGATTATAGTTGAGTGCTGATCTGATGGACTCATGTAATGAGATTTCCCTCTCGCGTAGCGTTGGCAATTGCTTAGATGGTTTTTTTTGTCCCTGCTGAGCGTTCACCCCAGGCGCTGTCGTATGTACGCTTTCATTAACAGCAAACAACACCCCCATAAGAACACCTAAAACCATTCCAGATACGCGGAAACCGAACCTAATATAAATACCACGCTTCACAACTTTTCTCCTAGCAGTAATAATCCAAAAACAATTCAATCCGCCTTATGCTTTCCTCGCGACCAAACACCACCAACATCTCAAAGATGCCTGGCGTGACTTTTCTACGAGCCAATATATTCCGCAACAGCTGAGCAATTTTTCCGAAGGCCACTCCACTGTTGGAAGCTAGTTCCTTCAGGGTAATTTCGAGACCCTTCTCTGTCCATTCTGCTAGATGTCCAAAACAAATAACGACATTTTTAAGAGCGTCGGCAAGGTCGATTTCTACTCCGGCCCTAAAGAGTCCAAACTCATCCGGCAATGGACACCAAAAATCATCTATATATATCATGGATAGATCTTGTAATTCAAGCAAAGTCTTGGCTCTTTGTTTCAAGCCATTCATGCCAAGGCGCAGACGATCGCGTTTTTCTTCGGCAATGTCACCGGAGGCGGTTAGGATATAATTCAATAACCTATTATTATCTGCTTCCCGCAGGTAATGCCCATTCATATTTGTTAATTTTGCAAAATCGAACCTGGAAGGTGATTTCCCGAGATTATCTGTAGTAAACCATTCTACGGCCTGCTGCATTGAAATAATCTCGTCATTTCCATGCGACCACCCAAGGCGCAGCAGGCAGTTGCATAGGGCTTCCGGCAAAAATCCCATGTTTCGATAACTGTTCACACCAAGAGCACCATGGCGTTTTGAAAGTTTTGCTCCGTCTGAACCATGGATAAGCGGAATATGTCCAAACAGAGGTAGTTTCCATCCAAATGCCTCATAAATTTGAATCTGGCGGAATGTATTGGTGAGGTGATCATCTCCCCGAATGACATGAGTAATGCCCATGTCGTGGTCGTCCACCACCACCGATAGCATAAACGTTGGTGTTCCATCGCTGCGCACCAGGATCATATCATCCAGTTGATCATTGGCAACCGCAACATTGCCTTGTACTATATCCATCAACACAGTTGTGCCGGCAGTGGGAGCTTTGAGTCGAATTACCGGCTTTATTCCGGCAGGAGCATCCCGTGGATCCACATCTCGCCATCTACCATTGTACTTGTATGGTAAGCCTTTTGCTTTTGCTTCCTCCCGCATTTGTTCCAATTCCTGCGGAGAGCAATAGCAATAGTAGGCAGCGCCATTTTTTACCAACTGTTCCGCCAACTCAACATGACGTCCACATCTCGAAAATTGGAACACCGGCTCATCGTCCCACTCAATGCCAAGCCATTTCAATCCATCAAAAATTGCGTCTACGGCTTCCTGAGTGGATCTGGCTCGATCAGTATCCTCTATGCGCAGGAGAAATTTTCCTCCATAATGACGGGCCAAAAGCCAATTGAAAAGCGCTGTCCTTGCTCCTCCTATGTGCAGAAAACCGGTCGGAGACGGGGCAAACCGTGTAACAACATTACCCATGTGATCATTTACCCATAATCAATTAATGCTGCCTATTATATAGGTAAAATTTTCGACAGCATAGTGCATAACTTTCGCTTACACAATCAAATCTTGCGAATGGAGACATTGTGAATTTCATTGATGAGTTTTTTGAAAGCGAAAAACATAGGATTGTCAATTGGATACCCGTTTGTATTGGACTTGGTATTTGCCTATATTTTTCTCTGCGACGGGAACCAAATTTTTACGGAAATATCGCTGTCTGTGTCATAACTCTGTTGCTGCTATGTTTAACTGTTAAGCTATCTGGAAAATTTGTGGTACCGGCATGCGCACTTTTCCTTATAAGCCTTGGATTTTTTGTGTCGCAGTTCAGAACGCTACAACTGGGTACTCAAATGATAAACAAAGAAATCGCTGGACCAATCGCTTTCGATGCTCTAGTGGTCTCGTGTGAGAAAACCGAGAAAGGATTGACGTTCGTGGTAAGTGATGTTCATGTGCAAGGTCGTCGAAAAAATTTTGGATTTGATGAACCATTCGAAAAATCCAATAGGTTGCATCTCACTTGGAAGGGGAAAAAAGCTTTAATTTCAACGGAAGATTATTCTCCAGGTACGAAGGTATCGTTTTTGGCGATACTATCACCGATTTATGGCCAAGCTTTTCCGGGAGCCTATGATTTTAAAAAACAGTTGTATTTCAAAAAGATTGCCGCTCGTGGTTTTATCATTAGGGCTCCAGTCATAGAAAAAGCAAGTCCAAAACAATCTTTGTTGCTATTTATGGACCAACTTCGTCACAAAATTGATCAGAAAATTAGCACCAATCTCTCGACCAATCCGGCTGCCATAGCCAAGGCACTTATAACCGGCAATAAGGCTGAAATTTCAAAACAAATCAGATCATATTTCGCCAACTCCGGCATAGCTCACATTCTGGCTATTTCTGGATTGCACATGGGTATAATCGGATTTTTCATTTTCTGGCTTCTGCGAATACTATTATGCTGCATTCTGCCTATATCAATGTATTATAATACGAAAAAAATAGCCGCTTGCCTATCATGGATCGTTGTGCTGCTGTATCTGTTCATATCCGGTTGCTCAGTTCCATCCATACGGGCATTTATCATGCATACATTGATAATGGCAGCTATATTGCTGGATCGTACAGCACTTACGATGCGATCAGTGGCCATAGCCGCGACCATCATTATGCTATTGATGCCGGAAGTTATATTGTTTCCTAGTTTCCAGATGTCATTTGGAGCAGTTATTGCGATTGTTGCTTTCTACGAACGTGAATTGCGATTTCCCGTCGGCACAAAATGGCTAGCAAATGTGATGCTAACGACCGTTATTGCCTCCATACCAACGACGCTATTTTCCGTAAGCGTATTCAATCAGTTGACTCTCAACAGTATTTTAGCGAACGTTATTGCTATTCCATTGATGGGATTTGTCATCATGCCAACGACAATTACGGCGTTGTTTTTTATGATATTCGATGCGGCAAGACCGATGCTATTGCTGCTGGAATATTGCTTGGATTTGCTGATAAAAATTGCAGAAAAAATATCACAATTGCCGGGATCATTTTTTGTGATGCAGACTCCGTCTAGCACCGTAATGGCGATCCTTATTTTATCCGGGCTGCTAATTACGCTGCTAAGACATCGCATAAATCGTATTGGATTCGTTGGAATTCCGGTTGGTGTTGCCATCTATTTTTTGCAACCAACTGCGGACATTTTCCTAGCGCCAAATGCAAAAACCATTGGTATCAAGACTAATACAGTCGCCTGCTTCAATCATTTGGGTTATTTTCGGTCCATTGGCGATGCATGGACCAAATCCGTTGGTCTACAGAAACGCGAAAGGTTCGATTCGAAGGCATGCCGAAAATACATCTCTCAAGTAGACAAACACACCTATGTGGCACACATCAAGAACAGACGCATTTTGATAAAAACAGATGCCGCCGGTGTGAAGAAAATTCGCAAGAATAGTACAAATAGGCACGGTCGTAGCAAGAGCAAGTATGCGACCATGAATATCGATGATGATCTTATGCTATTTGCCAATCGAGAATCTAACAAATGTTCCGAAGTAATATTTCTGCCATCTAAGCGGAAATTATCCACGGACGGGACCCAACGTCCTTGGTCATAATAAATGAGTTTTTTTGCCAAACACGACAATATCAAAAATTGAAATTGTCATTTATTTTTCCAAAATTTTCATAAGCAACGCGATATCTTCTGCTACATTTTCGTCTGTTGCTACTAATTCGTCTATTTTTCGAATAGCATGCATGACCGTGGTATGATCTCGTCCGCCAAAGTTTTTCCCAATTTCTGGCAATGACATGGTTGTTATCTTTTTTGCCAAGTACATAGCCACCTGCCGCGGTAGAGCAATTTGTCTCACACGGCGAGTAGATGACATGTCGCTAAGTCTTATTGCATAATGGGATGCAACTTTTTTTTGTATTTCTTCAATGGAAATTTTTCGGTCATTGGTGCGCAGTAAATCCGCCAAAACTTCCTTTGCGCTGTCAACGGTAACTTCTCTTCCAACAAACATTGCATTTGCTACAATTCTGTTAAGCGCTCCTTCCAATTCCCTAACATTAGAAGTAATTTTATGGGCTACAAATTCCAAAACCCTATCAGGAATTTTCACTAGACACATAGCAGCCTTGGATTGCAGAATACCAATTCTCAACTCATAGGTAGTTGGGTGAATATCAGCTACCAATCCCCAACCAAGACGAGACTTAAGGCGATCCTCCATTCCATCAAGATCAGACGGCGATTTATCCGCTGAAACTATAACTTGCCGCTTATTATCTACCAATGCATTAAAGGTATGAAAAAATTCTTCCTGTGTAGAATCTTTTCCGCAGATAAATTGGATATCATCAATCATAAGCACATCCACTGATCGGAACTGCTCCTTGAAGAGCATGGTATCCCTAAATCGCACAGCCCGCACAAATTGATACATAAATTTTTCGGCGGATAAATAGGCGATATTCCTATTGGGAGATCTGGATTTTATGCTCCAGGCAATGGCATTCATCAAATGCGTTTTGCCCAATCCAACGGATCCGTAGAGAAATAGCGGATTAAATGCCACCTTATCTGATTCGGCAATTCTTACGGCCGCGGCATATGCTAGTTCATTTGGTTTGCCCACCACAAAATTCTCGAATGTCAGCCGTGGATCCAACGGTATACCCAGATCCTGGGCTTCATCTAACTTCACTCTTTCGGTGAACGACAATGTTCCGCCGAAAGGAACCACCTTTTCGCCAGGTTCAGTATTTTTTCCCTCGGCAACATCACAAGAACATTCTGACACGAATATATCAATTTCTTTTATATCTTTATTTTCTTGCTTGCTGCAGAGAAGAATTCTGTCAGAATAATTATTCTGTACCCAATCCCGCAGAAACAGGCTTGGTGCACGCAGGTACAGCACACCATCCTCTATCCTACTTAGGGAGAGCGGAGATATCCAGCTATCGGCGACGGAAGCGCCAAGATGAATTTGCAACCTTTTATAAATGGCAGCCCAAACGTCCATGACACCAGCCTTACTATGAGAAATTTTTTCTGAAACTTTAGACATCACTTGATTGTCTTAAAAACACAAATGGACGCAGAAACTAAACAAAAGAACACACACCAAGGCCACGCCTACATACACCCTGTGAATTACTAATATACAAAAAAGTACAAAAAGTTCTTTCTTACCTAGGTTCCGTTGATTTCAGCATCTTGTGCAAGCGCGAAACTTTGCGACTCGCCGTATTTGGGTGCAGAACGCCCTTGGAGACACCTTTTTGAATTTCAGACTGAGATCGCACAAAGCCGTCCGCTGCATTCGCACCACCCAGGCTTGCAACAAATTTCTTTATGAAAGTTCTTATGCGACTTATCCTATCGATGTTATGGTGCATTCTCTTTTTATTTTGTCTTATTCTCTTTAAAGCCGACTTATGGTTAGCCATATCTCAGATCCTATCTTGTTGTAACTATAATCCCATCAGCGACCAACTACCGCATACACAACCGATCAAAGTAGGTAGACGCCTCCTCCCACAGGAGTTTATCAGAAAACACCGAATGTTCAACTACATTTTCATTCTTGTCTCGACATTTTTGCAAAACTAAAGCCCTAACTCCCATAGAAGAGATCTCCCGGACAATTTCCATCAGCTTTTCAGCTGTTATTTGCTCACAGAGAGTGATTCTAACTTCCAACGAAACATTGGAATCCAATAGAATCCTCAGGCTTTCACGAGCCCTAGCGCCACTGCCATCAACACCGGTGACCAGAGCGTATTCATCGAACACGTACTTCACATCGAATCCAACCCAATCAAGCTGGGGTACGATGGCAGCTAGCATTTCCGGCACAGCACCAGCCGTATGCAACCCCACCAATAACCCGATCTGCCTAACATCGGCCACCGCAGCTGGTAGCGACTCCTGAACTAGCGGTTCCCCTCCACTGAAGACCACGGCCTCTATGAAACCGACTCTCTTTTTCAGTAAACCCAAAACATCCTTCCAGAGAATCGCGTCTCTTGCCGATAACATCTGCAAATGTGGATTATGACAATAGCCACACCTCCAGCAACAACCCTGCAGAAACACAACCGCGGCAATGTGAGACGGATAATCAACCGTGGTAAACGATACTACACCACCGATGCCGAGAGCCATGTCCTTAGCGATCAGAACAACAAGATCCAAAAGTTACGGATTCCAGAAAATGCACTCGCTCCGCGTGCTCTCCTTTTTTCCCAATATTAAAGTACGACAGCGGACGATGATAACCCATAACCCTTGTCCAAACCTCACACCGCTGGCGCTCATCATCACTCAACGGAGCAACATCAACCTCATTCTTACTCATAATCTCAACCCTCCTTTACACCCAGGCCTATTCCAAACAAAACCAACTCATCAAGGAGAACATCCCCTGAACATCAACAACTCTTAGGCGTATTCTAGCATAACCCGGCCGAACATGTCCACCAAATTTAATAGGTAAAAAAGCCTCGTCCTGATTTTTTCCCCAAAAATCCCCGGGCGACATATTCCTCCAGCAATGGGCATGGACTGTATTTTTCCTGATTTAATTTCGTTTTCAGCGTTTTCATTATGGCCAATACAGTATCTAATCCAATTAAGTCAGCCAGGGCAAGCGGTCCAACTGGATGGTGCGCTCCCAATTTCATGGCTGCGTCTATATGCTCTGGGGTAGAAATTGCTGCCTGCAGCAAATAAATTGCTTCATTTATCATTGGAATCAGGATGCGATTTAGGATAAAGCCCGGCGAATCTTTTGATTCTATAGGAACCTTCTTCAGAGTAAGAGCAAATTTCCAAAAGAAATTGAATGTTTCATCATCGGTATGAAATCCTTTTACAATCTCGACCAATTCCATGAGTGGCGGTGGGTTCATGAAATGCAATCCAATGAACCGATTAGGATAAGGTAGCATTTTTGCCAAAGATGTTATGGAATAGGATGAGGTATTGGAAGCAACATAGGAGGTCGGTGTCATAAAACTTCCAATTTTATACAAAATATTGCTTTTTATGTCAAAATCTTCGAAGGCCGACTCGACTAATATCAGGCAATCTTTCAAATCTTCAATATCAACACCGTAGGAAATGAGCTCCATTATTGTTTTCGGACTATTTTCCAGCAATCGCTTCGATGCCAACTTCAACAATGATTCCCCAATGCGTCGCTGGGCCGTTGCTAGTACATGATCTGATACGTCACAGACCTTCGTCCTATATCCGGCCATGGCACACAGCTGAGCAATACCGGATCCCATCTGTCCGGCACCAATGACCCCGACGATTTTTGCATGCGTTTCACTTGCCATCAAAGAGATTCCTGTGGCGGTACAGTTTTTATGGACTCAACCTGACGTTGTTCCTTCCTGGATTTTCCTTGCTCAGATCCGCCTTTTTTGGATTGTTCTTCCATGGACGCTTTTTCATCATCGATATTTTTATTCGCTGATTCTTCCGCTTTCCGATTGTTTTTCGCGGAAGAAATTCCCAGAAACAAATTTGGTCTTCCCATCCGGAATCCATATCCAATTTTAAATGGAATGCTAGCACAAGCGTGAGTTCCATAAAAATTCAAAAGATCTTTTTGTATATAATTTTTAAAAATTTTTAAAGTTGGACCATTGTAGGTGCCAAAAATATTTTTTTCCCATGTTGCATCAAAGGAAGAAAATGGAATGCCGGAATCATCTTGTAAAACCGCGCTGGTATTGGCAAGAATGAATTGTTTTAGCCTAAATAATGACCTATCGTGAAGAGCGTAGGAAGCGCTTTTTATGAAAGTTACAAAATTGTTTTTCTTTACTAACTGAAACAAATTATCCAATTGAGAATTGCCATTGCCTAGATTTGTTCTTACGTAATAGACCACCTTTTGGGCAGCATCTTCATTTCTTGTGCAATTAATTCTTACACAATCGATACCATTCCCGGAAAATTCAATATCTCCGGAAGTTCCAATTTTTGCACTTTCTACTTTATCCAAAGTGAATCCTAGCCTAGATAGCTGGATGAGCATTAAAGGTAACGTTCCTCTGACGCTCTTGTTGGTTAGTTGATTGGACATTTCTGATGTTATGAAAAACCCACTCGATAGATATGTGGATAATGATGTTGTAAGGAGCCGCAGTGTATTTGGATTGCCTATGGCTTTAACTATAGCATCAAAGTTACCGATGGGCTCTAATCCAACTAAAACATATGTTTGAGCATCCGGAAAAAACTCAAGGGCGTAGGCCACGTCTGGACCTCCGAAGGGATAAAAAACAGTCTGGCAATTGGCAACTTTATCGAGAATATTTTCGCGGGACCATGATTTTACCAAACCAAGGCTATTGGACATTAGCCCTGAAAATTTGCCTTCTATAACTTTTGCGTAATTTGCGAATTCTTCTTTATTGAAATTATCAGGAGCGTACATGCCAGCTAAATACCTGGAAACATTGTCCCATTGATCATAACCCAATTCTGGCCTAATTTGCCCGGATGGGTCTTTTTTGCTATCCAAGCCAGCTGTATTTGAGCCTTTGACATCTTCCTTCGTCGTTAATGTGCCTGAAATTTGCGGAGCTACAGCCGGCATGGACGGTACTTCGGCAACAGAAGCATAGGATTCCGTATTTGTAAGGATCTGCTTCTTTGAAAAATTTGCTTTTTCTTCTTTTCTTTTTCTTTGTTCCCTTTGAAATATGAGTTCTAAAGTATCTGGAGGTATGGATGTGTTTGCAACGATATTGCCATTATTTTCCAGGATAACATCATTTAATACACGAATATCGTCATCAAAATAATTATCTGCGTTCATTTCATAATTTGGAACTTTATGCTGATTTTGCAAAAAAATATCATCGTCAACACCGCAGCCTTGCAGAACTAGACAACACAATGAAATTAGCGTTTTTTTTCTATTTTTCATGAAATCCCCACAAAATTACCGATAATAAATTCACGCGATTATAGCCCTAAATACTAAATGAATACTAAATGAATTGGTAATTTTTTTATGGATCCGGAGAAAAATATTTTCTTGAGAAGACCGCATAAAAAAGCTATTCTTCGATATAATCGTAAATTATCTAGTTTAGTGGAGAATGATCTATCGGCTAGTTTTGCCGCTCATTGGCTGGTTTCTTAAAAATCTGCCGGTGTTTTTTATGGAGTTTTGCTTAGATGTTTAGTGCATTACGTGGATTGTTTTCATCAGATATGGGGATTGATTTAGGAACGGCCAATACGCTGGTTTATGTCAGAGGCAAAGGCATTATGCTTAATGAACCTTCAGTGGTAGCTCTGGCCGAATCCGGAGGGAAAAAACATGTTCTAGCTGTGGGAGAAGAAGCAAAGTTAATGGTTGGCAGAACTCCGGGTAACATAACAGCCATAAGGCCGTTGAAGGATGGGGTTATCGCAGATTTTGATGTAGCCGAAGAAATGATTAAGAGTTTTATCCGAAAGGTTCATAATAGAAAAAAATTTGTTAGCCCAAGGATTGTGATTTGCATTCCCCGCGGCGCGACTGCTGTGGAAAGAAGAGCCATTCAGGAATCGGCAGAAGGAGCCGGAGCCCGGGACGTCTACCTTATAGAGGAACCTATGGCGGCGGCCATAGGGGCTGGACTTCCGGTTACGGAACCAATGGGATCCATGGTAGTAGATATTGGCGGAGGCACGACGGAAGTCGCTGTTTTATCTCTGGGTGGCATAGTATATGGCAATTCAGTTCGGGTTGGTGGAGATAAAATGGATGAAGCCATAATCAGTTACATCAGAAAACAGCACAATTTGCTCATTGGAGATACAACGGCGGAAAAAATAAAAAAGGAAATAGGTTCTGCTGTGTATCCCAGTAGCGGGAAGGAGCGCGCCATGGCAATAAAGGGACGTGACCTGATAAATGGCGTGCCGAAGGAAATACAAATAACCGAAAATCAAATAGTGGATAGTTTAACAGAAACAATTTCATCAATAATTGACGCCGTAAAATATGCTTTGGAGAATACTCCTCCGGAATTATCATCGGATATTGTGGACAAAGGTATTTTAATGACCGGTGGCGGTGCGTTGCTTCATCGACTGGATGAATTGCTTAGGCAAAAAACCGGATTGCCAGTTTCTGTTGCTGAGGATCCGCTCTCCTGTGTAGTTCTTGGTACGGGAAAAACTTTGGAAGAATTGCACACAATGCGCATGGTTTTATCAAAGGCCCACTAGGTCTGCGGTATTCGCTGATGTAAAATTTTGCTGAGATCATAAATTAAAGTAATCCATGGCACGATCTACTAGAAAAAACACATCGAAATTGTCCGGCACCGGAGGTGTTTATGGTTTTTTTACTTCTTCTTTGAAAGTATTATATCTGTTTGCTGTTCCACTGAAGAGCAATTTTATTTTATTCCTGTTATTTTTAGGCATCGTTTGTGGAACAATTTTTTTTAATTTTCATACAATAACAACGGCAAATATACCGCCATTTCTGGTGCAAAAGGTTGAATTTGACGGGAATGAGCGTGTACCGGATGTTTTGTTGCTAAAAGCATCCGGCATTCGCTATCGGCGCAACATTATGTCTGTTTCCATTCGGGAAATAAAAAAAAGATTGGAGAATATGTCCTGGGTACGTTCCGCTGTTGTTAGCAGAAAATTTCCGGACACCATCAGTGTCCGCATTGCCGAACGCATACCAATAGCAATTCTGCAATCGAGATATAAATTATACCTAGTCGATGCAGATGGGGTAGTGCTAAAAAATGATGGCATAGGTAATTTCAACAACCTCCCCATAGTGGTGGGAGATGGAGCCGAGAAGGAAGTCTCGTATTTACTCAGGTGTTTGGCACAATATCCAAAAATAGAGAAACAATTAGTTTTTGCCATCAGAATAAGCAAAAGAAGGTGGAACATGAGAATAAATCGAGGAATTACCGTAAAACTACCGGAAAAAAGAATTTTACACGCCATAGGCATATTATCGGAGCTCTCCGATAGTGATGGATTTTTCAATCCAGATATCAAGTCGATAGATCTCCGTATGCTTGACAGAGTCGTGGTAACCAGAAAGAATACTGGACCGGATGACATCGGAAAATTGCAATGAAAATAGCGCTTAGCATTAGAGAATAAATATATGATAGGTAGAAATGTTGTAACAGTGTTGGATATAGGCAGTTCTAAAGTTTGCTGTTGCATAGCAAGCGTTTCTGGAGATGGTCGTTTCAGTATTTTGGGCACCGGGTGCTGTGTTTGTTTGGGAGTAAAGTCAGGCATAATAGTCGATATGGCATCGGTGGAAAGATCCGTTGCCGCAGCCGTAGAAAGAGCTGAAAAATCAGCAAATTATCTGGCGAAATCCGTCTATGTCAACATTTCCGGAGCATCCATTAAATCCAGGATAGTAAATGCATCCATATATCTTGGCGGCAAAATCATCAAAAACGATGATATCGTGCGACTACTATCTTCATTTGACGAGCATATGCAGGAAATGGATTTGATCCATTCCATTCCAATAATGTACAGCGTTGATTCATTGAATGGTGTGAAGGATCCGGTTGGCATGATAGCTCAGCAGATAAGTGCTAGCATCTGTATTGTTGGTGCTCCGAAACAGCAATTGCGCAATATAGTCTTGTGTTTGTCCCGATGTCATTTGGAACCAGTCGGCATAGTTGCCTCCGGCTATGCATCAGGATTGTGTGTGATAGGCGAGTCCCAGAACAATGGAAATCAAATTGTTGTGGATATAGGAGACAGTACAGCATCGGCATCCTTTTTCTTTAACGACACATTTTGTGGCATGGAAACCATTCCCCTGGGTGGCAGAAGTATCACAAAAGATATTGCGCTTGGACTCAATATTTCTTTTGCCAGTGCGGAAAGATTGAAAACATTGCACGGAGCGGCATTTGTCTCCATTGACGATGATAGGGATATGATTTTTATTCCGGCCGTGGAGGAAAATAATGTAATCGATCTACAGCAAATTCCTAAGAGTGCTCTGAACCACATCATTCAATATCGAGTAGAAGAAATTTTGAAGATTTTGAAGAAAAAAATTGATGAATCAATATTCCATAATGACTTCAGCAAAAGTGGCGTAACATTGACTGGAGGCGGCAGCAATTTAACCGGCATAAAGGATTTTGCCATGGGCATTTTAAACAGAAAAGTAAATCTCAAAAAAATTAACTGTGAATCATCGGAACAAAATATTTTGATCGATAATGGATTTAGTGTTGCATTGGGTATGATAAAGTTTGCACAATTGAGTGAAATTAGCATTATGGTGGATAAACCTAAAAAAAAAATGAAAAATAGCGCAAATTTTTTTAGAAAGACACTAAACTGGATAGAGAATAACTTGTAAAATAAGCAATTGTGGTTTATTATCCAGCACAAGAAAACATCTGGATTGCGTTAATAATATGGTGGTTTGGGTATTTTTTGTCGTACTATCTTGCGTTTATCGTTGCCTTGTGCTTTAACGAAATTCAGTGATGAATCGCTGCTATAATCTGGAGGATATTTGCATGGCCCCGACAGTCGAAGCCGATAATTTGAACCAAGTGGACAAAAGCGCACAGGGTGATTTTTTTAATGATGATTTCGCTGCCGGTGCGGATTCCTATTTAAAACCAAGAATTACTGTGTTTGGAGTCGGTGGCGCAGGTGGCAATGCCGTAAACAATATGATTAGATCAAACCTTGAGGGAGTGGATTTCGTGGTGGCTAATACTGATGCCCAGGCATTACTCCAATCCATGAGCGAAAAACGCATCCAGCTTGGACTTGAAATCACGAGCGGTCTGGGGGCTGGAGCTAGGCCGGATGTAGGCAGAGCCGCAGCAGAGGAGGCCATAAACGAGATCGTATCCTATATAAAAAATAGCAACATGGTTTTTATAACTGCAGGCATGGGAGGTGGGACTGGCACCGGTGCTGCACCGGTGATTGCTAGGTTAGCCAAGGAACATGGTGTACTTACCATAGGGGTAATAACAAAGCCTTTCCATTTTGAAGGTACGACGCGAATGCGCATCGCCGAGCGGGGCATCGACGAATTGCAGCAGTTTGTCGATACTCTGATTATTATTCCAAACCAAAATTTGTTCAGAGTTGCCAACGAAAAAACGACGTTTGCTGATGCCTTTAAGATGGCAGACGATGTATTGCGTTCCGGCGTGCAGGGAGTTACGGATCTTATGGTTATGCCAGGCCTCATCAATCTTGACTTTGCTGACATAAGAACGGTGATGAGTGAGATGGGTAAAGCAATGATGGGGACCGGCGATGCCGAAGGAGATCGCCGGGCCATCGAAGCGGCCGAAGCAGCCATATCCAACCCTCTGCTGGACGATGTCTCCATGAAGGGAGCCAAGGGTATTCTCATTAATATTACTGGTGGATATGACATGACATTGTATGAGGTTGACGAGGCAGCCAACCGCATAAGAGAAGAGGTTGATCCGGACGCCAATATCATATTTGGATCCACGTTTAATGAAAAGATGAATGGTCGCATGAGAGTGTCAGTCGTAGCCACTGGCATTGATGCGGTTGCGGTACAGCAAAAAATTAAGGCCTTTGAGGAAGCGGGTTTCGGCAAGGCCCAGGAGAAGGACAGGAGCGACGCGGCTGTTGGCTATTATGGCCAATCCGAGAGAGATTTTGGTGCAGCTGCTCAGCATGGTGTACCAACGCCGATGCCACCGGCTGGCACCACAATGCCATTCGATGCCGTTGTTGGAAGCGGTGCCCATCTTCAGTCGATGCATGGACAGAATCCGGCTGGTGGTGGTTACAGTAGCGGCGGTACCAATGTCGCCGGTGGTAATCAGCCGGGAGCGACCTTTGCAAATTCTAGCAGCGCTGAAATACTAAGCACCCATGAAGAAATTGGACAGAAAAAGAGGGCGCCTTCCTTGTTTGAACGATTAACTGGCATGAGACGGCCGTTTTCATCCGGCGGATCCCAATCTTCTCCTCAGCAGCAGCAACAGAAGAGTGTAAATGATTTTGTGGTTCAACAAAAACAATCACTTCAGCAACCGCAGCCATCCCAGCAACAGGTCGTAACACAGGAAGAAGATCTGGAAATACCGGCCTTCCTGCGCAGGGGCTAGTGTTGGATTGCTCTGCTAGTAAAAATTATTTTATAGGTATACTCTGAATCTTCGCAGCTGCCTATCTTGAGGCTGGTTCCGTGGGTGTTTCGCTCCAAAACGGCAGGGCGCAGTTACGCATATTTGGGTGGTGTGGTGCAATTGTTGAGGTGTTGTAATGCAATGTAGCTTCCGGCTAAGGAGTTTGACGTTTTTTCAAAAAGCTCTGATTGTTGAATCTTATAATATACATGACCTACTTTGAAAGTTCGTTCTGTTAATCATTGCAGTTTCTATACCTGTTTACACGAAATTCGCATTTTCAAAGTAATTTATCTATAATGGTCATTGGAATGGTGATAAGGTGTACGGCTCCGTTCAGGAAAAAATGCCGAACTAGCTCAATTGGTAGAGCAGCTGATTTGTAATCAGCAGGTCGGGGGTTCGAGTCCCTCGTTCGGCACCATTTGCAATATCAGGGAAAAATGAAGATAAAACGAACTACGAAAAAATGAAAAACTTGGAATTTGTGGCGGCGTTGTGCGTTTTTTCCCTTTGCACGGAACGTCGCGTATTTGTTTTTAGCTAAATTTAAAATAACTTGAATATGCATTTTGTTCATTATAGATAAATTATACCAAATCCCATTTTGGATTGTCCAAATGGCTTCTCGAACACGCTCTATGGCAGCTGCTGCCAGGCAGGCAATAGTTAATCGATGGTGGGATTTGGTATTACTTTGAAAGTGCGTTTGCAATGGCGCATTTTTGCTCAAATATCAGCCAAATCATTGCGCTAACGAATTTGATTTTTTGCTAATTATCCAATATTTTTTCTAAAATACATCAATTAATTGAGTAAAATATTTGACATTAATTTGTCTATGGGCTATAATAAATATACTTCTGGTCCTTTGGGTCGGCCGGGAATTTTTCGCCAATTCCGGAATATTTTCAGGATTTGCGGAAACATGCAACGATGCGTTGATGCCAAAATGGGAAAAACAGCGGAAGAAAAGGGAGGAAATGAAAAACATGAAAAAAGTAATCAAATGCCTGGGAATATTGCTGCTAGCAACATTATTTCCCCTAAATGCCACGGTGGGCGGGGATGTTGGAAGCGGCGCAATGGAACCTAGGAAGGAAAAGAAAGAAGAAAAGAAA